>JBBQSX010000138.1:0-9703 GCA_038213545.1 Burkholderiales bacterium
GCGTCCAGCCTTCTCTCCAGCGCTCCCACATCAAAGCCTTCTGGCTGTCGTTGTAGTAGTTTCGTGTCCGGTACTTCATCTGCAACACTCCATCTGCTCATGCAGTTCTCAGTGTGTTGCATCGACCGGTTGAATCCGCCCAGCGATTGCTGCCTGTCGGCTCGGAGTTGCGACAGACAACATCCGACCATGAGCAACAACGGACCGCCGCCGGTGAGAGTCCTGGCGTAGCGCACTTCGCCAACCCCTCATCTCTGTGGCTCAGTGCTGTATTTTTTCGGTTGAAGCACTCAATGGTGCAAAGGCAAGCAGAGCGTCCAAGCTGGCTCGCGATGCGCCTCCACCGTCCGCGCGAGGTTGCGCATAGCTGTCGGTGCCACTCGGCAAAGTCATCACAGGACCAAGGAGGTCTTGTTGTCGAGAAGCGGCTCACTCCAACAAACCGTGCGTACGAACAGGTATTGCCGCACAAGTTTGCTTTGCAATTAATATTTATCATTTTGTAACTGAGCTGGAGAAGACCGGCTGCACCTCAAAGGAGTCACGTATGTCCAGTCAGTTCTCGATCGAACGTCGCAGTCTCATTGCTTCCACCCTGGCCGCCACGGCCGCTGGCCTGACGGGGCTCGTCCTTCAAGGCTTCGCCGCAGCACAAAATGGGTTTCGTCAAAAATTTTCGGGGCTTGCAGGCGGAAAACGGGTCATGCTTGGCAACGTTGCGTTGGCATGCCTGACCGATCGCAGGCGACAGATTTCGGTCGGCGGTGGGTTTCGCAGTCTCGGCTCAGCGTCGTCGAACTCGGTCCAGACGACGATGGTCGGTCTGACCGAGGCCGACTACCAGGCAGCCGCTGACGCGGCCTAACTGGCGACAGTCGCCGGCTTGACCGCACAGGGGTTTGAAGTGCTGGACAACGCCCCGCTCATAGAGAAGCTGAGGTCGAAAAACCTGATGAAAGCCAATGGCGCGGAGTTCAGCTTCGCCGAAGGCAACAGGCAAAGCAGCAAAGCGGCACTGGTGGGCGCCAGCGTGTTTGGCGGCTTTGTACCAATGCCGAACTGGACGCCAGCGGGCGGCGGATTCACGGGGCTGGCGATGATGGGCAATGTGACCACCGCCATCGAGGTTGATGCGCTGTTCAAACAGCACGCGGCCGAGGCAGGAGTGTCTATATTGGGTCTGTTTCTCGGTGTGAGCCCTGTGCGTATCGAAGCCAGCTTTGGTTCCGATTGGCGTGTGCCCGACGCTTTTGGCCGAGGCGGCCAGACACAGACTGGGACGCTGGCCACTGAAACCGGTCTGTCTTCCCATCCTTTGGTGACGCGCATGGCTGTGTACCCGGCGGGTGGTGGGTCCGCTGGCGAAGTTGCGCTGGAGAATGAAATCGGCATCCAGGGGGGTGTTGGAACACTCGCCGACACCACGTCTGGCGTGGTGCAGGGCGTGCAGGCGCTGGGCAATGTGCTGTCCATGCTCGGCGGCAGCGGCCGCAGCAGCAACACGACGAACTACACGCTCAAAGCAGATCCCGCCGCCTACGTGGCTGGCACGAAAGCGCTGAGTGAGGACGTTATCAAGGCGCTGGTTGGTGGACTGTCTTAGGTCGGGGGACACCCGAAAGGACCCAACTTGGGGCGCGAGCAGTAGGTCGGAAGCAGACCAACAGCCGTGCAAGCTGGGAGGCTGCTGCTGACCGATGGCCGTCATGCCAGCTCAGGCCGGACCGGGCCATAAGGCGACCGTGGGTATCACGCGCCGAGCTGTTCATGGGCACCGATTTCTCGGCCAGCCAATGGGTTGGCAATTCACGGTCTCGCACGCGAACTGCGTCTGTTCAAAGCTGCATTCGCAGCAGGCCACTGGTCACAAATGCGCAGCTTCGCCACACTCATCGCCATGCTCCTCTCGGCGCCGACTTGAGCCGTGTCGGTGGAGAACCGCTTCTAGTGTCCACCCACGATGAACGCCACGCCACCAGTCGCTGAAGGGAGATCACTGGGTCGGGTGCCAATGCACCGGGATCAAGACCCAGTTGATCACGCGGCTACCGCTGGAAACGAAGTCCTGCCGACTAAGCTACAGGACTCAAGCCCGAGGCCTTGAGCCACCGACTCTGCGCTGTTCAGCGAAGTGACGGCCAGCCCCTGGCTGAAGCGCGTGGCCACCGCCGAGGAGCTGGCTCTGCCTCAGGTGCCAATGCATCCCTGCGACCTGTTGATCTTTGTTCACCATGCCACAACGCAATTCACCCAAGGCCATCGAAGACCTCAGCGATCTGAGTCATATCGACGAAATCGTGGTGGACAAACGCTCGGGACAGCGGGCGTCCGCCAAGAAGAACCGGCGCAACCGCCACTACGAGAAACAGTTCATCCGCAACAGTCTCACGCAGCGGTTGCGGCTGGACAACAGCGACATCCCCGAGAGCGAACCGTCTTCAGGCGCGGCCAATACCACTGTCTGAGCACAGCACGTGCCGAACCAACCGACACAGGTCGTCGTGGTCTGCCCATTGTGCGGTCGTGCGATTCCGCCCGCCCAGCGAGATGCTCACCATCTGGTCCCCAAAAGCAAGGGTGGGCGCGTCACGACCTGCCTGCACCGCATCTGCCATCGCCAGATCCACGCGGTGTTGACGGAAACTGAGTTGGCTCGCCAGTACGCCACCGTGGAGGCCTTGCTCGCTCACCCAGACCTCAACGCCTTCGTGGCTTGGGTCAGGACCAAACCCGATGGCTTCTTCGTCAGCACCCGAAAGAGTGCGCGCGTCAGAAAGCGTTGATGGCATCTGCGCAATCGCCACCCGCCCAAACAGAAAACGCAGGGCCCAGGCCCTGTGCAGCGTCATCACCGGCATGACGCTCGCCTGAGATTGCAGGCGTGCCAACACCCCGCTCGAAGTCGATATTCCAGCCTCAGCCCGCCGCCACGGTGCGTCCTTCCGAGAAGCGCTGCAAAAACTGCCGTCCCCGCTCGGTGCTCGGCGCTTCAAAGAACGCCTCGGGTGTGCCGGTCTCCACCACCACGCCGTGGTCCATGAAGACCACGCGCTGGGCGGCTTCGCGGGCGAAGGCCATTTCGTGTGTGACCACCAGCATGGTCATGCCCTCCGCGGCCAGGTCGCGCATCACCGCCAGCACCTCGCCCACCAGCTCGGGGTCAAGCGCGCTGGTGGGTTCGTCGAACAGCATGAGCGCGGGTTTCATGGCCAGTGCGCGGGCAATGCCCACGCGCTGTTTCTGCCCACCCGAGAGGCGGGCCGGGAACACGTCGCGTTTGTCGAACAGGCCCACGCGTTTGAGCAGCGCTTCGGCCTCGGCGCGCACGGCGTCTTTTGGTCGGTGCTGCACATGCACCGGCGCTTCCATCACGTTTTGCAGCACCGTGAGGTGAGGCCACAGCGCGAACTGCTGGAACACCATGCCGATGCGGGTGCGCACCTGCGCGAGTTGCTGGTCGTTCATGACCACACCGCCGCTGGTGATGCCGATGGGCTGGCTGTCGATGAGGATGCGCCCGCTGTCGGGGCGCTCCAGCCAGTTGATGCAGCGCAGCAGGGTGGACTTGCCCGAACCGGACGGCCCGAGCAGGCACACGGTTTCGCCCGGTGCCACGGTGAACGAGATGTCGTCGAGCACGCGCAAATTGCCGTAGCTCTTGCGCAGCGACTGGACACTGAGGAGGGGAATGAGCGTGGGCATGGTGATGGGCTTTTGAACAGGTTTCAGCGCCGCGCCTCGGCCATGCGGCCGACCGTGGCCACGCCGGCCTCCACCACCAGGCACAGCGCCCAGTACAGCAGCACGGCGGTGAGGAAGGCGGCGAACGGAATGAAGTGGCGCGACTGGATGGAGCTCACAGCGTGGGTGAGTTCGGGCAGCGTGATGATGGTGAGGAAGGCGCTGTCCTTGATGATCTGGATCAGTTGGTTGCCCAGCACCGGTGCGCTCGAGAGCGCCAGCGGCGGCAGCACGATGCGCCGGAACAGACCCAGGCCGCTGTAGCCAAACGCGACCCCGGCTTCAATGGGGGCGCGCGGCTGCGCTGCCCAGGCCGCGCGCAAGATTTCGGCCATGTAAGCCGCGTGGTACGCGGTGAGCGCAAAGAGGCCTGCGCTCCAGGCGTCGAACTGCAGGCCCAACGAAGGAAGGCCGTAGTAGACGATGTAGGCGAACAGCAAAAAGGGTGTGCAGCGCGCCAGATCCACCAGCCACTTGGCCGGCAGACTCAGCGCCTTGCGCGGCGACATGAGCAGCGTGGAGAGCAGCGCGCCCAGCGCCAGCGCCGCCACGCCCGCGAGCACCGAGAGCAGCACGGTGTTACCCAGACCCGAGAGCAGCAGCCCGCGCTCCGACCACACGGTGGCGAAGTCGCGCATCATGCGGCGGCCTCGAGCAGCGTCGTGCGCCGCTCCACCCAGCGCTGCACGCTCACCAGCGCATAGACGATGGGGATGTAGATGGCCAGCGCGACCAGAAAGGGGGGCAAGGGTTCGTAGGTCTGTGCGCCGATGCGCACGGCCGCGCGCGTGATGTCGACCACGCCCACCACCGCGAGCACGGGGGTGAGCTTGACCAGCTGCGACATCTCGTTGATGAGACCCGGCAGCGCGGTGCGCCACACCTGCGGCAGCACGATGCGGCGAAAGCGCAGCGTCTGGCCCATGCCCACCGATTGCGCGGCCTCGATCTGGTCTTTGGGCAGATCGAGCAGTGCGGCGCGCCAGACCTCGCAGTTGAACGCGGCGGTGTTGAGCACCAGCGCGATCAGCCCGGCAGTCACCGGGCCCACCGACACGCCCGCCGTGGGCAGGGCAAAGAAGATCAGCAGCACCAGCGTGATGAGCGGCGTAGCGCGCAGCAGGCTCACGTACACCGCCACCACCTGGTTGAGCAACGGCACCTGGGCCCAGCGCGCCAACGCCAGGCCCAGACCCAGCGGCAGGCCCAGCGCGATGCCGGCGATGGACAGCAGCAGCGTGGTCAGCGCGCCGCTGAAGATCGACAGGACATCGGCATGGCTCATGCGCTGAACGGTGTCACTGCTCGGGCGTGTAGCTGACCGGCAGCGTGAACGCTTCGCCGAACCACTTCTTCTGCAGCGCGGGCATGGTGCCGTTGGCCTTCTGCGCGGCGATGAAGTCGTTCATGAACTTCTGCAGGTCGGTGTTGCCCTTCTTCACCGCCCAAGCCGGGTACGAATTGCCCGAGACCGCCTGACCAAGTTCAAAAATGGCGGGTCTCTCGGCCACCAACGCCTTGAGGTTGATGACGGTGTTGACCACGAAGTCCGTGCGCTTGAGCGCCAGGTCCTGGTAGGCCTCGGGGTACGACGAATACTCCACGATCTTGCCGAGCTTGCCGCCCTCTTTGGCCAGCATGGCCTGCAGCTCGGGCAAGCGGCTCAAAAATGCGCTGCCGGTCTGCACGCCCACGGTCTTGCCGTTGAGGTCCTTGATGCTTTTGATGCTGGTGTCGTCCTTGCGCTTGACGTAGTAGTGCGTGGCGTCGGCGATGGGGCTGGTGAAGTCCAGCGAGAGCGTGCGCTCCTTGGTCATGAGCACGGCGGTGATGGCGATGTCGTACTTGCCGGTTGCGACACCCGCGAGGATGCCGGGCCAGGGCAGGATTTCCTGGCGGATTTCGAACGGTGCGTATTTGCGCAGCGCATCGACCATCTCGTTGTTGAAGCCGGTGGGCTTGCCGTCTTTCACGAACTCGAACGGACGGAAGTCGTCTTCGGTGACCACGGTCATGTAGCCGCGCTTCTTGATCTCATCGAGGTTGGCGGCGTGTGCAGTGCCCGCGGCACCCCAGAGGGCCGGGGCCAGCAGCATGGCGGCGAGCACGCCGCGGCGGGTGGAAGGAGCAAGGTTCTTGGGCATGGTGGATTTCCTGAAGGGGGTGGGAGGACAGGTGAAGAACGCTGTCTGCAAACCGCAAGGAGCGTGCCCGACGAACCGCCTGAAAAACGCCGTGAAAACGGCTGGTGCAAGACACGGCGGCGCCACCGGCCGCAAGCCCGGTGCATGGGAATTCGCCTGCACTTCAGCGGTGCAGCGCGAGCGCTTCAGTCCGGTGCGTTCTCTGCATGCCACTCCAGCACCTGCCAGCGCTGCGGCAGCCGGGTGCTGTGCACCACGGCAATGTCGTCGTGCCCGCGCTGCATGCCCAAGCTCTGAACGCTGCGTTCCAGCGCCGGCAGCGTGGCGCGCTCGATGGTCCACACGCCGTGTTCCAGCGTGCCGAAGCTGATTTCAAATTCGAGCAGGTCCTCGGCCTGCTGAGGGTGGCGCGCCACCACCTCGGCCAGCGAGTCGTCGGGCGCGGTGCCGGCAGGCCAGGCGGTGCTGCGCGGGCGCAGGTGCATGAGGTAGCGCCCGGCCACCAGCAGGCGCTCTGCGGTGGGGGCGCCACGCTCGTCCAGCGCGGCGAGCGCAATGCGTGTGCCCAGCGAGCCGGGCAGGCGCTCCCACACCTCGAAGTACTGGCCGTGGATGCCGGTTTCAAACACGCGGTCGGGTGAGTCGAACACCATGTGCCCGGCGTCGGGCGTGCTGCGCGACGGCTGCATGTCGATCTCGCGCTGCCAAGTGCAGACCTCGGGTTGTGATGTATCGGGCTGCGTGATGAGCGTGGTGCCGCCGAAGCCTTGCTGTTCGGCGCGCCCGGCTGGTGTGCGGCGATCGGCCCCGGGTGGCACGCGAAGGTCACCGTGCCACAGGCCGGTTTGCAGCCAGCGCACCCAGGTGGTGGTGTCGCGTTCGCCAGGGGTCTTCAGCAGGGTGCGTTGCCACACGCCGTGGTAACGGGCCGGGATCGGGAGTGCGGATGTGGTGGGCATGGGTGTGGGCGGGGGCTTCGACAGGCTCAGCCCGAACGGATATGAGCTCAGCCCGAACGGAAAGGGGTTTGGTCCAAACGGGTGGAGGAGGGCAGGCCCCGGTAGAAGGCCATGTCGTGGTTGGGCCAGAGCTGTGCGCCGGTCTCGCGCGCCAGTGCCTTGAGCTTGCGGATGCTCTCCACGGCTTGCTGCTCACGGCCCTGCCACAGCGTGCCGGGGGCCACCTCGTCGTCGATGTTTTCCTGCAGATCCGCCGCGTCGCCGGCCAGCAGCACCGGCGCACCTTGGGGCAGCTCGATCAGCATGGACATGTGGCCAGCGGTGTGGCCGGGCGTGGCCACGGCCTGCACGCCGGGCAGCACGCTGTATTCGCCGTGCTTCAGGCAGAACTGGAAGGCCCGGCCCTCGTCGTCGAGCAGGTCGTCCTCGAACACCGCGCCGTCCAGGCCGCTGCAGGCGGCGTTCCACTCGTCGCGCTGCAGGTGGATCTCGGCGCCGCAGCCGCAGCGCTTCAACTCCTTCAGCCCACCCGCGTGGTCAAAGTGCAGGTGGCCGATGAAGATCACATCCACATCCTTCGCACTCAGCCCCAGGCGGGTCAGGTGGTGGGGAATGCGGTGCTCCTCGCGCATGTCGGGCGCGCCCATCTCGAAGGTGGCGGGGTTGTAGTGGCGGTCCCGCAGCGCGGGCGTGTGGATCTTGGCGTGGTCGCAGCCCACGTCGTAGAGAATTCGGCCGTGCTTCGTCTCGATCAGGTAGGCCAGGATGGGCGCCTCGATGGTCTGGCCGTGGCCCCGGTTGAAGGTGGAGATGGTCTTGTCGTAGCGGTGGGTGGCCGTGAGCAGCGGCCAGATGCGCAGGGCTTGTGTCATGGGTTCATGCTCCGGTGTAGGCGTTCACCCAGGTGTTCACGCGATCGGGGACGGCGGCGTGCACACCCTGCAGCGAAGCCACCACCTCGTCGGTGCTGCGCACGCGCCCGAAAATGCCGCCCTCCACACCGATCATGGCCAGCGCGGGCGCCTGCAGCGCGGGGTTGCTTGCGGCGGTGGCATCACCCACGGTGGTGCAGAAATAACCGCGGTCCACCGCTTCGCGCAGCGTGGAGTGCACACACACCTCGGTGGTCACACCGCAGACGATGAGCTGCTCGATGTCGCGCGCAGCCAGCAGCTGCGCAAGCCGCGTGCGGTGGAAGGCGCCGTAGCCGGGTTTGTCGATCACCTCTTCACCGTTCACGGGGCGCACCGCGTCCACGAAATCGTGGCCTTGTTCGCCACGCACCAGCAAACGCCCGAGCGGCCCCAGGCTGCCGATGGGCGCACCCGCTTCAACGCTGCGCTGCAGCTTGGTAGCTGGGCAGTCGCTCAGGTCGCTCAAGTGGCCTTCGCGCGTGTGCACCACCAGCAGGCCGGCAGCGCGCGCTGCCTGCAGCAGACGCACCGCGTTGACCACCACCGCCTGCATGGGGCCGATGTCGATGCCGGCTCTGTCGGCATACCCGCCAGGGCTGCAGAAGTCGCGCTGCAGGTCGATCACGACCAATGCGGTGCGGGTGGGGTCGGGCGCGGTGGCCATGCTCAGACGCCGGCGGGGCGGGTGAAGCCGGTGGTGATGGCCTCGGCCATGCGGCGGGCCACCTCATTGGCGAGCAGCCGGCCCTTGGCGGCGTCCGAACCCTTCGCCGACGAGAGCACCCCCGAAGCGGGCACCCAGTCGGTGCGCGGCGGGTACATGTCGTAGGGCGGGAAGTCGGCCGGGCCATCGTCGGGCAGCAGGTCCATGCGCACCAGATGCGGGTGGTGGTGCAGCATCATCGAGGTCTCCAGCACGGCTGCGTGCTCCAGCGCGAAGCCGGGGAAACCGTCGGGGAACACATCGCCCAGGGTCTCGGGTGTCATGAAATCCCAGTACTCCAGGCGCATCACCTGCAGCTGGTTGGTGGGGTCGGCGGCTCTCGCGTCGCGCAGGCCAAGGTCGATGCCCTCGATCAGGAACCACTGGTTCTCGTAGTGGCCGTTCACGATCACGAGCTTCGTCAAACCGTGCCGCGCGAACTCACGCACCGCGTCGCGCACCTGGCCCACCAGCGTGGCTGCGTCCACGCTGGTGGTGCCGCAGAAATGCTGGCCGCCACCGCACTTGGGCTGCGACTTGTAGCCATACGACAGCGTGGGCGCCACCAGCCCGCCCACCAGCGCAGCGGTGTCGGCCGACACTGCGCTGGCCAGCAGGCCGTCGGTGCCCAGCGGCAGGTGCGGGCCGTGCTGTTCGAGCGCGCCCACGGGCAGCAGCACAGGCGGCTGGTCGCGCTGCACGCGCGACTGGTAGTCCACCCACGAGAGTTCGTTCATCCACACGGTGGGGTTCATTCAGGCTCCTTGGGGTTTGGGTGTGGGCGATGTGTCGAGCGCCTCGGCGAAAGCGGCCAGTGTGATCAGCGCACCGCCAGCCCACTCCAGGCCGGTCATGGATTCGTCGCCGAACCACAGCGCGCTCATCACCGCCACCACCAGTTCGGCCAGCAGGATCACGCCGGCCTTGCTGCTCTCGATGTGCGTCACTCCAAACTGCCAGGTGGCCGTGGCCAGCAGCAGCCAGACAAAACCGTAGGCCAGCACGGCGAGCCACACGCCGAGGCCCATGTTCGTGGGCACGCTGTGGCCCAGCGCGCTGGTGGCAATGAGCGAGATGACGCCGCAGCCGGCGAACACCGCGAAGGTCTTGCTCACCATCGGCACCTGCTGCGCGGCGCGCGCGATCACGTTGTTGGCCGCGAAGCAGAAGCCGGCGGAGAGCGCGAGGAAATCGACGAAGGTGAAGGCCAGATCCACGCCGCCCGTGCCGCCCAGGAAGAGC
>JBBQSX010000139.1:0-9658 GCA_038213545.1 Burkholderiales bacterium
TTGTTTTTTTTTTTGTGGTTTTTGTGCGGGGTTTTTATTCTTTTTTTCTCTCACGCGCGGGGGGGTGGGGTGTCGCCACCCCCCTGTCCCCGGGGGGGGGGGCCCCCGCGGGCGGGGGCCCCCGCCCCCCCCTCCCAGCGCCGAAGGCGCGCCAGAGAGGGGGGAAGCCGCGTCAGTGGCGCAGGGGGGTGCTCCCTATCCAGCCCGGCAGATCTTGAGCGTGTTGGTGCCACCGGCCTGGCCCATGGGTTCGCCCACGGTGATGGCGTACACGTCGCCGGTCTGCACGATCCCGCGCTTCTTCAGGTGGGCTTCGGCGTCGGCCAGCGCGGAGTCGCGGTCGGCGCTGTTGTCCATCAGCAGCGGGCGCACGTTGCGGTAGAGCGTCATACGGCGCTGGGTCGAGAGGTTGGGCGTCATGGCGTAGATCGGCATGCGCACGTTGTGCCGGCTCATCCACAACGCGGTCGAGCCCGAGTCGGTCAGCGCCACGATGGCCTTGGCGCCCAGGTGGTGCGCGGTGAACAGCGCGCCCATGGCGATCGACTGGTCGATGCGCTTGAAGGTCTTGCCCTTGAAGTCGGCGCCGAGCTCGCTGTACTCGGCCTTCTCTGCTTCGGAGCAGATGTTCGCCATTTCCATCACGGTTTCCAGCGGGTATTTGCCAGCGGCCGTTTCGGCACTCAGCATCACCGCGTCGGTGCCGTCCAGTACCGCGTTGGCCACGTCGCTCACCTCGGCGCGCGTGGGCACCGGGTTGACGATCATCGACTCCATCATCTGCGTGGCGGTGATCACCACCTTGTCCATCTCGCGCGCCATTTTGATCATGTGCTTCTGCAGGCCGGGCACGGCCGCGTTGCCCACTTCCACAGCCAGATCACCGCGCGCGACCATGATGCCGTCGGACACTTTCAGGATGTTGGCCAGTTCGGGAATGGCCTCGGCACGCTCGATCTTGGCGATCAACGCGGGCTTGTGGCCGGTGGCTGCGCCAGCCACATTGCACAGTTGGCGCGCCAGTTCCATGTCGGTGGCGTTCTTCGGAAAACTCACCGCCACGTAGTCGGCCATCAGGCCCATGGCGGTCTTGATGTCGTCCATGTCCTTGGCGGTCAGCGCCGGCGCGGTGAGGCCCCCACCCTGCTTGTTGATGCCCTTGTTGTTCGACAACTCGCCGCCGAGTTTCACCGTGGTGTGCACCGCCGGGCCCACCACCCTGTCGATGGTCAGCACGATCAGGCCGTCGTTGAGCAGGAGCGTGTCGCCGGCCCGCACGTCGCGAGGCAGTTCCTTGTAGTCCAGGCCCACACCTTCGATGTTGCCGGGCTCGGTGCGGGAAGCGTCGAGCACGAATTTTTCGCCCGGCACCAGCATCACCTTGCCCTCGGCGAACTTGCCCACGCGGATCTTGGGGCCCTGCAGGTCGGCCATGATGCCGACCTCGCGCCCGGCGCGGTGGGCCGCTTCGCGCACCAGCGTCGCGCGGTCGATGTGGTCCTGCGCGGTGCCGTGCGAGAAGTTCAGCCGCACCACGTTCACCCCGGCGCGGATCATGGCTTCGAGCATGTCCGGGTGGCTTGAAGCGGGGCCAAGGGTGGCAACGATTTTGGTGGCGCGCATGGGCATTGGGTGTGTCTCCTGTCGGTGGAAGGCCGGGCTTGAATATGCCCGGGTGTAATTTGGTTTCAATTATCTGTGAATCTGGTTACATGGCCGCGACAGCCGCGATGCCTCACAACCGGCTGTTGCGCACGGGCGCCTGCCCGCTGTAGTCCAGCCGCACGAAGGCCCCGTCCACCACCTCCAGATGCACCACGGTGCGTCGGAAGTTCCACTGGCGGTCGATGGTGAGCGACGAGGTGGAGCCGCGGCTTTTGGTGCTCATTTCCAGCCCGTAGCGCGAGCGCAGCGAGGTGGTGAGGCGCTGGCCCAGAGCGCGGGCCTCCGTGGCCGAACCGGCGTTGGCCAGCAGCGTGATGCGCTGCAGCTGGTCGGCCTTGAACACGAACGACACCTTGAATTGCGCCCCGGCGAGTTCCAGGGCCGGGATTTCCAGCTGCACGCCGTCGCCGCTGGATCCGGGGGCGGTTGAGGACGCCTGTGCCTCAGGCACCAGCGCCCGCACCTCGGCCACTGTGGCGCCCACGGGAACGCCTTGCCAGAGCGCTTGCGCTGATGCGCCCGTGGTGAACAGCAGGAGGGTGATGCAAAGCAGGAGTTTCTTCATATGCAGGGTAAGAGCGTGGGCGTTCAGCAAAGTTGTCTGTGGAGTAGACCAAAGATGGCCACAGCTTCGCAGACCTGAAGAAGTCTCGCTATTCGATACCGGTCAGCTTTTCCACCTCTACCAGAACAGAATATTGAGCCTCGGCGACGTCGGTCGCACCACCATCGCGCCACCTTCAACAACCGCAAAGGTCTTTTCATGGCTTCGAACCGATCCTCCCTCATCGTGATGCGCGACACCCGTGCCTGGCAATTTCAGGTCTGGGCCTCGTTCGGCGTGGCGGTCTTCCTCTGTGCCACGGGTCTGGCGTACCTGCCAGGCCAGGCGCTGGACCGGGCCTTCATGGTGATGGGTTATGTGTTCTGTCTGTCCACCGTGTTCGTGTTGTCCAAGGCCGTGCGCGACAGCCACCAGGCCGCGCTCTCCGGTGTCCCCGAGACGCCGATGTGGCGCCTGGTGGTGTGGGGCGGCTTCGCGGTGGCCATGGGGCTGACCGGCTGGGGCCTGTTGCGCATGGAGATCAACGACACCTACCGCGCTTACCTCGGCGTGAGCTGGCTGTACCTGGTGACTTCGGCCTTCACGCTGGCCAAGACGCTGCGCGACCGGCACGAGGCCGACGTGAGCCAGGCCCACGTCCGCGGCGAGATGGCGGGCCGCCAGCATGTGCTGAACGAACGCGCTGCCGCTGCCGAATGAACACCCATCCACTTTTTTAAGGAGCATGAACATGAACACGACACACTTTTCCTGGCGCGCCCTGAGCGCAGCGGTGGCGATGGCCTTGACCCTGGCGGCCGGCCCGGCCCGCGCGCAGAGCGAAGCGTCGGTGGCCCTGTCTGCCCTGCCCGTGGCGTCCGTGGTGGGCGCTGCATCGGTCGGTGCGGCGGCGGTGAGCGTGGTACCGGTGGCCTTTTCGGTGGCTGGTGCCGCGCTGGTGGTGAAAGCGGTGGAGGTGACGGCCAGTGGCACGGTTTATGTGCTGGAGCGGGTGTCGGACGGCGCGCGCGCCAGCGTGCAGGTGTCGGGCCGTGTGGCCTCGGCCGTGTCGGTCGGCGTGGGCACGGCGGTGGTGGTGAGCGCGATCGGCACCGGCGTGCTGCTCTCGGCCGCTGGTGAAGTGCTGGCCTTCGTTCCGAACGAGCTGGGCCGTGCGCTGCTGCACAACGAACGCATCACGTACTGAGGAGACTGCCATGACGCAATCGTTTTTGTGGCGTTGGTTCGCGGGACTTGTCGCCGCCTGGGCACTGCTGGGAGCGCCTGCCGTCCACGCCGGGCGGTCGTGCGAGGCCAAACCGCTCACCGCCCTCAGCATCGAGCAAGGCATGAACCTCGCCCTGCGCACCTCGCAAGCACTGGATGCCGAGAACGCGCGCAGCGGCGCACGGGTGGTGGTGCTGGCGCGCGCCGGGCAAGACCTGAGCAAATACCAACTGCGCTATTCCCACCTGGGCTGGGCCTACAAAACCGCCGAGGGTCCTTGGCGTGTGCTGCACAAGCTCAACGCCTGCGGCACGGCCGAAGGTGCGCTGTACCGTCAGGGTCTGGGCGAGTTTTTCCTGGACGACCTCTGGCGCTTCGAGGCCGCGTGGATGGTGCCTGCGCCCGTGCTGCAGGCGCCGCTGCACGCCCTGCTCACCGATCCGGCGCGCAGCACCGCTTTGCACACGCGGGCCTACAACATGCTGAGCTACCCCTGGGCCACGCGTTACCAGCAGTCCAACCAGTGGGCACTGGAGACCCTCGCCTCAGCCGCCGAACCCGGGGTGGCCACCCGCGAACAGGCCCAGGCCTGGCTGCGCTTCAAGGGCTACCAGCCCACCACGTTGCAACTGGGGGCGCTTACCCGGCTCGGTGCGCGCGTGAGTTCGGCCCACATCGCGTTCGACGACCACCCCAACGAGAAGCGGTTTGCGGACCGCATCGAAACCATCACGGTGGATTCTGTCTTCGACTGGCTGGAGCGGGCGCGCCTGGCGGGGCCGGTTCAGCGCTTGGTGCCTTGACCGCGCTCCTCGCGCCACAAAAGCCGCAATGCCCACAAGCCCAGCGCCGGCCCGATCGCCAGCCAGGGCAGCAGGGTGCCCAGCGCGACCGTCTCGGCCAGCGAGACAAACAGCAGGATGCTCACGATGGAGATTGCAAAGCCGATGCTGTTGGTGAGCGTGAGCACGCTGCCCACCGCCTGCGGCGGCGCGTTGCGGGCGGTGAGGGTGGAGAACTGCGGGGAGTCGCCCGAGACGGTGGTGCCCCAGAGCACCAGCCAGGCGTAGAACAGCGCGTCGCTCGCTTCGATCATCACGAATGCGGCCAGGCAACACAGGCCGCTGATGGCCAGCTGCGTGCCCGCCACCTGCGCGCTGCCCCAGCGCTGCGCCACCCAGCCGCCGCCGGCGCAGCCGATCACGCCCGCGCCCAGCACGCAGAACGCAGCCCATGACAGCGCCGGGCCTTGCAGGCGCGTGGCCAGCACCAGCGGCACCATGACCCACATGGTGTAGAGCTCCCACATGTGCCCGAAGTAACCCAGCACCGAACTGCGCACGCGCGCATCGGTCCACAGCGTGGCCAGCGCGCGCCACTGCAGCACCGTCACGCGGGCTTGTGCGTGGGGCGGGTCGGTGGTGCCGAAGAACAGCAGCAGGCCACCGGCCGCGGCCAGCGCGGCCACACCGAGCATGAGTGTCGGCCAGGGCAGGGCGCCGCTGAGCGCGCGCAGTGCGTGCGCGCTGGCCGAGCCCAGCACCAGTGCGCCAATGAGCAAACCCAGCGCACCACCAAGACCGCGCGTGTACCACTGCGCGGCGATCTTCATGCCCACCGGGTAGATGCCCGCGAGGAAGAAGCCGGTGGCAAAGCGCCAGGCCAGCAAGGCGGTGTAGTCGCGCACCATCCACCACGCACCCACGGTACAGGCCGCACCAGCCAGCGCGCACACCAGGAACACGCGTCGCGGTGCAAAGCGGTCGGCAATGGCCAGCAGCGCGAACACCAGCGTGCCCAGGATGAAGCCGAACTGCAGCGACGAGGTGAGCGTGCCCACCGCACTGGTGGGCCAGCCCAGTTCGCGCTGCAGGTCGGGCATGACCGCATTGACCGCGAACCACAGCGAGGTGCCCAGGAACTGGGCCAGCACCAGGACAGGCAGGACGCGGCGGGGGACGTGGGGCTGTGACATGGCCGCAGCTTAGTCGCGCCGACCGCGATCTGCTGGCACCCGCGCGTCAGTCAGACCCCGCGCGCGCGGTCCGCCTTGAACTGCGCCTGAAAGGCCCCGAACGCGCTGGCGTCCAGCGCCTCGCGCACCTCGCGCATGAGGTTCAGGTAGTAATGCAGGTTGTGGATGGTGGCCAGCATGGGGCCGAGCATTTCGCCACAGCGGTCCAGGTGGTGCAGGTAGGCGCGGCTGAAGCCGTCGCGCCCGCCCTGGTCCCAACTGATACCGCTCTTGCCGGCGCAGGCGTGGCAGGTGCAGGTGGTGTCCAGCGGCTGGTGGTCGGTCTTGTGGCGCGCGTTGCGGATCTTCAGGTCGCCAAAGCGGGTGAAGAGCGTTCCGTTGCGCGCGTTGCGCGTGGGCATGACGCAGTCGAACATGTCCACGCCGTCGGCCACGCCCTGCACCAGGTCTTCGGGCGTGCCCACGCCCATGAGGTAGCGCGGCTTGTGCGCCGGCAGGCGGTGCGGCGTGTGCGCCATGATCTGCAGCATCTGCTCTTTCGGCTCACCCACGCTCACGCCGCCAACCGCATAGCCGGGGAAGTCCATGTCCACCAGCGCGTCCAGCGACTCCTGACGCAGGTGCTCGAACATGCCGCCCTGCACGATGCCGAACAGCGCGTTGGGGTTCTCCAGCCGTTTGAATTCGTCCTGCGAGCGCTTGGCCCAACGCAGGCTCATCTCCATGCTCTTGCGCGCTTCCGCTTCGGTGGTGAGGTGGCCGTTGGTCTCGTAGGGTGTGCACTCGTCGAGCTGCATCACGATGTCGCTGTTCAGCCCGGTCTGGATGTCCATGCTGACCTCGGGCGACATGAAGAGTTTGTCGCCGTTGACGGGACTGGCGAAGGTCACGCCTTCTTCGGTGATCTTGCGCATGGCGCCCAAACTCCACACCTGGAAACCACCCGAATCGGTGAGGATGGGCTTGTGCCACTGCTCGAAGCCGTGCAATCCACCGAAGCTGTTCATCACCTCGCGGCCCGGGCGCATCCAGAGATGGAAGGTGTTGCCCAGGATGATCTGTGCGCCCATGTCGTGCAGGCTTTGCGGCATGACGCCCTTGACGGTGCCGTAGGTGCCCACCGGCATGAAGATGGGCGTCTGCACCACGCCGTGGTTGAGCGTGAGCTGGGCGCGGCGCGCGTGGCTGTTGGGGTCGGTCTTGAGGACTTCAAACTGCAGCATCGGGGTTCCTGATTAGCAGCATGGCATCGCCATAGCTGAAGAAGCGGTAGCGTTGTTCGATGGCGTGGGCGTACAGCGCGCGGATGGGGTCGAAACCGGCGAAGGCACTGACCAGCATCATCAGCGTGGACTGGGGCAGGTGGAAGTTGGTGATCATCAGATCGACCACCCGGAATTCGAAACCGGGCGTGATGAAGATGTTGGTGTCGCCCTCGGTCTCACCCGAGCGTGCCCAGCTCTCCAGCGTGCGCACGGTGGTGGTGCCCACCGCCACCACGCGGCCGCCGCGCGCGCGGCAGTCGGCGATCGCCTGCAGCGTGGCCGGCGGAATGGCGTAGCGCTCGTGGTGCATCACGTGGTCTTCAATGCGCCCAGCCTTCATGGGTGCAAACGTGCCTGCGCCCACGTGCAGCGTGACACTGGCGCGCTGCACGCCGCGTGCTTCGAGCGCGGCCAGCACGGCCTCGTCGAAATGCAGCGCGGCCGTGGGTGCCGCCACCGCACCCGGCACGCGCGCAAACACGGTCTGGTATCGGCGCTCGTCGTCGGCTTCGTCCGTGTGGGTGATGTAGGGCGGCAGCGGCACGTGGCCGTGGCGCGCCATCAGCTCGTACGGCGTTTCACCCGCCGGGCCGTGCAGGCGAAATCGGAACAGCTGGCCTTGTTCGTCGGGCCAGCGGCCGATGAAAACAGCGTCAAAGCCGCCGCGCGCCAGGCCGCCGGCCATGTGCAGCCGGCCGCCGACCTGCGGCTTCTTGCTCACCCGCAGGTGGGCCACCACCTCGTGGGCCGTGCCGTCGCTGGCCTCCAGGGGCAGCAGCACGCGCTCGATCAGCATCTCCAGCTGGCCACCGCTGGCCTTCTGGCCAAACAGGCGGGCCTTGACCACCTGGGTGTCGTTGAACACCAGCAGGTCGCCGGACTTGAGCAAGCCCGGCAGGTCGCGAAAGATGCGGTCCACCGGCGCGGGGCCTGTGCCGTCGAGCAGGCGAGACGCGCTGCGCTCGGGGGCGGGATGCTGGGCGATCAGCTCGGGGGGGAGGTGGAAATCAAAGTCGGCCACCGTGAAGGTGCGCGCGGATGAGGCAGATGAAGGCATGCAGCTTGAGGGCCGGACGGGCCCGTTCCAAGTGAAGAAACAAAGGCCATGATTGTCTCAGTTCTGCGCGGGCGGTTGGGCTTCAGCGAGGGCGGTGCATGTGGAACAGCTGTTCCGGGCCGATGCTGAAGTAGTCGGCCGGGCCGCCGCCGCGCAGGATGTGCCCGGCGTTCGCTGTGTCGTAGACACCATTCTTCAGCAGGTGCTGTGCAATGTGCACCCCAACCACTTCACCCAGCACCAGCCAGCTGTCGATGGGCGCGCCGGCTGCCGAGGTCAGCCGCACGATCTGCGACAGCCGGCATTCGAAGCTCACGGGGCTCTCTTGCACCCTGGGGACGGACACCACACGGGAAGCCACTGGCGTCAGCCCGGCCAGCGCAAATTCGTCCACCTCGGGACCTACGTGAGCGCAGGTCTGGTTCATCTGTTCGGCCAGCGGGCGGGTCACCAGGTTCCACACGAACTCGCCGGTCGCTTCCACATTGCGCACCGAATCTTTGTGCCCGATGCTGCAAAAGCCCACGATGGGCGGCACGTAGTTGAAAGCGTTGAAGAAGCTGTAGGGCGCCAGGTTGAGCACGCCATCGTTCGCGCGGGTGGAGATCCAGCCGATGGGGCGCGGCCCGACGATGGCATTGAACGGGTCATGCGGCAGGCCGTGGCCTTGCGACGGTTCGTAGAAGTGTGCGGCGTTCATGAGCGTGGATGGTTGACGTGAAGCGCGATGCTAGGCGAGGGCCACGGGGCACGCTCGCGCCAGGGCATTGGTGACCGTGCCTGCCCGGGCACAATGCGCCCATGCCCGCCCAAGCCGAAGGCAAAGCAGCCGCGCCCGCGCTGTCCGCCCCCCAGAAAGCCCTGCACCGGCTCGGGCTGGTGCGCGACATCGACCTGGCGCTGCACCTGCCACTGCGCTACGAGGACGAAACCCGCATCATCACGCTGCGCGAGGCCCGCGACGGGCAGCTGGCACAGGTTGAAGGCACGGTGACGAACAGTGAGATCACGCAGCGCCCGCGTCGCCAGCTGCTGGTGACGCTGGACGACGGCACCGACACCTGCACCCTGCGTTTTTTCACTTTTTACCCCGCCCATCAAAAGACGCTGGCCGTGGGGCAGCGGGTGCGCGTGCGCGGCGAGCTGCGCGGCGGCTTCCTGGGCTGGACCATGGTGCACCCGGCGTTTCATGCGGCGGGCGGTGAGTTGCCCGATGCGCTCACGCCGGTGTATCCCACCAGCGCGCAATTGCCCCAGGCGTATTTGCGCAAGGTGGTGGCCAGCGGCCTGCGCCGCGCCGACCTGGGCGAGAACCTGCCGCCTGCGCTGCTGGGTGGCCTGAACGCCGTGGTGCGCGGCACGTGGACGCTGCGCGACGCGCTGCAGTTTCTGCACCATCCGGGCGCCGACGTGTCGCTCGACACGCTGGAGGACCGCAGCCACCCGGCCTGGCAGCGCCTGAAAGCCGAAGAACTGCTGGCGCAACAGCTTTCGCAGTTCACCGCGCGGCAAGAACGCGCGGCTCTCAGCGCGCCGCCCCTGCGCGCCAAGCCGGGTGGCCTGCACGAACAGCTGCTCGGCGTGTTGCCGTTTTCGCTCACCACCGCGCAGCGCCGCGTGGGTGAGGAGATCGCGCGCGACTTGATGCGCCAGATTCCCATGCACCGTTTGCTGCAGGGCGATGTGGGCTCGGGCAAGACGGTGGTGGCCGCGCTGGCCGCCGCCATTGCCATCGACGCCGGCTGGCAGTGCGCGCTGATGGCGCCCACCGAGATCCTGGCCGAACAGCACTTCGCCAAGCTCATCGGCTGGCTGGAGCCGCTGTTGGCGCCTCTGGGCAAACGCGTGGCCTGGCTGACCGGCAGCCAAAAGAAAAAACAGCGCACCGAGATGCTGGCGCTGATCGCCAGCGGCGAGGCCGCGCT
>JBBQSX010000140.1:0-9580 GCA_038213545.1 Burkholderiales bacterium
CACAAGGAAAAAGTGATCGGCAAGCTCACTGGCGGCCTGGCCGCCATGGCCAAGATGCGCAAGGTCACCACTGTGCGCGGTTACGGCGCCTTCGTCGGTTCCAACCACCTGGAAGTGGAAGAAACCAGCGGCACGGCGCAAGAAAAGACCGGCAAGAAGCAGGTGATCGCGTTCAAGAACGCCATCATCGCGGCCGGCTCACAAGCCGTGCGCCTGCCCTTCATGCCCGAAGACCCGCGCGTGGTGGATTCCACAGGTGCGCTGGCCCTCAAGGACGTGCCCAAGCGCATGCTCATCCTGGGCGGCGGCATCATCGGCCTGGAGATGGGCACGGTCTACAGCACGCTCGGCGCGCGCCTGGACGTGGTGGAGATGCTCGACGGCCTGATGCAGGGCGCCGACCGCGATCTGGTGAAGATCTGGCAGAAGATGAACGCCAAGCGTTTCGACAACATCATGCTCAAGACCAGGACGGTGGGCGCCAAGGCCACACCCGAAGGTATCGTGGTGACGTTTGCCGCGGCGGAAGAGGGCGGTACAGCACCGCCGCCTCAGGTTTATGACCTGGTGCTGCAGGCGGTGGGCCGCACGCCCAACGGCAAGAAGATCGCCGCCGAAAAAGCGGGCGTCGCCGTGACCGACCGCGGCTTCATCAACGTCGACATCCAGATGCGCACCAACGTGCCGCACATCTTCGCCATCGGCGACATCGTGGGCCAGCCCATGCTGGCGCACAAGGCGGTGCACGAGGCGCACGTGGCGGCCGAAGTGATTGCCGGGGAACTGCAGGGCAACCAGGAGCTGGCGAGTGCCGCGTTCAACGCGCGTGTGATCCCCAGCGTGGCCTACACCGACCCGGAGGTGGCCTGGGTGGGCCTCACCGAAGACCAGGCCAAGGCTCAAGGCATCAAGGTCAAGAAGGGCCTGTTCCCCTGGACGGCATCGGGCCGCGCCATTGCCAATGGGCGCGACGAGGGTGTGACCAAGCTGCTGTTCGACGATTCACCCGAGGCGCACGGCCACGGCAAGATTCTGGGCGGCGGCATGGTGGGCACGCACGCGGGGGACATGATCGGCGAGATCGCACTCGCCATCGAAATGGGCGCGGATGCAGTGGACATCGGCAAAACGATCCACCCGCACCCCACTTTGGGCGAGAGCATCGGCATGGCGGCGGAGATCGCGCATGGCAGCTGCACCGACGTGCCGCCGGCCCGCAAGTAAGCCAGCCAGCACAACAAAAAGGCCCGCAGGTTCCAGCAACCTGCGGGCCTTTTTTGGGTCAGCCCATGGCTAGGGCGCCAATGCCTTGGCGCCGGGCAACGTTCGTTCGGAGACGATTCTCCAGCCGGAGTCTTCACGATGGAGTCGCAGGATCTTGGGCTGCGCGGTTTCGCGGTACTCGCCGGCGGCATAGTCCTGCAGGAACGCGACGTCTATCGAACGGTCATCAATGCGCTCCATGCGCAGCTCCCGGATGCTGATCTGGATGTCGGCGCGGCCAGCAATGACCGTTCTGCGCTTGGCCGCCCACTGTTCCTGCGACTGACCGCTCGCTGGCACGAACTGTGCGCTGTAGTGGCCAAGGTAGGCGTTGACGTCGCGACGTGACCATGCCATTCGCCAGTTCTCGACCAGGTCACCAACTTCGTCTTCGTCCGTGCGGGTGGGTGGTGCTGCTTCGCGTGCAGGTGCCGATGGTGTGACTGCAACTGCAACAGGCGGTGCGATAGTTGATATGACCGGGGCGACGACGTGGGCGGAACGGCTGTCTTGCAGCAAAAACCACAACACAGCGGCCACTGCCATCACGCTCGCCATGCCCATGAAGAAAACGGGTTGAAGTGGGGCTGAGGAGGTGGCCGACTTCATGGAAGGCGCCAGCCTTTCGGTGTCGCGCGTGACCGGCGCTTGGTGTGACATGTCTTCACCCATGGCCTTGTGCAGCAAGGCCAACCGTTTGTCCATGGCGGCCAACTGCAGGGCCTGTCCACTCACATGGGGAGGAGCGGGCTTGTTGAACCGGTTCGCTGCGGACTCAACCGTTCCGATCGAAGCGCTGTTGACAGGAGTTTGCATGAAGATGCCGCCATTCAAGGACCTGTTGTCTGCCTGCCCGATAGCCTGCAGCCTCGCCACTATGGCGCGGGCAGGGTGTTCAAGAACGCGGTCAGGTGCCGGAAACGGAGATTTGTCACCGTTTCATGCGCCTTGTCACGCTCAGTGCAACAGGTCGGCCGAGATTTGGCCCGAGCGCGCAGCGGCCTCAGTTCGGCACAGATGCCGGATTTTGCGAGCTGTTCATCGGCACGCGACGCGCTCCATTGAAGCGGGTGCTCCAGTAGGACATGCGCATGTCTTCCACACGCACCTGAGAGCCCGAGCGGGGCGAGTGGATGAACTTGCCGTCCCCCACGTATATGCCCACATGGCTGAAGGCGCGACGCATGGTGTTGAAGAACACCAGGTCGCCAGGCTTGAGTTCGCTGCGGTCGATCACTTGCGTGGCCGCGGCCTGCTCGTCGGAGCGCCGCGGCAGGATCTTGCCCACAGATTGTTCGTAAACCGCACGGACGAAACCGCTGCAATCGAAGCCGGTTTCCACCGTGTTGCCGCCGTATTTGTAAGGCACACCGAGGAATGCCATGGCATTGATGACCAGGCTGGACGCCTGCTCACTCACACTGTCGCGTGCATGCTGGATCTGGCTGCCCAGGCGGGACATCAGGCCCTTCTCGGCCAGCAGTGCGTCCATGTCTTCAAAGGCGGCGTCGGGAGGCGCGGCATGGGCCGCGGTCGCGAGGCTGAGCATGAGGGCAGGGAGGATTCGACGCATGGCCCGCAGGGTATCGGCGATAACCCTTGAAGTCAAGCGAGAAATAACCCGCAAACCTTTGATTTTGTTGGATTTTGTACCGCCCATCTGTCAAATCGACCTTCAACTGGATCGGCGCGAAGGCAGGGTGTCCTGCACCGTGGGCAGATCGACCATGACCGGCTTGCCGGGCGTGGTGCACCCGGTGTCGCAGCATTTGCCGGGTTGGCGGTTCTTCGTGATGGCGCGCGCCGGGTCGTGCGGGGCCGCGCTGGCGCTGCCATCGGCAGCGATGCCGCGCTCCAGCAGGCGCTCGACCAGCTCGACCTTGTTGCCCACGGGATAGTTGCGCCAGATCTCCTGCTTCATGGCGGCCGGCGAGCCACCGCCGTGCAAGCTGATCACGCTGTACCAGCCGCCCTGGTAGCCGGCGGTCAGGTCTTCAATGAAGCGCGCCGTCTCGATGCGCTGTTCATAGGGAATGTCGGGGTTGGCACGCAGCACCTCGCTGAGCTTTGCGCCGGTTTCCGGGTTGTGGTCTTCGTCCGGGCCGGGCAGGGTGACGATGAGGCCGCCGCTGACATAGTGCGCGATGCGGTGCATGTCGTAGATCTTCGTGGCCAGCAGCAGCTTGCCGATGTTGGCGAAGACCGGGTCGGGCATGAAGGTCTTGCTGTGCTCGTCCGCCTTGCCGTACACGCTGGCCGCCACGCCGCAGGCGTAGAAACCTTCGGTGATGGTGATCAGCTCCACCATCTGTTCGCGCAGGTGGGTTTCCTGGCCAGGGTCAAAGCCGTTGGCTTCGCACATGAGCGCGCCCGCGCCAATGAGCAGGTCGCCGAAACCCGCACGGGCGGCGATGCAGGTCTGCCGGTGGTGGGTGGCGTAGCTGTAGGTGAGGTGGCCGGAGTGTTCCCATTCGCCAGCGAAGAACACGCTGTCCCAGGGAACGAAAACCCTGTCGAAGATGCACACGCCGGTGCTCTGGCCGTACTTGCGGCTGAACAGCGCGTCGCCGTGTTCCAGCTTTTCGCCGGGCCGCCCTGCCGGGCGGGCCACGATGGTCAAACCGGAGGCATCGATGGGAACCGCGCAGCAGATGGCGAAGTCGGCGTCTTCCCTGCCCATGTT
The DNA here is from genome assembly GCA_038213545.1 of Burkholderiales bacterium. GTDB lineage: Bacteria > Pseudomonadota > Gammaproteobacteria > Burkholderiales > Burkholderiaceae_C > Hydrogenophaga. The sequence goes on from JBBQSX010000140.1 coordinate 3,947, forward strand.
GCGGCAAGGCATCACCAGCAGTTCGTGCATGTAGGGCGCACCCGTGACGATGGCCTTGGTGCCGCTGATGACGATGCCGCGCACACCGTTGTGGACGGCGTTGCGCTCGACCACATGCACGTAGCTGTCCCGGTTGGCTTGCTCGTGCGGGCGGCGGCTGCGGTCGCCCTTGGCGTCCGTCATGGCCACGCCCAAGGTCAGGTCCTGGTCCTGGATGCGGTGCAGATAGTGGTGAAAGCGCTCGGTGTGCTCGGTGGTGCCGCGAGCGTCGTCGATGCGCGCGCTGACCTGTGCGATCGCGTTGACTGCGTCGTGGGTCAGATAACGCTGTGCGCAGCCCGTTTCCTGGCAGATCAGGCGCACGGCCTCCAGCTTGTTGAGCAGGTCGCCGCTGCTGGTGTTCAGGTGGCTGAGCCGGTTGACCTTGCGTCCGCTGGTGTGCTGCACCGCTGTCATCAGCGGGGCATACCGGGCTCGCAAGGCGAAGTCGTAGGTCAGTGCGACGGCATTGATGCCAGGCTGGAACGCACGTTCATCGGCCACGCTGTGCACTTGGCTGCCGTCCACGAACACCCTGGGTTTGAACCGGCGCAATGAGTCGCGGTAGTCCTGTCCACTCATGAGTCGTGGGGCGTGTTCTGTGGTGTTCATGGGTTTTGGCGTGGACGAATGAATTGAACGTGACGCGATTGATATTGCGCCATTTAAATATTTGAACACTGTTCAAATATTTATGCAATCGTTCAAAAGTTCGATGAGTGGCAACATCCGGGACTAAACTGCCGCCATGGAAGTCCAGTTGCACGAACTCACACCGGTCCTGTCGGCGGCCGACCAGGAGGCCTTGGAGCGCCAGCAACAGCAGCGCCAGCAGCGGCAACTGGCCATGTCGGACACGCGACGCGCCCTGGTGCTCGACGCGGCGCGCAGTGTGTTTGCCGAAAAGGGTGTGGAGGGCGCGAGCATTCGCGAGATTGCGCGCCGCGCCGGCTACACGGCAGGGGCGATTTACAGCTACTTCGACAGCAAGGAGGCCATCTATGCCGCGTTGCTGGCCGAGTCGCTGGAGCGGCTCAACACCGAAGTGGCTGGAGCCCGCTCGTTCAAGCTGCAACCGCAACTGACGCTGGCGGCCAAGGCCCAGGCCTGGTTCGGCTTTTACGCCCGCAACCCGCGCGACCTGGACCTGGGCTTCTATCTGGTGCAAGGCCTGGCACCGCGCGGCCTGACCGGCGAACTCAACCAGCAACTCAACGGTCGCCTGCAGGACGCGCTGCGCCCCTGCGAAGCGGCGTTGCAGTCCATGGGCCTTTCTTCCGAAGCCGCCTTGCGGGAGAACACTGCCCTGTTCGCGCACGGTGTGGGCTTGCTTCTGCTGCAGCACACCGGCCGAATCCGGTTGTTCGGGCAGTCGGCCGAGTCGCTGTTTGAAGCCTATGTGGAGCAACTCGTGGCCCGTTTGAGTCCAGGGGCGCAGGTGGCTTTGCGGGCGGTGGACCAGCCGGATTTGTTCGGCCTCTGATGTGCATCAGCCGCTGGTTCGGACGGCACTGCGAAAATCGCCTATCCGAGCCCTCTGAACCAAAGACGAAAGACACGCATGCTGCTGGACGCCGACGACTCCCAACTGGTGCTGGTGGACTACCAGGCCCGCCTGATGCCCGCCATCTTTGAAGGCCCGCAGGTGCTCGCCAATGCTGTGCGGCTGGCGCGCATCGCCCAACTGCTGGAGGTGCCGGCCTGGGGCACCGAACAGAACCCTGAGAAGCTGGGGCCCAACCCGCCAGAATTGCGCGATCTCTGTCGCAGGACGCTGGCCAAGATGCACTTTGGTGCCGTGTCGGACGGTCTGGGCGATTGGCTGCGCCCGCCTGCCCGCCCGACCCAAGCGGGCGGCAACGCGCGCAGTTTGCCCAAGCATTTGCAGAAACCTGCAGCATCACCCGCCGCTGAGCGTCCAATCATCGTGGTGGCTGGTTGTGAAGCCCATGTGTGCCTGATGCAGACTGCGCTGGAACTGATCGAGCAGGAGTTCGACGTGTGGGTGGTCACAGACGCTTGTGGCTCCCGCACCGAGCGCAACCGCGACGCGGCATTCGACCGACTCGCCAGCGCCGGCGCCGAGCTGGTGACGACCGAGATGGTGGCTTTTGAATGGCTGCGCACGGCCGACCATCCGCTGTTTCGCGACGTGCAGGCACTCATCAAATAGCGCCAGTAGGGCGTGCGCCGGGAGCGCTCGACGGGCACCCGACGCATGTCAGGCTATCGAAAGCAGCATGACCATAATTATGAATTCAGTTTAAGTCCAGCCACCCGACATTCCACCCGCAGGAGACGTTCATGAGCCAAACCCACGGCTACGCCGAGTTCTACCGCCGCTCCATCGAAGACCGCGACGCCTTCTGGACCGAGCAGGCCGCATTGGTGGACTGGAAGCGGCCGTTCGATCGGGTCTGCAACCACGACAATCCGCCGTTTGCGCGCTGGTTCGAAGGCGGGCTCACCAATCTTTGCCACAACGCGGTGGACCGGCATCTGAAAGACCGGCCCGACCAGAACGCGCTGATCTTCGTCTCAACAGAAACCGACGTGGAGCGCGCCTACAGCTTTCGCGAACTGCACGCCGAGGTGCAACGCATGGCAGCAGTCCTCCTCAGCTTGGGCGTGAAGAAGGGCGAACGTGTCCTGATCTACATGCCCATGATTCCGGAGGCGGCTTTTGCCATGCTCGCCTGCGCGCGTATCGGCGCCATCCACTCGGTGGTGTTTGGCGGTTTCGCCAGCCATTCGCTGGCCAGCCGCATCGAGGACGCTTCGCCGGTGGTCATCGTGAGCGCCGACGCTGGCTCACGCGGTGGCAAGGTGGTGGAATACAAGCCGCTGCTGGACGAAGCCATCCGCCTCTCGGCCCACAAGCCGGCCCAGGTGGTCATGGTCAACCGCGGCCTGGCGCCCATGAAGCTCACGGCTGGGCGCGATGTTGACTACGCCAGCGCGCGTGAACAGCATCTGGAGACGGTGGTGCCTTGCGAATGGGTGGATTCCACCCATCCGAGCTACACGCTCTACACCAGTGGAACCACCGGCAAGCCCAAAGGCGTGCAGCGTGACACCGGCGGCTACGCCGTGGCGCTGGCTGCGAGCATGAAGCACGTGTTCATGGGTGAGCCCGGCGAAACTTACTTTTCAACCAGCGACATCGGCTGGGTGGTGGGCCACAGCTACATCGTTTACGGCCCTTTGATCGCCGGCATGGCCACCATCATGTACGAGGGCCTGCCGATCCGCCCGGATGCCGGCATCTGGTGGCACCTGGTCGAGAAGTACAAGGTCAGTGTCATGTTCAGCGCACCCACCGCTGTGCGCGTGCTCAAGAAGTACGACGCCTCCTTCATCAAGAACCACGATCTCTCCAGCCTCAAGGCGCTGTTTCTGGCCGGTGAGCCGTTGGACGAGCCCACCGCGCAGTGGATCGCCGAAGCCTTGGGCAAACCCATCATCGACAACTACTGGCAGACCGAAACCGGCTGGCCGATCCTGTCTTTGTGCAACGGCGTAGAGCCGGCGAAAAGCAAGTTCGGTTCACCCGGACGTGCGGTGTACGGCTACAACGTCAAGTTGCTCGACGACCAGACCGGCGCCGAACTCACCGAGCCGGGGCAAAAGGGCGTGGTAGCCATCGAAGGCCCGCTGCCACCCGGCTGCATGCAGACCGTGTGGCGCGACGACGAACGGTTTGTGAAGACCTACTGGTCCAGCGTGCCGGGCAAGATGGTCTACAGCACGTTCGACTGGGGCATCAAGGACGAAGACGGTTACTTCTTCATCCTGGGCCGCACCGATGACGTGATCAACGTGGCGGGTCACCGCCTGGGTACGCGCGAGATCGAAGAGAGCATTTCCAGCCACCCCCGCGTGGCCGAGGTGGCGGTGGTCGGCGTGGCCGATCAACTCAAGGGCCAGGTGGCCATGGCGTTTGTTGTGGTCAAGGACGCCTCGACGCTGACCGACGACGCATCTCGCTTGAAGCTCGAAGGCGAGGTGATGAAGGTGGTGGACGAGCAGCTTGGCGCTGTTGCGCGACCGGCCCGAGTGCGCTTCGTCTCGGTGTTGCCCAAAACCCGCAGCGGCAAATTGCTGCGCCGCGCGATCCAGGCGGTGTGCGAGGGGCGCGACCCGGGCGACCTCACCACGATGGACGATCCGGCGGCACTGCAACAGATAAAGGACCTGCTGGCCTGAGCGCCCGGCGTGGGTCTGGCCCCCGGGTCCGGCACATGGCCGTTTCCGTGCTTTCTAAGTATGATTCATGCTTATATTCACACTAGCGATGGGCGCCATGGACAAGATGATCGAATCCGATGGGCAGGTGGAGCGGGTACGGGTTTTTGAACTCGCTGCCGAGCTCTTTGGCGTGCTGGCCACTCCCATGAGACTGCGCATTCTCAGCGCCTTGTGCGACCACGAAAAGTCGGTCTCGCAGCTGCTGCAGGAAATCAACACCACCCAACCCAACCTGTCCCAACACCTGAACCTGCTGTACCGCTCGGGCGTGTTGGCCAAGCGCAAAGAGGGTACCCAGGTGATCTACAGGGTGCAGAGTGAAAAGGCGGTCATGCTGTGCCGCACGGTCTGCACGCAGATCGCCATCGAGATCGACGAACCCAGCGCCGTGCCTCCGTCGGAGCGGCTCTCGCCTCGTGTGACCTCCTGAAGTCAGTCAGCAGACGTCAAACAGTTTCTACGGCGCTTCCCGAGGTGGCACAATCCTTGGTTGCAGTCAGGTCCTTCCACAGTCACTGTCGCATCCGCATAACGGTCAAGCCGTGCAGCGGAAGGTTTTTCTAACCAACTAATGTTTCCTGCAGGGAAACGGAGGTCAGCGGATTTATGAGCGATTCCCAAGCCAATGGGGGCAACGTCTATGTTGCCTACAAGACCAACTCGTACCTCTTCGGCGGCAATGCGCCGTATGTGGAAGAGATGTACGAGAACTACCTCGCAAATCCCGGCAGCGTGCCTGACAACTGGCGAGGCTATTTCGACGCGCTCCAGCACGTTCCTGCCGGCGATGGTTCCGACGCCCGCGACGTTCCGCACCAGCCCGTCATCAATGCCTTTGCCGACCGCGCCAAGCAGGGCGGCACCAAGGTCGTCATCGCCACTGGCGCCGACTCCGACCTCGGACGCAAACGCGTCGCCGTCCAGCAGCTGATCGCCGCCTACCGCAACGTGGGTGCCCGCTGGGCAGACCTCGACCCGCTCAAGCGCGCCGAACGCGACAACATTCCTGAACTCGATCTGGCGTTCTACGGCTTCGCCGACGCCGATCTGGAAGTCATCTTCAACACGAGCAACACGTTCTTCGGCAAGGAGACGATGTCCTTGCGCGAGTTGCTCAACGCCCTGCGTGAGACCTACTGCGGCTCCATCGGTGCCGAGTACATGTACATCACCGACCAGAACCAGAAGCGCTGGTGGCAGGAGCGCCTGGAGAGCACCCGCTCGAAGCCCGCTTACAACGCGGAAAAGAAAAAGCACATCCTTGACCGCCTGACGGCAGCCGAGGGTCTTGAGCGTTTCCTGCACACGAAATACGTGGGTCAGAAGCGTTTCTCGCTCGAAGGCAGC
>JBBQSX010000141.1:0-9490 GCA_038213545.1 Burkholderiales bacterium
CCACCGTACTCGCCGCCCAGGGCCAGACCCTGCGCCATGCGCAGCAGGATCAGGATGATGGGTGCGGCTGCGCCGATGCTTTCGTAGTTGGGCAGTATGCCGACGAGGAAGGTCGACACGCCCATGATCACGATGGTCATCAGGAAGGTGTACTTGCGGCCGATCATGTCGCCCAGCATGCCGAACACCAGCGCGCCGAACGGGCGCACGATGAATCCGGCTGCAAAGGCCAGCAACGCGAACACGTTGCGCGTGCTCTCAGGGAAGGCGGTGAAGAACTGCGCCCCGATGATGGCGGCCAGCGAACCGTAGAGGTAGAAGTCGTACCACTCGAAAATGGTGCCGGCTGAAGAAGCCATGATGACCTTCTTCTCTTCGCGGGTCATCGGACGAGACCGTTCCCGTACGTTGTTTGTGATGTCGGCTGTTGCCATTTTTGCTTGCTCCATGTATGTCCGGCACGGTGGCCCGACGGTTCTCACCCGCAGCGGCTGCGGATCAGTTCTTTAACCCCGGCGGCGAGTGTGTTAACGGTTACTTACTGAAAAATTGCAAGCGACGAGACGCTATTGGAATCTAGGGAAAGCCCCTAGGAGATAGTTCTGAAACTGACGCGAAGCTTTCAAAAGTAGAGCAGACGCACCCGCTGTGTGGGGCTCCGGACAGACGCCGTGTCAGCGCTGCTTCATATTCGGGTCAGTGCTTGGTAAGAGCCCAGGCGCACGCTGAAGGCTCCACATACAACCGAGGAGACCCCATGCAAGACGACATGGTCCAACGCATCCTGAGCCACCCGAAGTACCAGGAACTCAAGGCGAAACGATCCAGCTTTGGCTGGTGGCTCACCCTGGCGATGATGGTCGTGTACTACGGCTTCATCCTGCTGGTGGCCTTCAACAAGGAATTCCTCTCGCAGCGCCTGGGTGATGGCGTGATGACGATCGGCATACCGATCGGCTTCGGTGTCATCGTCTTCACCATCGTCATCACGGCGATCTATGTGAAGCGGGCCAACACCGAGTTCGACGAGCTCTCCAACGCAGTGGCTCAGGCGGTGACGAAATGAAGCACCGCACCCCCACCTTGCGCCGTGTCCTCACACTGCTGGCTCTTTTCGGTGTCTCGGCTGCGGTGTGGGCCGCTGGTGCCGACCTGGGTCAGGCTGTCAAACAGCCCACCAACTGGACGGCCATCGGCATGTTCGGAACATTCGTGCTGTTCACGCTGTTCATCACCAAATGGGCAGCGGCCAAAACCAAGTCGGCGTCGGACTTCTACACCGCAGGCGGTGGCATCACCGGCTTTCAGAACGGTCTGGCCATCGCGGGCGACTACATGTCGGCGGCGTCTTTCCTGGGTATCTCGGCGGCGGTGATGGCCAGCGGTTTCGACGGCCTGATCTACTCCATCGGCTTCCTGGTGGGCTGGCCGGTCATCACCTTCCTGATGGCCGAGCGCCTGCGCAACCTGGGCAAGTTCACCTTCGCCGATGTGGCGGCCTTCCGTTTCCAGCAGACCCCCATCCGCATCTTTGCCGCCTCGGGCACGCTGGTGGTGGTGGCCTTCTATCTGATCGCGCAGATGGTGGGCGCGGGTCAGCTGATCAAGCTGCTGTTCGGTCTGGAGTACTGGATCGCGGTGGTGATCGTGGGCGCGCTGATGATGGTCTATGTGCTGTTCGGCGGCATGACGGCCACCACCTGGGTGCAGATCATCAAGGCCTGCCTGCTGCTGGGCGGTGCCTCGTTCATGGCGCTCTCGGTGCTGTGGCACTTCGGCTTCAGTCCGGAAGCCATGTTCGCCGGCGCAGTGAAGATCAAGACCGACCTGGCCTTGAAGGACGGCAAGACCGCCGAGGTGGCGGCCTCGCTGGGCCAGTCCATCATGGGGCCGGGCAACTTCGTGAAAGACCCGATCTCGGCCATCAGCTTCGGCATGGCGCTGATGTTCGGCACCGCCGGCCTGCCCCACATCCTCATGCGCTTTTTCACTGTGCCCAGCGCCAAGGAAGCGCGCAAGTCGGTGATGTGGGCCACCGGCTGGATCGGCTACTTCTACCTGCTGACCTTCATCATCGGCTTCGGCGCCATCACCTTCGTGCTGACCAACCCGCAGTTCCTCGACGCCAAGGGCGCGCTGCTGGGCGGCAACAACATGGCGGCGGTTCACCTGGCCAACGCCGTGGGTGGCAACGTGTTCCTGGGCTTCATCTCGGCAGTGGCGTTCGCCACCATCCTGGCGGTGGTGGCCGGCCTCACGCTCTCGGGCGCCTCGGCCGTCTCGCACGACCTGTACGCCACCGTGATCAAGAAGGGCAAGGCCGACAGCGCGTCCGAGCTGCGCGTATCCAAGATGACCACCATCGCGCTGGGCGTGGTGGCGGTGGTGCTGGGCATTGCCTTCGAGAAGCAGAACATCGCCTTCATGGTGTCGCTGGCCTTTGCCATCGCGGCCTCGGCCAACTTCCCCGTGTTGTTCATGAGCGTGCTGTGGAAAGACTGCACGACCAAAGGCGCGGTGATTGGTGGTTTCCTCGGTCTGATCTCTTCGGTGGCGCTCACGGTGGTGTCGCCTTCGGTGTGGGAAGTGACGCTGGGCAACCCCAAAGGCTCGGCGCTGTTCCCGTACACCTCGCCGGCCCTCTTCTCCATGACCATCGGCTTCGTGGGCATCTGGCTCTTCTCCATCCTGGACAACAGCCAGCGCGCCAAGGTGGACCGGGCGGGCTTCCTCGCGCAGCAGGTGCGCTCGGAAACCGGCATTGGCGCATCGGGGGCATCGGGCCACTGAAACGCACCTCGATGCACGCCTGAGGGGGCCCGGATTCGCGACGCGGTCCAGGCCCCTTTGTCCATGTAAGCGCTACCGGCGCGAGCACGGCGAACTAATTCAAAAGAACCCAAAACAGACATTCACTTACAACTTGAGAATTGCTTCATAAAGGCAAAGCGCCCAGAATTTGTGACAGATTGCACACTTCAAACAATTTGCAACAGCCACTGGGGGAGTTCACATGGCCAGCAAAGCGTCTGTCTCCGCAGCAAAGAAGCCTCAGGCCCACTCGCTGCACATCGGCATCAACGAGGTGAGCGCCGCCCACTACGAGGGCTGGACCGGACCTTTGGCAGCGTGCGAATTCGACGCACACGACATGGCCGCACTCGCCGAGTCCCGGGGCATGAAAAGCACCCTGTTGATCACGAAAAAGGCCACACGCGCCAACTTGCTGGCGGCCCTGCGCAAAGCAGCCAGGACCCTGGGCGATGGTGACTTCTTCTTCATGAGTTTTTCCGGTCACGGCGGCCAGGTGCCCGACGTGAGCGGTGAAGAAGACGACAAGCAGGACGAAACCTGGTGCCTGTTCGATGGCCAGCTCATCGACGATGAGCTCTATTACGAGCTCAGCAATTTCAAAAGTGGTGTGCGCATCTTCGTGGTGTCGGACAGTTGCCACAGCGGCACCGTGGTGCGCGCCGCTCGGCCCCAGCCCGGCTCCCCTTCCCAACGCCCGCGCATCATGCCGCCCGCTGTGGGTATGCGGGTGTATGCGGCGCACAAGGCCTTCTACGACAAGTTGCAGAACGACGTGGCCAAGGTCGCAGGCGGGCGCGTGACCGACCCCGACACCGCGCTGGCCAATGTGAGCGTGAGCAACCGGCTCACCGGCATCGTCAAGTCGTTCAATCCATCCCTCATCCTCATCTCGGGCTGCCAGGACAACCAGTTCTCCATGGACGGCGACCACAACGGTGCCTTCACCGAACAACTGCTGCGCGTGTGGAACAACGGCGCGTTCACCGGCAGCTACGCGCGCCTGCATGCGCTCGTCCGCGCGGGTCTGCCGCCCAGCCAGTCGCCCAACCTCTTCACGCTCGGGCCGGCGGCCACGTTCCTCAAACAGACGCCTTTGAGCGTCTGACCGGGTGGCGCCCCGGCTGGCGCCTTGTTTGCATCGGCAACCCAAGGGAGGGTTTCACATGCTCGGCATCCAGAACCACCGCCTCACCGGCCCCGACGTGAGCTTTCGCGCCACGCCCAACGTGGGCGGCGTGCTGCGTCCGCGCTACGTGGTGCTGCACTACACGGCCGGGCGCACGCTGGAGAGTTCGGTGGAGTCGCTTTGCACAGAGAAGCCCCAGGGAAACGCCTCGGCGCACATCGTGCTCGGGCGCGACGGGCGCATCGTTCAGCTCGCGCCGTTCAACGCGGTGACCTGGCACGCGGGTGTGAGCCAGTGGAACGGACTCGACGGCCTGAACCACCACGCCATCGGCATCGAGATGGACAACGCCGGCCTGCTGCACCGTGAGGGTGAGCGATGTGTGTCGTGGTTCGGCAAGGCCTACCCCGACAACGAGGTGGTGGTGGCCGAACACCGGCACGGCGGTGGTTTTCGGCCGTGGCACCACTTCACCGAGGTGCAGATCGAGCGCGCGCTGCAGCTGTGCGAGGTGCTTGTGGCGCACTACGGACTGCAGGATGTCCTGGGCCACGAAGACATCGCGCGCGGACGCAAGGTCGACCCGGGCCCGGCGTTTCCGCTGGCCGCTGTGCGCAGCCGCGCGCTGGGCCGCGGGACCGATGTGCCGGTGCGCCTGGTGGTGAGCGCCGCCAGCCTCAACATCCGCAGTGGCCCGGCCGCCGAGTTTCCCAAGGTGGCGCCCGCGCTCAAGCGAGGTGCCGAGCTGGTGCTGCTGGAGCCACAGGACCGCTGGAGCCGTGTGGCAGTGGTAGGCGCCACCGATCTGGAAGGCTGGATCTGCAACGACTTCGTGACGCGCCAGGCGGCTCCACGGTCTGGACCCACCGTGCTCTCGCGCACGCAGCGCGCTGTGCCGCTGGCAACGCGGGCCCGTGCCCCCGCCGCAGCCACACCCAGAAAAAGGACAACAACAGCGAAGAAAACCAGCACCTCCCGCGCTGCGCGCTGAACCCAGCCGCAACGTCGCCGCAGAAAGGCCCTCATGAGCACCGCAGCCGCACCGATCACCTTCATCGTTCGCGGCCAGCCGCAGGCCGGCGCGGGCGCCACACGCGGCGGCGGAGCTGCTGCCGCAGCAGCTTTTGGCGGGCGCGGGCAGACGGTGCAGCGCGTGCTGGTGGGGGCAACGCGCGGCAGCGGCGATGCGGTGCGGCTCACCGCACGACCCGGACTGGATGCGGTGGTGCTGCACATCAGCAACGGCCCCTCGCTCATGCTGCACCCCGAGACAGCGCGCGACCTGATGCTGGCGCAGTCGGGGCCCACGCGCAGCGGCGCCTCGTCGGTGCCGCGCAGCCGATCCGCCGACGGTGCAGCCACCGAGGTCCAGGTGCCCGCGCAGCTCGGCTGGCAAGGGCTGGAGCAAGCCGGCGCCACACGAGGTGCCACGCGAGGGCGGCTGGGTGATGTGCTGCTGTCGGCCGTCGAGGTGGTCACCGGCTTGCTGCTGGAGCCCGCCTCGCGCATCACCGCCGCCAAAATCGCCGCGCGGGTGGACGACCAGGTGGACCCCGGCGTGTACGCGCTGTCGGCACACAGCTTTGCATCCACGCTCAAGGGCGGCGGAAAGCCACTTGCGAAAATCCCGCCGACCGCCAGCCTGGACGAACCATTGCTGGTGCTGCTGCACGGCACCTTCTCCAACACCCACGGCACCTTCGGCAAGCTGTGGCAACACCACCCGCAGAAGGTGCGCGAGCTGTTCGCGCGCCACGGCGACCGGGTTTACGGTTTCGACCACCCCACGCTGATGGCCAGCCCGATCGAGAACGCCCTGATGCTCGCTCGCGCGCTGCCCGATGGCGCACGCCTGCACCTGCTGACGCATTCCCGCGGGGGTCTCGTGGCCGAGGTGCTGGCGCGCGTGTGTGCGAAGCCCGAGCTGGACGAGAAGTCGCTCGCGCCGTTCAAAGGGCCCGCTTACCGCAACCAGCTCAAGGCGCTGCGCGATCTGGCGGCCGAGCTGAAGGGACGCAACATCCGCGTGGCGCGGGTGGTGCGCGTGGCCTGCCCGGCGCGCGGCACGCTGCTGGCGTCCAAACGGCTCGATGCCTATGTGTCGGTGCTCAAGTGGTCGCTGGAGCTCGCGGCGATTCCGGTGGCGCCCACGCTGATCGATTTCATTGGTGAAGTGGCCAGCCAGCGCTGCGACCCGGCGCTCATGCCGGGCCTCGAATGCATGATGCCCGAGAGCCCGCTGGTGCAATGGCTGCACGCGAGCGAAGGCAGTGACGCCGGGCCTGTGCCGGGCCAGCTGCGGGTGGTGGCGGGTGACATCCAGGGGGACTCCATCACGTCGTGGGTGAAGACGCTGCTGGCCGATGCCTTCTACTGGACCGACAACGACCTGGTGGTACAGACGCGCTCGATGTATGGCGGCGCGCCGCGCGCCCCGGTGGGTGGACATGCGGCGGCCACGTTTGTGCTGGAGCGCGGCGGCAAGGTCTCGCACTTCAGCTACTTCAGTGAACCGCGCTCGGCCGAGGCCATCTGCAACGCGCTGGTGCAGGACACACCAGCGGGCTTCCTGCCGATCGGACCGATGTCGTGGGCCGGGAGTTCGAGCGACGGCCTGCGCGGCGTGCCCCGCTCGTCCACCACACCACCGGCCTCCGACCGACCGGCCGTGATCCTGCTGCCGGGCATCCTGGGCAGCCACCTCGCGGTGGACGGCAAGCGCATCTGGTTGAGCGCGCGCATCCTCGGCGGTCTGGGCCGGCTGGCCTACCCCGACAGCGGCGGGCGCGTGCTCCCCGATGGCGCGATCGGCAGCGTCTACGACGACCTGGCCGCCTTCCTCTCGGCGTCCCACGAGGTGATCGAGTTTTCGTTTGACTGGCGCCGCCCCATCGAGGAAGAGGCGGCCCGGCTGGCCCAGGTGATGGACCAGGCCCTGACAGTGCGTTCGGCCAGCGGCAAGCCGGTGCGCCTCGTTGCGCACTCCATGGGCGGCCTCGTGGTGCGCACCGTGCAACTGGTGCAACCCGCCGTGTGGCAACGGTGGCAGGAGCGCCCGGGTTCGCGACTGCTGATGCTGGGCACACCCAACGGCGGATCGTTCGCACCCATGCAGGTGCTCTCGGGCGACGACTCCATGGGCAACGCGCTGGCCGCCTTCGGCTTGCCGTTCGAGGACCACAAGGCGCGCCGCCTCATGGCGGCCATGCCCGGCTTCCTGCAGTTGCAGACCGGTCTGCTCGACCCGGCGCTGGGTTTGGCTCAAAGCGAGCGCTGGCAGGCCTTGGCCGACCAGGACATGAAGGCGCTGGAAGAGGCCAATTTCTGGCACGACCCCGGCAGCCAGCGCGCCATCTACCGCTGGGGCGTGCCGCCGCAAGACGTGCTGGACCAGGCCGTGGCGCTGCGCCGCCGCCTTGACCAGCAGCGCAACACGGCCCTGCCCGCTTTCCGCGACCAGGTGGTGATGGTGGTGGGGCACGCACACTTCACGCCGGCGGGCTTCGAGGTCGATGCGCGGGAAGGTCTGGTCTACCTGGACCAACCCGAGGGCGGTGATGGCCGTGTCACGCTGGAGAGTGCCTTGCTGCCCGGCGTGCGCGCGTGGCGGGTGGACAGCTCCCACGGCGACCTGCCCGATGTGCAAGCCGCCTTCCCCGCCTACCTGGAACTGCTGCAACACGGCGACACGCAGCGCCTGCCACCGGTGGGTACCGAGCCAGGCTTGCGCGGTGGGGCTGCACCCACCGCGCTGGTGCGCAACCGCCCTTCACGCCAGCGCAGCCCCATGGTGGTGCCCCCCACCGGCCTGGGCGAGCTGCTGGCGCCAACCGCCGAGCCGTCCGCTCCGACCGGGCAACCACGCAGCGTGCTGCACATCAGCGTGCACAACACCAACCTCAAGTTCACCAGCAAGCCGCTGATTGTGGGGCACTACTTCGCCTCCACACTCAGCGGCACCGAGGCGGTGGTCGACCATTTCATCGGCGGCGTGATGTCGGCCTCGCTGGCCGCCGGCCTGTACCCCGAAGCGCCGGGCACGCACCAGATCTTCATCAACAACCGACAGGACCCGGACAGTCCGCTCGCCCTGCCCCGGCCGCCGCATGTGGTGGTGGTCGGGCTGGGTTCGGAGGGCAAGCTCAAGAGCACGTCGATCACACAAACCGTCCGGCAGGCCACGCTGGCCTGGGCGCAGCGCGTGGCCGAGGCACCGGGTGGCGGCACGACCCAGTTCGAACTGGCGGCCACGCTGATCGGCAGCGGCGGCACCGGCATCAGCGTGAGCACCTCGGGGCAGGCGCTGGCCCAGGGCGTGCGCGAGGCCAATGAAAAGCTGGACGCGGGCGGCTGGCCGCGGGTGAGCCACCTGCACATCGTCGAGCTCTACCTGGACCGCGCCACCGACGCCTGGAACGCCTTGACGCTGCTGTGCGCCAGCGCGCCCGACCATTTCGCGCTCACGCCCACCATCGTCTCGGGTGTGGGTGCGTTGCGCAGGCCGCTGGACAGCGGCTACCGCGGCACCGCCTACGACTTCATCAGCGCCGTGACGCAAACCGACGACTCCGGCGAACCCAGCATCATCTACACGCTGGACACCCAGCGCGCGCGCGCCGAGGTCCGCGCGCAGGCCACGCAGGCACGGCTGGTGGGTGAGCTGGTGCGCCGCGCATCGAACGACGCCAACCGCGACCGCAACATCGGCCGCACCCTCTTCCAGCTGCTGGTGCCGGTGGAGATGGAGGCCAGCCTGGGCGGCACCACCGAGCTGTTGCTCGAACTCGACGACGGCACCGCCGCCATTCCGTGGGAACTGCTGGACGCACCCGACGATGGCCGCGGGGGACCGGAAGCGCCCTGGGCCATCCGCAACAAGCTGCTGCGCCGACTGCGCACCGCTGCGTTTCGCACCCAGGTCAGCGACGCCCGACCCGACGACTGCGTTCTCGTGATCGGCGAGCCGCTGTGCGATCCGGCGCTCTACCCGCCTCTGCCCGCCGCGCGCACCGAGGCAGAGGCGGTGGTCGAAGCGCTCAGCGGGCAGCTCGGGCTCGATGCCTCGCGCGTGCACGCGCTGATCGCGCCAGGCGACAACCTCGGTCCCGATGCTGCGGCTGTGACCACCGCTCTGCTGGCACGGCGCTACCGCATCGTGCACATCGCCGGCCACGGGGAGCCCGAATTGCTGCGCGCAGGCAAATCGCCCATGCTGCGCGGCGTGGTGCTCAGCGACAACACCTTTCTCGGCCCGCGCGAGGTGCAGGCCATGCGGGTGGTCCCTGAGCTGGTGTTTCTCAACTGCTGCCACCTCGCGGCCGACCCCGACAAACTGCTCAAGAGCGGCTACGACCGGGCGCAGTTCGCCGCCGGCGTGGCCAAGCAGTTGATCCGCATCGGGGTGCGCTGCGTGGTGGCGGCCGGCTGGGCGGTGGAAGACGAACCGGCCAACCTGTTTGCCGCCGCGTTCTACCGCGCCTTGTTGTCGGGCCAACGCTTCATGGATGCGGTACAGGTCGGCCGCCTGGCCGCCTACAACGCCAACCCGAT
>JBBQSX010000142.1:0-9450 GCA_038213545.1 Burkholderiales bacterium
CGCCAGGTGAACGTTGGAGGTGCCCTTGAAGAACTCGGGCACCTCACGCGCGAGGGTCGCGACCACCTCCTCTTGCCAGGCCGCCGAGAAGCGCCGGCGCACACCGAAGTCGAAGAATTCGAACGGGTGCTGGCGCTGAAGGTCCCGCGCGCCGATCCGCAGCAGGGCGATCTTGTCCTGCAGACGCCGACGGCCTTCTTCGATCACGTCCGGTGTGGCCAGGCGTCGGAAGTGGATTTCGTTGACGATGGCGAGCACGAAGATCTCGAACAGCATGACGTGGATCTGGGGACCCTTGGCCACGATGCTCAGCCCATCACCGCTGGCCGTCACCGAGATGTAGCGTTGCTGGATTCGGAAGATGCGCAGAAAGTCGATGAAGTCGGACTTCATGTACCGCAGGCCGCCCAGGTACTGCAACTCTTCCTCGGAGAAGCGCAGCGTGCATAGGTGCTCGATCTGTCGCTCCACCTCGTCCCGGATCTCACTCAACGGGTAGGTGGCTTCGTTGCGGCACACAAAACGGTACTCGGCCTGGTTGGCCGGCATCGAGTGCAGCATGGGCTGCAACATGGTGAACTTGTAAAGGTCGGTCCCCAGCAGTGAGGTCACGACCGGTACAAAGTCCGCTCCGACTTCCTGCGCTGGTGTGTGGTGCGTGTTCACTGTGGTCTCCCCGTCGTGTCCGTGCGTCATGAAATGGATTGTGCGAATTCGTCGGCCGTCATCACGACGGTGCCGGCTGCGCGGGCTCGCGCGAACAGGGCATCGGCCAGCTTTTCGAAGCCCGGCACCGGACTCATGCAGTCCCGCAGCAGGACCACTCTCGGCGTCAGAGCCGGCGCACCGGCCAGGAAGCGCATGAACTGGTCGTAACTGGCGGCCACACAGTGGCTCGAAGCCTGACCCGCGATCGCGATGACATCGGCACCGTCGGCCAGCGAGGTGGCCAGTGCCGTGTTGAACTGGGTGCCCGGGACCGACGGCACGGGAGCATCGGCTTCGAACACCCCGAAGTGCTCGGTCAACGGGTACTCGCCCTTGAGCACCTTGGCAACGGCACGTTGGTGGGTCATTTCCCAGGCCGCGAGGGCACGGGCCACATCGCTGTGGATGTTGTGACCCCAGGTGCCCGTGACGCAGTGCACCGGCCAGACCACCATCCCGCCTTTGCCTGCCCCGGCCAGTTGTTCGAGCATGGCGACGACCTGCCTGGTCAAGCCGGCATCTCTGGGACGGTAGGCACCGGCGAACACATCCGCAGCCGTGATGAAGGTGAAGGGCGCAATGGGCTGTCCGTCCCGGCCGAGCCAGAACGTGGTGCGTTCGACCGCAACACTCGCATGCGAATCCAGTGTGACCGTGATGTCGCTGATGCGGCCCTGGTTCGTCTTGATGAAGCCGGCCAGGCGCGTGAGATCGGTGTTGGCACCCGCCACCGGCAGCGCCGCGCCGTCGATGTCGCAGAAATCGTTTTGGGGATCGATGATCAGGAGCTTGGTGCGCATGTCAGTCCTTGGTGGATAACACTTCGACAGAGCGGAACGTTCGCGGAAACACCGCCGCCCGCTCGCGGTCCAGGATGCGGTAGCCCATGGCTGCGCGGCCGGCATCACCAGCGATGGATCCCGCCTCGATCAGGAACTGCGCATCCAGCATGCGCTTGCGAAACGCGCTCTTGTCCATGGGCCTGCCCAGCACGATCTCGTAGGTTCGTTGCAGCTGCGGCAGCGTGAAAGGCTCCGGCAACAGAAAGGCCGGAAGCGAGGTGTACTCCACCTTGCCGCGCAGTCGCTCCACGGCCGCCGCCAGGATCTCTGCGTGGTCGAAGGCGAGGCGCTTGCGCAGGGCCGTGTCGACCTCGACCCATTCCGATACGGGCGGTGCCTTCGATCCCGTTTCCTCACCGGTCTCGGGCGGTGGCACCAGAGCGAAATAGACATGCGTGGCGCACCACCCCCGAGGATCGCGCGTGGCGCTGCCCCAGCTGCCCAGCTGCTCCAGGTAGGGGGTTTGGAGCCCGGTCTTCTCCCCCAGCTTGCGCAGCGCGCAGTCATGCAGGCTCGCATCGACGTCCACGTTGATGAATCCGCCCGGCAGGGCCAGGCGCCCGGGGTGAGGATCTCCAGCGGCATCGAGACGGCGCACGAGAAGCACCTTCAACTGCTCGTCGATCACCGTGAAGATCACCACGTCGACCGTGACCAGCGGGCGTTCGAAGGCGGGTACCGATGGGCGTGCCGTGGGTTTTTTGGTGGCCATGGTTGACATCTCCTGTTTGAGTTGTACTATACAACCCATTAAAGGTTGTACTGTGCAACTTAAAAAGGAGCTCCAAATGCTTGGCATCCAGTTCATCAAATCGCAGCCCACCACCCACCTCATGCAGTTCCGTGGCGGCAAGCTCGTGCGCCAGGGGGCGGGCCTCTCGTTTTTCTACTACGCACCCACCACCTCGCTGGTCGCGGTGCCGATCGCCAGCCGCGACGCCGGCTTCATGCTCGACCTGGTCACCAGCGATTTCCAGGGGGTCACGGTTCAGGGTGAAGTCACCTACCGGGTGGGTGACCCAAGCCGCATCTACAAAATGATGGATTTCTCAATGGAACCTGATGGCGTCACTTACGCCTCGGACGACCCCGAGCGCCTCCAGGACCGGGTCGTGATGCAGGTGCGCGCCATCGTGCAGCAGGTGATCCAGGCGCTGCCGCTTCGCAATGCACTCAAGGCCACGGCCGAGGTGGCGCGTGCCGCCCAGGAACAGCTGGGCAACCAGCCCGAGGTGAAGGCGCTGGGTCTGGAGATCCTGGGTGTGGCGGTGGTGGCTATCAAGCCCACGCCCGACATCGCCCGGGCGCTGGAGGCCGAGGCCCGCGAGGCCAACCTGAAGGCCGCCGATGACGCCATCTCCCAGCGCCGCATGGCCGGTGTGCAGAACGAGCGGGCCATCCGGCAGAACGAGCTGGACACGGAGATCGCGGTAGAGGTGAAGAAACGCGAAATCCAGGAAACCCAGATGGAGGCTAAGGCCGCGGCGATGCGGCGCCAGAACGAGCTGCGGGCGGAGCAGATGAGCGCCGACATCGTGCTGGAGAACCAGCGCAAGGAATTTGTCACCAGCGAGGCACAGAACACACGCCAGGAGGCCGAGGCGCAGGCGCACAAGGTGCGCGCGGTGATGGACGCCCTGGAGAAGGCCGATCCCCGCGTGGTACAGGCCTTGGCGGCCGTGGGCATGCAGCCTGGTCAGTTGATCGCACAGGCGTTCGGCGGCATCGCCGAGCGGGCCGAGCGGATAGGGCAGCTGAACATGTCGCCCGAGTTGCTCAACTCGCTGATGGGCGCCGGTGTGGGTGCGGGTGTCGGGACTGGGTCGGTGGTGGCACGGAGGCCGGTGTGAGCGGGGCAGTCGGACTGGGGGACCGGCGGGTGGTGCTGGTGACGCGCCGCACCCGGCTGGACCAGCTGATCGCCCGCTACAACACGCTCGGACAGGCCAAGTTCTACGTCGAGCACCTGGGGGCGGACTTCACGGACTACCTCAAAGAGAGCGAGGCGTACGCGGCCAGCCTGCGGGTGACGGTGCAGGCCCTGCAAACCTGGGGCCGCTATCAGATCGTGGACCGGTCGCTGCTGGCCAACTTCGTCTTCGCACCCACAGACATCGTGGTGGCGCTGGGGCAGGATGGCCTGGTGGCCAACACCATGAAGTACCTGGAGGGTCAACCGCTGGTGGGCCTCAATCCGGAGCCTTCGCGCTGGGACGGTGTGTTGTTGCCGTTTCGGCCGGACGACCTGGGTGCGGTCTTGCCAGGCGTGGCCGCGGACCAGCGAGACACCCGCTCGGTGACGATGGCCGAAGCGCGCTTGAGCGACGGGCAGGTGCTGCGCGCCGTGAACGATCTCTTCATCGGTCCCCGCGGCCACACCTCGGCGCTCTACGACCTCTCGCATGGATCGAAGACCGAGTTCCAGTCCTCCTCGGGCTTGATCGTGTCGACAGGACTGGGCTCCACCGCTTGGCTCAAGAGCATCGTGACGGGTTCGTTGGCGATTGCGCGCACGTTGGGCACGCAATCGTCGGAGGAGGTCTATCAGCCCATGCCGTGGGAAGAGCGGGCTCTGGTGTTTGCCGTGCGGGAGCCGTTTCCGACGCGGACCGCGCAAGCCACGCTGGTCTACGGGCGGGTGCAGGTCGGCGAGCCGCTTAAGGTCCGATCGCGCATGTCGGACAACGGGATCATCTTCTCGGACGGCATGGAGGCCGACTACCTCCAGTTCACAGCGGGTATGGAGGCCACGATCGAGCCCTCTGTAACGACTGGCCAACTGGTGATCTGAAATCGCGTTCACCGGTAGAGACACTGCAATCGAGGGGCGCTCGAGTAATGCGTCGCCAGCGACCGTTTCGTTCGCACACCAACCAATCGAAAGCAGCGCAACTGACGATCTCTATGCCCTTTGGGCTGGGGTGGCCCTAGAACGACCTATTGGGCCAGGCCTTCAGTCCACGACGGATGCGGTTGTGCGCCTGGGTTCGCATAGCAAAAAATGTTTTCACTAGGCGCCAGCGACTGTGAGGCTCTCTGTGTGCACTTCCCGAAAAATGCAAGTGTCCCCGTTTTACTAACCCCAACTAGCCGCACCTTCTGCATCGCAAATCACCGGCCGAGTGCATTGCGCACTCCACAGGGGGGTGTAGTGGCGTTCATCGCAGCAGCGGTGATTTCTCCTTTGAAATCAAAGGTAAATGCGGATTGGTCCTCCAAAGTCACATGTCCTGAACCTTCTTTGGTGAGAATTTTATTTGCATGTCCCCATGGCAGTTTCTGGGCAGAAACAGTCCTCGCTACGCATCAAGTGTCCCCGTTTTACTAACCTCGAGTGGCCGCACCTTCTGCACCGCAAGTCACCGGCCGAGTGCATCGCCAACTCTACAGGGTGGTGTAGTGGCATTCATCGCAGCAGCGGTAATTTCTCCTTTGAAATCAAAGGTGAATGCGGATTGGTCTTCCAAAATCACATGTCCTGAACCTTCTTTGGTGAGAGCTATTTGCATGTCCCAGTGGAAGTTTCTGGGCATAAACAGGCCTCGCTACGCATCAAGTGTCCCCGTTTTACTAACCTCGGTGACCTCAGCTGCCTCCGACACCGACCACGTTCCTGGTGTTCCGCCCCAGCTGTAAAGCAGGCTACAGCTGGGGCGGACCTCGATCATTGCGAAAACCAAAAATTAGAACCGTTCTATACGAGCTTCCAGTCTATTCGTTCTGGCGTCCAAGCCGGCACGGTCAGCTCGTCTTCAGCAATCCAGCGTCCAGAATCGTTTTTTCTCCAAATCCAAAAATTGGCACCTGGCTTAAAAGCTTCTTTATATCGCTTGAGAATCGCTGGAGCATCTGTTATCAAGCGCATCTTGTCAAATCTAGCGGACCCATTTGTTGTCCTCAATGAGAGTAACGTTGAATAAACAAAGACATCCAAATCTCGCTCCCACTTGGGTGAAAGTTCAACCTCGATAGACACTTTCAATCCCGAGGAATAAAGCCACACAGCATCGGGGTGCTTTACCCCATTCTGACTCTTTGCCTTCATTTCCTTCTCTGACCAATAATCCGAAATCTCACCTGAGACTAAGTGCTCTGCTGTGAAGCGTTGCACCATCTCGTTGTGCAGCAAAGTGTTCTGGTTGATCCGATCTGGACGATGCTCATATTGCAGCGGCTCCATCCGATTGATCTCAACCATGTGCTTGCCATCTTGTGTCAACGTCAAAAAAGAACCCGGCAGATATTTCTCGTTCCGCCGACTGTTCGTCTTTGTGACGACTGCCAACTTGTTCTTAACTAGGCGAGATGCCAGTCCTGATCTTTTGGATCCAACTAAAATTTCTAACGTCGTGGAGCTTGCCCATCCCCACCTGTACATCCAGCTTAGTGCTGTTTGTGTCCTTTCTCTTCCTCTCTCAAGGGTTGTTTGCCCTTTTAGTCGTTCCCTTAAAACAGCTCTTGCAATTGAGGTCCTGTTGAATTCTTCTTCCGGTTCTTTGATGTTCATAGTTCGTTAAATAGTGGGAGACATTGATTCCGCTAGCACTATGTCCCGCACTATCCAAGTTGATTTGCACCCACTATGAGGCGCACTTGGACAGACTTTGAGATGTGTGCACGGGGGATATGTGCGACAAAAAATAAGTCCGCGCCTGCGGCGGGAGCTGCGCTCCCCGCTACGCGGCCCCCCAGCGCTTCGGCTGCGCCTGCGCGGGAGGGGCAGTGGCTTCGCCCCTATCCCTCCCCGCCATGCGGCGGCTCCCCACCCATCCCCAACACCTGTGCGCCGCTTCGCGGCTACCTGGGAGGTTTACCGACTGCGCACTGCCGTGCTCGGGCTGGCGCCTGTGCTCCGCACATCGGAAACCTCCCAGGTAGCCGCGAAGCGGCGCACAGCAGTCCTTCGGACGAGGCTCCCGCCTCCCCGGTGGGCCGGGTGCCCTCCGCACAGGTCTACGACCGGGCTGCCGCCCCCCGCAAGGCGGGTGCCCCCGAATGCACCTGGCGGCGCATTCTTTCCTCGCCGACCACGCGACGCATGTTCATAGAGCATCTGCAACGAACATGAGCGGAGACTCCACACCGTGTGGCCGCTCCGCAAACTCTTGAGCTTCTTGATCCAGCCAAACCCCCACATGGCTTCCTTGGGTTCTGGATAGATCCACCTTCTTGCCTTTTTGAGTTGTGCACATATCCACTGCAGTCACCGAGCAACATCGGTAGAACGTCACTTTCTGTGATGAGCTACCAAAAAAGCAGGAGACTATTCGGTTGAATATGTTTAACTTCAAAGGTATTAAGATATGGATCTCACACTCGACCCCGTCCAACTTTCGGAAACGCTTGAAGACATGAAGGGGTTAATAAAATTTCATCAGCATGGTGAATACGGCTATCCTGTGGTGATGCAAATGAATCTGCTGGGATGTTTATTTGAGTCACAGCAGAGAGTTAAGGGATTTAGAGAGCTTCTGCTGCTCTGTAAAACCACCAGCCAACTATTTGATGATGAATATTTTCATTTATTGGGACAGGTTGATGATTTCTTGATTTTTGTTCATGGCGAAATCAAGTCATTTGAAAAGCTAACTGCTAGTTAACCCAATCCCGCTTCGGCGGGATTTTCTTCATTTCCATATGCGCATAAAAAAACCACGACGAATCGTGGTTTTGGGTTGCTAACTATGTTGATCTGGTGAAGATCGACATTTAATGATACTTGCCTTGGTGAAAATGTTGATGCAAGCTGTTGGCTATGTCAGTCTTCATTGTCAAAACCTCTCAGGTACACTGAGACAACAATGGATGCTAACGATAATGTTGAAATTATAACCACTTTCAGCCATGAAAATTGTTCATTGATGAAGATAATAAAGAAGAGAGCCCAGACCAAACCCGTGGCAATCTTTTCGAAAAGATCAGCAAGACCAGTCCGTTGAGCAGTGTTGATACGCATAAGTAGATTTTTCCTTTAAAAGGTCAGGCACATCGCCATGACTGAGAGGGATATGTATCTACAGAAAAAAGGCACCCAGCCGTACCAACCTGCTCGCTTTAAGGTTTCAGCTTGGGGATCCGTGGACTCGAGACTCAGCCTTCTTGATCGGAAGGCGGTGTGCCTCACCCATCAGATGGCAGTCTCAATATGCTGGAAAAATAAAGAGTTTTCGATCCGCTTCTCAACCGTGTCCGGGACGAGGTAGCACTGTTGTCAGACAGCACCCTTTCTGATCCCACACTGCTCAAGCAAGAACTGCTCATGGCGTTCAGCCTGATCGTGACGGTTTGTGAGCATCAGACCTGACCTATGGCTTCAAGGGGTGGCTGTAACCTCGGAGAACGCGATGGTGCCGGTTCACGCTGTAGGCGAAGCATCTAACTTGTTCATCGACCAACATTCACCTGTCTTGGTGAAGTTTTGTGTTTCGAACAAAAAACTGTCGCCCATAAAAAACTAGTAGCTCCGAAGAGCTACTAGAGAAACTGATCAGGCGAATGACCGTTATCCTTTTGGGTTTGTTAGGGTGCAATGCACGTCGCCATGTGCGCTAGCGGGCAAACGCATTGACGGGATTGTCATGCTGTTTTTGCCTTTGGCCGTTCACGTGAGTGGCGGGTGACTGCTTGGGATATGTCGCCAAAAAATAAAGTCCGTTCGACAGCGTCCTGACCTTTTCAGTCGCGCGCACCTATACGACAAAAGGCTTCTTTCTAGTCAAGCTTCTTGGCCAGATCAGCCGCTCGAGGGTGGTAATACCTGGCAAGCATGCGTGTGGTCTTGTGGCCGGTGACCTTCATGAGTTCATGCATTTCCAGTTTCTCGGCGAGCCGCGTGGTGGCTTCATGACGCAAGTCATGGAAATGAAGGTCGACCATCACCCTGTCATGTTTGTCGATATCAGCAAGGTGATTGATCGTCGCCTCACTGGGTGCACGCTTCTTGAACTTCAGTGCGGTGATCTCGCGCTCTTGGGCTTTTTCGTCGACACCGTGCTTTTCGAGTAGCTCACGAAGCAATCCAAATACATGGGTTCTCCTTGCGCGAGTCACTGCCCGTTCCCAAGACAACTGAAGTGCGTTCTGACTAAGTGGGAGTACTTTTCCTCGTGTAGCTTGGGGAAGTGAGTTGAGAAGAGCCACAGCCCGCCTCGAAAGCGGTGCATCTCGATATTCATCGCCGTGTTTGGTTTTTCCGCCATCCCGACCACGAATTCGTGCAACACGTTGCTCCAGGTCGATTTCTTCCCATTTGAGAGACAACAGCTCACTTTGGCGCGCCCCAGTCTCCATGGCCAGTACTGCTGCAGCATGTGGCCACACGCTGGCACACTCTTTCAAAGCATTCAGCAGAAGATCCTCTTCAAGACTCTCGAGCCTTCTTGTTCGGTCGTTGTTCGGGCTGGGTTTACGAACATCCTCGACAGGATTTCCTTTGGGCAGGGCTATGTTCCAGTCCAGCTTGGCAGCCTTGAAGATCCGAGAGACCATGCCCAGCTCATGCAGCACGGTCTGTGGACTTACTGCCTTCAATCTCTCGTCCCGGTACGCAGACAGCTTGGCCGGCGTGATGGCGGCAAGGGAGTACGAGCCAAACTCTTCGGTCACGCGCTTGAGCACGTAGCCGTCTTGTTGCTTCCCTCGCTTTGAAGGGAGTACATCTGTCCGGTAGCGCTCAGCAGCTTCGAAGAAAGTGGTTCGTTCGGCGTCGTTCCTGGAGATGAACGAATCCGTATCCATCTCACGCTCCACCGATCTCGCCCATGCCTCCGCTGCCGCCTTCGTGTCGAACGTTTTGCTTTGAGAGGGCCATCCATCACGACGGACTTTTGCCTGCCACTTTCCAGATTCGCGTCGCGTGAAATTTGCCATCGAAGTTCAGTGTCCCGGATTTGTCCCCAAA
>JBBQSX010000143.1:0-9447 GCA_038213545.1 Burkholderiales bacterium
CGAGCCCAGGCCCGGTGGGCACGGCCCGGGTTCAGTACCACCTGCGCCAGGTGCTGGTGTTCCTCAACGCGTTCACCTTGAACAAACCCGAGGTGTTCATCAACCACTCGGGCAGCAAGTTCAACGCCGAAGGCGAGCTGACCGACGAAGCCACGGCCAGGTTCATCGGCGAGCAACTGGTCGCCTTGCGCACGCTGGCCGAGCGCGTCGCGCCGCGCTGAGGGTCGGCGGGGCCAAGCCCCCGCGACAGCGAAATCCGCATGGTCTGATTAAGATTCCCCGGCCATTCAAAAAACACCGGAGACCCCATGTTCGACACCGCAATTGCAGGCAGCCTGCCCAAACCCGCCTGGCTGGCCGAAACCGAAAAACTCTGGCCCCAGTGGAAGACCCAGGGCCCCGAGTTGCAGCAGGCCAAGGCCGACGCCACGCTGCTGTGGATCAAGGCCCAGGAAGACGCAGGCCTGGACGTGATCGGCGACGGCGAGCAGGCGCGCCAGCATTTCGTGCACGGCTTTGTGGAACAGGTCGAGGGCATCGACTTCGAGCACAAGGTCACCATGGGCATCCGCAACAACCGCTACGACGCGCAGGTGCCGCAGGTGGTGGCGCCCTTGCGCCTGAAGGGGCGCGTGCACGCGTTTGAAGCGCAGCTCGCCCGCAAGCACACGAAGAAAAAACTCAAGTTCACCCTGCCCGGGCCCATGACCATCGTGGACACCGTCGCCGACCGCTACTACGGCGACAAGGTGAAGATGGCCATGGCGTTTGCCGAGCTGCTCAACCAGGAAGCGCTGGCGCTGCAGGCCGATGGCGTGGACATCATCCAGTTCGACGAACCCGCCTTCAACGTCTACATGAAAGACGCAGCCGACTGGGGCGTGGCTGGGCTCGAGGTGGCCGCGCGCGGTCTGACCTGCACCACCGCAGTCCACATTTGTTACGGCTACGGCATCAAGGCCAACGTGGACTGGAAGCAGACGCTGGGCGAAGAGTGGCGCCAGTACGAGCAGGTGTTTCCGGCGCTGGCCAGGAGCAGCATCAACCAGGTGAGCCTGGAGTGTTTCCACTCCCACGTGCCACCCGAACTGATGCAGCTGCTGGAAGGCAAGGACGTGATGGTGGGTGTGATCGACGTGGCCAGCGACGTGATCGAGACCCCCGAACAGGTGGCCGACACCATCGGCCTGGCGCTCAAGTACGTGCCGAAAAAACACCTGATTGCCTGCACGAACTGCGGCCTCGCCCCCATGAGCCGCGAAGTCGCCATGGCCAAGCTCGAAGCGTTGGCCCAGGGGGCTGCACTGGCGCGCCAACGTTACGGGGCCTGACATGCGTGCGCCTCTGCCTCCGGCCGACCTGGCCGATCTGGGCCTGTGCCCGACGCGCATGCGCCACCTGGTGGACGTGTTTCAAGCCGACGTGAACCGCGGCCGTTTGCCCGGCGCCGTGCTGGTGCTGGCGCGGCACGGCCGCATTGCACTCATGGAAGGCATCGGGCGGCTTGATCCGGCGCGCGATGCGCCCATGACACGCGACGCCATCTTTCGCATCTACTCCATGACCAAGCCCATCGTTTCGGTGGCGGTGATGATGCTGATCGAGCAAGGCCGATTGAAACTGGCCGACCCGGTGCACCAGCACCTCCCCGAGTTTGCGCAACAGCAGCTGGCGGTGCACACCGCCAACGGCGTGGAGCTTCGTCCGGTTGCGCGCGCGGCCACGGTGCAAGACCTGCTGCGCCACACCGCCGGACTCACCTACGAGTTCCTCGGCGACTCGTCCGTGCAGCAGATGTACCGGCAGGAAAACATGGGCGCACGCGGGCGCAGCAACGCCGAGTTGAGCCGCGCACTCGCTGCACTGCCTCTGATGTTCGAGCCGGGCAGCGTGTGGGCCTACAGCCGCGCCACCGACGTGCTGGGCCGGCTCATTGAAGTGATCACGGGACAGACGCTCGCCGAACACCTGCAACAGGCCATCCTGACCCCGCTGGGCATGACCGACACCGCCTTTCTGGTGGCCGAGGCCGACCACCCGCGCATTGCCGAGCCTTTTGCACACGACCCCGACGGCGGCATTCCGATGCGGCTGTTCGACCCGCGAGAAACGCCGGCGCTTCAGAGCGGTGGCGGCGGGCTCATGTCGACCGCCGCCGACTACGCGCGCTTCCTGCAGTTCATCCTGAACAAGGGCGAGCTCGGCGGTGTGCGCCTGCTCGGTCCGCACACGGTGGATTTCATGACGGCCGACCATCTGGGCACCACGCCGGGCAACGACCCTTCGCTGCTGCCACCCGGCCACGGCTTCGGCCTGGGCTTTGCGGTGCGCACCGCCGCCGGGCTGGCACCCATGCCGGGATCGGTGGGCACGGTCCACTGGAGCGGCATCGGCGGCACCAGCTTTTTCGCCGATCCGGCCGAGCAACTCTTCGGCATTTTTCTGGCCCAGGCCCCCAACCAGCGCGAGCACTACCGGGCGTTGTTCCGCACGCTGGCGTATGCGGCGCTCGTGGATTGAGGAACGGCGTCGCTGTGACGGTTCGAAGCACGGTGGAATTGCGCGACCTGGCGCTGGACACCACGATCGGCAGCCATGCCCCGGATGACATGGTGCCCGACCAGCACCTGCTCGATCTGACCCTGTGGATCGACCCCTCGCTGGTGCTGATCGAACACGACGGCATGGACCACGTGTTTGACTACGACCCCTTGGTGGCAGAGCTGGAACGACTCGCGCGCGATGGGCCCTACGAGACGCAAGAGCGGCTGATGACGCGCATGGCCCACGCCTGCGCCGGCTGCCCGCAGATCGAAGCGGTGGAGATCGCACTGCGCAAGATGCCGGTGCGTGGCCGATCGGGCTCGCTGGGCCTGCGCCTGTGGATGGACAACACCGCCCTGGCCGGCATGAGGAAGGCACCTGGCTGATGCCCTCGCATGGCCGGCCGCTCAGCTCCGGGACGCAGCGGCAGGCGGCTGCCAGCGAAAGAACATCGGGTAGACCTTCTCCACCACCGGTCCGTTGAAATCCCAGGCCAGGCACTGGCCCAGGTGCACCGGCGGGCTGCCGTCGGCCGGTGGAGCGAACGAGGCCGAGCGGGTTTGAAACGCGGCGGTGGCGAGGTTGAACAGCAGCTCGCGCAAATGCGTGCAGCCCTGGATGCCGCCGAGGTGGCGCTGGATGGTGTGGCGCCAGCCTTTGCCCAGCACCTCGCCCACCATGCCCTGCATGGGCGCCATGGCCTGTGGGCAGGGACCGTGCGGGTGCGCGTCCATGGCCACGGCAATGTCGCGTATCACCATGCCCTCATCCACCGTCACGCGGATGTGCATGTGGTGCACCGGTTCACCAGCTTCCCAGCGGCGTTCTCCCTCGATCTCGAAACTGTGCGGCTTGCTGTCGTGCAGGGTGCCTTCAATGTCCCAGAGGCCGTCCTCGCGGTGAAAGCCGCGGTACTCGACGCGGCGGGTGTGCATGGCGGTGCGGGGCTGGGGTGCGGGCAGGGGCAAAACGGTTTCTCCAACGGGGCGATTCAATGCTTTGATTTTCGGGCATCGGGAGCGGTGGCACACTGAACCTTCCATCGCCCAGGAGACACGCCATGCCACACGACCACGATCACGACCATCCCCACGACCAAGCCCCGGCGTGGAAGCACGACGGTGTGCGCGTGGTGCCCGGCAACCAGCTCGACGGCAATGTGCCCTCCACCCCGGGCATGGACCGCAAGGCCGCGATCAACTTTGCACGCGTGGGTGCGCAAAAACTCTGGGCCGGCACCGTCACCATCCACCCCGATGCCAAGACCGGTGCCCACCACCACGGGCCGCTGGAGAGCGTGATTTACGTGGTGAAGGGCCGCGCGCGCATGCGCTGGGGCGACCAGCTGGAGTTCACCGCCGAGGCCGGCCCGGGCGACTTCATCTACGTACCGCCGTTTGTGCCGCACCAGGAGATCAACGCCAGCGCCACCGAGGTGCTGGAGTGCGTGCTGTGCCGCAGCGACGGCCAGGCGGTGGCGGTCAATCTGGACATCGCGCCGGTGGAAAAACCCGAACAGGTGCTGTGGGTGGACCCCACGCACCCGACCGGCGCGGTCTGAGCGTCAGCTTCTGATCGACGCTTCGAGCGCCGTGGCAGCGCTCAGCGCCTTGGCATCGCGCCAGCGCGGGCCGATCACCGTCACACCCACCGGCATGCCGTGGCGGCCCACACCCGTGGGCACGTGCACGCAGGGCACGCCCAGCAGGCTCCACATGCGGCTGAAGATCGGGTTGCCGGTGGCGTCCAGCCCCACGGGTGCTTCGCCGGTGGCACTCGGTGCGATCAACACGTCGACCTGACTCAACAAGTTCTCGATCTCGCCACGCGCGTGGATGGCGAGCGCATGGGCCTGGGTCAATCGCTCACTGTTCACAGCCGCGCCGCCGGCCAGCACGTCGGCAAACGCCGGGCTGAAAAGGTTCGCGTGGTGGTTGCGCTCGGACGCAAACGCGGCCCAGGCCTCGAAGCCCATGATGTCCATCTGGGCCTGCGCCAGACCCGCCCAGGCCCCCGGCACCACCGCCTCGACCAGGCGGGTGCCCAGCTTGTCGAAATGGTGCGCGGCCAGCTGCAGCGCGCGGCGGGCGTCTTCGTCGGCCAGCTCCCAATGCGGTGTGTGGCACACACCCACGCGCCAGCCCTTGACGGGTGCCATCGGCAGCTCGATGCGAGAGAGCGTGCTGACGAAAAACGCGGCGTCGTCCACCGTGCGCGCGAACACGCCGGCAGTGTCCAGCGTGGGCGACAGCGACTTGATGCCCGCCATGGGCAGCAGGCCGAAGGTGGGCTTGTAGCCGACCACGCCGCAATACGCCGCAGGCCGGATGATGGAAGCCGCCGTCTGTGTGCCGAAGGCCAGCGGCACCATGCCGCACGCCACCGCCGCGGCCGAGCCGCTGGACGAGCCACCCGGAGTACGCGGTGCATCAGGGCTGGCGCGCGGGTTGCGAGTGACGCCGGGCTTGAAGGTGGCGAACTCGGTGGTCACGGTCTTGCCCATGACAACGCCGCCTGCCTCTCGCACGCTGGCCACAACGGCTGCGTCCAACGCAGGGCGGTGCCCCGCATAAATGGGCGAGCCGTAGGTGGTGGGCATGTCGGCGGTGTCGATCAGGTCCTTGACCGCGATGGGCACACCCGCCAGGGCGCCCTGGGCACCAGCACGATCGACCGCTTGCGCTTGCGCAATGGCCTGCGCGGCGTCGAAGTGCTGCCAGGCCAGGATGCCAGGCTCCAGCGCCTGAACGCGTTCCACAAACGCCTGCGCCACCGCCTCTGCGCTGACTTCGCAGCGGGCCACGCGCGCGGCCAGTTCGCGCGCCGAACAATCGATCATCTTCTGCATGCCCATGCCTTCTTCTCGCGGGCCGAACCACCGACCCGTCAGGCCGCATTCTGCGGTCCGCCCGCCGGGATGTGAGCCACTGAAGCGACATCCGCAGCGGGTCTTGCGGTCGAAGCGCCCTCACACGCCGGTACGATGCGCGGATGAACTACGAACAGATCCTCCTTGAACAAGCCGAAGCCTTCGCCCTGCACCTGGGTGAGCGCATCGACCGCATGCCCGAGCGCGATGACAGCCACCGCGCGCTGGCCACCGCCTTCGCCTGCGAACTGGGTATCGAACATGCCTATGCCCTGCGCATCCTGTTTGCCACCGGCGCTCAGAACGCAGCCTGCGCGATGCTGCATGTGCAATACGACGCCCTGGTGCGCGCCGCCTGGTACGCCTACGTGGCCAGCGACGCCGACTTCCGGGCCATGCTCGACCCCGACTGTGGGTTCAGCCTGCCGCACACCGGGCGCATGGTGCATGGCCTGAAAGAACAGCTGGTGGGCGAGCCGCGGCTGGCCGGTCTGGTCAAGCCGCTGCTGGCCATGAACGACGCGTACTCCGCTGCGCTGGCCGACTTTGAACACGGCGGCATCAACCCGATGCACCGCACCGGCTCGGGTTTCCCGGTGGACCTGTTCGATACCGTGGTGCGCTGCTCCAGCGGCATCATG
Source organism: Burkholderiales bacterium (assembly GCA_038213545.1). Taxonomy (GTDB): domain Bacteria; phylum Pseudomonadota; class Gammaproteobacteria; order Burkholderiales; family Burkholderiaceae_C; genus Hydrogenophaga. Next base: position 6,055 of record JBBQSX010000143.1, read on the forward strand.
TACCTGGCTTTCCGTCTGCTCGCCCGGCAAGGCCCGGCGGGCGATTTCATCCAGCTCATCGACGGCTCCCTGGCTGGTTTTGAAGACGCATTGCCCATGACCTGCTTTCAGGCCCCTGCCCAGGCCACCTGAAGGGTTTCGGGGAAACTCCAGCGTTTTTCCGCGCTTCGGTTCGGGCACAAATGGCCGACAAACAAGGGGGCTGTCCTGAGAGGCCACAGCTTGACTGTGCTTGTCGGCTCCAGCGGTTGCATGCCACACAACCCTTTGCGCCGAACACACCCATGAATGCCTTCTTTGTGCCCGCTTCCGCCCGGATGGCCTGCCTTCGACTGGGCCCGAAGTTCTTGCTGGCCAGCGTGCCCACGCTGCTGTTGTTGCAGGCGCTGGGTATGGCCGCCGCGCAGTATCTCAATGCCCGGATACGTACGATCGAATCCAAACGGGTCGCTGTGGCGCTGATGACCGACCTGGTCGATTGGAACAAGGCGCTGATCGAGAGCCGGCGCGTCACCATCACCGGCAAATCAGGCGACCCGGCAGCCCTGGAGGGCTTCAGGAAGCAGGTCGCCACAGCGGTCCGGCAGCTCGCCAGGATCAACGCACAGCCGGCCGACGCCGAGTTCCCACAGAAGGCCCTTTCGGCCCACGCGCCGGAGTACGGCCGCCTCTGCGCCTTCATGCGCGACATGGGCAACAAGCCGGGTCTGGCGCAGGACTCCGACGCCGACATCTTCTGCCTCGGCTACCCGCTGGCCAACAACACGCCTTCCACCGCCGGCATTGCGGTACGCATCGCGGCCTGCGTCACCATGAACGTGAACCGTGTAGAGGTCTCGCCCAGGACAAGGTCTTCTACGAAGTGACCGATGCGCGTCTGAACGACACCTTCGGCTCGGTCGAAACCTTGCTCGGTCAGTTGATGCAGGCCAACCCGGTGGTCGAGCGCGGCAGCGGTGCCGCGTTCAACCTCAACCTGCTGCTGATCGCTCTCACGCTGGGCGTGCTGGTCTCGGTGTACCTGCATGTGGGCATCCACCTCAGCATGGCCGCCATGCATGAAGCACGTCTCGCGTGCCGCGCAATCCCTTGCTGATGGCGATCTGGGCACGGTGCAAAGTGCCAGCAGCCGCGACGAGTTCGCCGATCTGGTGGCCGACCTGCGGCAAGGCCGATCCGTCACTCGCCCGCGTGATTGCCGGGGTCATGGGCTCATCCGGATCGATTGCCACCGCCTCCAGCGAGATCGCCACCGGCACGCACGACCTGAGCACCCGCACCGAACAAACCGCCAGCGGTCTGCAGCAGACCGCCGCCTCCATGGAACAACGCACCAGCGACGTCTCGCAGAGTTCGGGCGCGGCAACGTCTGCTCAGCAACTCTCGTCGGGCGCCGCCGAGGTGGTGAAAACCATGGGCTCCATCAACGTCAGCAGCAAGAAGATCGCCGACATCATCGGCGGGATCGACGGCATTGCATTCCAGACCAACATCCTCGCGCTCAACGCCGCGGTTGAAGCCGCACGCGCCGGCGTGCAGGGCCGTGGTTTTGCGGTGGTGGGCAGCTTCCGCATCCAGACCTGAGACGGCCGGATCACCACGCTCACCGTGGTTGGCGCTGGATTCGAATGGATTGCACGGTGCCGGAGCGAATGCGCACGGTGGCCATCAGGTTGCCGGGTCCTCGGTCATAGATCCAGTCGTCGATCTGCTGGCAGGGCACGGCATTGCTGGCGAACGGCTCGGGCGCCGGTACCAGCGACTTGTTCTGGAACACCGGGGCGCAGAAGCTGTCCTGCAGCTGGGGGCGGCCGCATTTCTGCAGCAGCGACACGCGCGAGTCGCCCTCTTCCACGGTGCCGCCACTGCAGCGCAGCGCGTCGGCGTGCGCTGGCAACGACAGCCAGGCGATCACTGCCAACAATCCCAGACGACCCCGCAAACCCATGTCAATCTCCCGCAATCAATGCTTTGCAGTGTGCAGCGCATGTGTGTCTGGATTGTGTGTGTGCACCACACACTGTGTCATCGGGCCGCTGCGGGCCGGCGTGGCACCAGGCAACTCACCAGAGGGCGGAGTCGCGCATGTCCTGCACCTTGCGGCGGCTGCGGGTGCGCCAGACGCTCAGTCCATAAGCGAGCGCCGACACCAGCAACACGGTGACCACCGCCAGTTCACCCAGGCTCAGGTGTCGATCCAACCAAACCGACATCAGCCACGAGAAGCCGAGCAGGCTCGCGGCAATCGCTGCTGCGGCCAGGGCTATGTACGGTAAGGAACGCAACATGAAGGGTGGGGCTCGGGTTTTCTCTGGGGAACAAGCCCGCGCGGGCGGGCCCGGAACGGGCAGATCGGCTGCGCTGGATCCCGGGCTTTGCATTCTCGCACCAAGGTATGGAATTGCGTCACTACACTCTCTTCTCACCCGCGTGAGCCTCCGGCTTCATGCATTCGGCTCAAAAATAGCTACCAAAGAACTACAAATGGCAATGGGCTTGCGATGGATATCCTGATTCTGGCGATGCTGGGGATCTCGGGCGTGTGGTACCTGCGCTTGAGCGAACAGAAGCGCCGCATTGGCTTGTTGGCCAGCTTTTTGGGCAAGTACCAGATCGAAACGCTGATGGAGAACCTCACACAGGGCTACTTGCGCGCACTCGGTGAAGAAGACCCGGTGCGGCGCGAACAGGTTTTGAACATGCTGGCAACGGCCGAGCAGTCGGTGGCGCAGCAATTCGGCAGCTTTGCGACCGAGTTTGCGCGGCTGGATGAGGAACAGACCCGCGTCAGCACCCTCGGCTTTGCGCTGCCCCTGGCCACCCGCCTGCTTCCCCGGGCCACGTTCGACGTGCGTGAGGCCTTTCGCATCCACGCGCGCGGCCTGGCGGAGGCAGCCGGCAACGAACCACGGCGTTCGCCCCGGGACAAGGCATTCATCCTGTCGGCCGAGCTGCTGCTGATGCAACACACTTGCCACTGGTTCTGCCGCTCCAAAGCCACGGCCTCGGCACGCATGCTGGTGCGTCATCAGACGCCTTACACGCAACTGGTGGCTTCCGTGGGTGAAGCAACTCGCAGGGACTACGAGGCCTTGTTGCGCGGCTGATCGGCAGAGCCAAGACGACTCAGGGCCGCCCCAGACCACTGAGCTTGCCCGACTCCAGCTCGGCCAGCATGTCGCGCAAGATCTGCGCGTTGGCAGGATCCTGGGCGTTGTCCAGTGCATCCACGAGCACATCGCGGATGTCATCGTCCCCGACCAACTCCATGTCCCAGTCGGGGAACAGCCGCTCGCGGACTTCCTCACCCGAAGCCAGCGGTACCCCCGTGTGGTGCCGCGCATCGGTCTTGAGCAGAGCCATGAGCGCCAGGACGCTCTCGCGCGGGCCTTC
>JBBQSX010000144.1:0-9360 GCA_038213545.1 Burkholderiales bacterium
CCCATCCCGAACAGGACAGTGAAACGCCTTTGCGCCGATGATAGTGCGGGTTCCCGTGTGAAAGTAGGTCATCGTCAGGCTCTTACCCAGCCCCCCAAACCCCCTCGTGCCCTCGGTACCTGGGGGTTTGGGCTTTATAAGGCCGCAGTGAACCTCTGAAATGCAGAGGAATCGCTGGGAATTGCATCAAACATTGATCAAGAGATCGCCCTCAATTCTCAGCGCGTTGCTTTTGGCGAGATCTTTGATCAGTGAGTCCAGCGAATCTCTCAAAGCGTCCATGTCTGGGGCTGGAAGTCGACGTTCAATGCTGGCTACGTATGGGGTTTTGACATACCAGTCGAACATCTGCAATGCGGGAGCGCATTGCCATTCAAGCAGTTTGAACTTGATGAGGACCTTGAGTGCGTGACGCCGGTGTTTATCGGGATTGTTAACAAACTGGTCCAAGCGACTGCGCGCCCTTTGCAAGGCGCCATCAACGTCTTCGAACACAGCCCCGTGTCCAGGAACAATGGTCAGTGGGTTCAGCGACTCAATGAGGGTCAGGGTGTTTGCGACGTCTTCAAACGCTTCTATGCCTTCCAGTTCCGGGAATACGATGCCAAAGCCGTTTTCCCAAAGCGAATCTGCAGAAATCAACACCTTTTTTTCGGGTTCAAACAAGACGATTGAGTGCGGGTCGTGCCCCTTTGCGGCATGAATCTCCCAAAGGACGTCTCCCAACCGAAGGGTGGTCCCTGGATTCAGGATGCTCTCAAACTCAAATGCTGGACAGGATTGCCCCGTCGGTTCATACGTGAGGGCTACGGGATCCCAAGCTGAAACAGACTTTGCCTGCCCAGGTGGAATCCATGTCTTGAGCTTGGGGAAGGCGGTTTGTAGCGCGGAGTTACCACCGCAATGGTCACTGTGAAGGTGGGTGTTCAATAGCAGTTCCAGTTCTCGCCCCTGCAGTGCTTGCCTGACCAGGGCCAAGGTTTGATCTGCATGGGTGCAATAGCCGGAATCCACGAGCGCTGTTGATTCGTTGCCTTGAATCAGCACGTTGTTGGACGAAAGCCAGCCGCGTTCAAACACGGTGATACCCAACTGCTTGAAGCGAGCAGCCTTTGAAGCGGGCTTGTTTGATTCCTTCATGGGGGATCAGGCATCCGAACGGATGGGATCGGCGCCGAACAGGGCAGCGCTGTCATGCGCCGCGAGTGAGCTCTGCGCTCAAGGCGTGGCTGCACACGCCAAAGTCGTCATCAAACAACGCGCCCACCCAGCCTGTTTCGCGCTGGTTGATCGTTTCTAAAAAAGGTTGGGCATCCCTCAGGGCGGCAAACGCGTCAAACCCGGTTTCCAGAAAATGCTGCAAGGCATCGAGTCCTGCTGCACGGGCTGGGTTGCGCATCAAGCGAAGCCCAGCCCGCAAGGTCTTCATGCGCGTGAGTCGTTGGAGTTCAAGACCCATATGCTGCACGACGGAGAGTTGCCGCTCTCGAGATGTCCGGTCACCTGTCTGGCGCCAAGCGAGGATGTATCGCTCAGGAGCCGAAAGCGACTTGTCAAGCGAGAGCCAGTGCGTGGCCAAACGATGGTCCAGTACCTCAGTCAGCGCATGAGTCTCGGACAGGTCAACCGCCAGCTGGGCCACGGCCTCAGGAAACAAGCGCTCAAGCGCGCCCGCGATCCGGCCAAATTGCGCATCACGCCGGGAAAAGTCATGGACGCCATACAGCTCATCCAGAAAGAACCGCGTGGCGGGTGAATACCTTGGATCTGAAAGAAAGTCGGCGTAGGTGGCCCGGAATCGCCGCGCCTGAAGGCGCTTGATGTCTTCCACGGCCGAATGCAGACCCACAGATCGGGCTTCGACGCGCAGTTCGCTGACGCGAGCCAAATGCGTGCGGATTTGATCGGAGGCGCTGGGTTTCGAACTCATGGGTCGGAGGGCACTATCAGTGCAGTCTATTCCCAAGACCGTCTCCAAAGTGTCGCCGAGGGTCTTCGGGGGTGTTTCACGTGCGATAGTTTGACCATGCCACCTGCAACCTCACCCCAAATGCATCGTCACCGCCACCGCACCTCGTCGCTGGCCTTGCTTCAGCAGTCGGTGGTGTTGGTGTTGGCCGCGCTGGCTGCCATGTGGATGGGTTGGATGTGGTCGGGTTCGGCCGTTGCGCTGGTTGCGGGCCTCGCACTGCTGACCATGGGTTATGCCGTGGTTCTGGGCATTGAAACGATAGCCGCAGCCGCCATCAACCACTCTGACGCCACCCAGCACGCCAGCAAAATCGAATGGTTGGGGGCGTGGTGGCAGGAAGTGAAGGTGGCGCCCCGCGTTTTTGCATGGCGCCAGCCCTTTCGCTGGCGGCAGCTGCCCGACACCTCGATGGCGCTGCCTGAGTCTCAACCCGCGGCGGTGCTCGTCCATGGCTTCTTTTGCAACCGCGGGTTCTGGCTGCCCTGGATGGAGCGCATGCAGGCTCTGGGCATCCCATACGTTTCGGTCAACCTCGAACCCATATTCGGGTCCATTGACGACTACGCACCTGTTGTTGATGAAGCCGTGACGCGTGCCACCGCGCTGACAGGCCAGGCCCCAACCCTCATCTGCCACAGCATGGGCGGACTGGCTGCGCGTGCGTGGTTGGCCGCGACACCGGATGCAGCTTCACGCATTCACAAAATCATCACCATCGGTACGCCCCACCGCGGCACCTGGCTGGCCCGCTTCAGCCACCTGGCCAACGGGCGCCAGATGCGCCACGACTGCGACTGGCAGCAGAGCCTCGTTGCACGTGAACTGGAGTTGCACCCGCAGCGCCACGCCGACTTGTTCATTTGCTGGTACAGCAACACGGACAACATCGTCTTCCCAGCCTCCACCGCCACCTTGCCCAACGCAGACAACCGCCTTGTGACGGGCGCGGCGCATGTCGCGCTCGCCTTTCACCCGAGGGTGATGGCGGAGTCGCTGGCGATGTTGGCGCCGGCCGAGAGGTCGCCAAGTGAACGCACTGTTTCGTAGAGGGGCGCGAAATCGGGCGCGGTCATGTTGAACAACTGATCGAAGCCGTCGATAACGAAATACGTGGATTGATAGTCGTCAATTTTGTAGCGGGTGCGCATGCAACGCAGCAGATCCAGTGCAATGCGTTGGGGTTGTGGACTCGTGACGCTGTGGCGCAGCTCACCCGACGAGCTCAGTATGCCGGCGCCGTACGCGCGCAGCCCGTCGGGCTGGCGGACAAGACCGAACTCGATGGTGTACCAATACAGTCGGGACAGCAGCTCGCCCGCACCCAGATCGTGTGCTTTCAGGCCGCCAGCGCCGTAGCGCTGCACGTAGTCGGCGAACGAAGGGTTGAACAACAACGGCACGTGGCCGAACAGGTCGTGAAAAACATCGGGCTCGACCACGTAGTCGAATTCGTCGGGACTTCGGATCCAGTCGGTCACCGGAAAGCGTCGATGCGCCAGCAGTTCGAAAAACGGACGCTCCGGAATGAGGCCGGGCACCGCCACCAGCTCCCAACCGGTGACCGGCTTCAGCCGCGCGTTGATGTCGTCGAACCGAGGGATGCGGTCACGGGCGCCCAGCGACGGGAGCGCTTCGATGAACGCATCACAGGCCAGGCCCGGCAACAGCGCGGTCTGACGCTCGTACAGGCGACGGTAGGTGTCGTGATCCGCTTCTGTGTAGGCGGCCCAGTTCTGCGCGCAGGTGTAGTCGGCCTGAGCCCGCGCGTAGTCGCCGCGTGGCGGGCGTTCGCTGGCGCCATAGACAACAGGTTCAACGGCCACTTCAGGCTTTCAAAACACCGCGGCGCACCTGGTCGAGTTCCATAGTCTCGAACAACGCCTTGAAGTTGCCTTCGCCAAAACCCTGGTTGCCCTTGCGCTGGATGAACTCGAAAAAGATCGGGCCCAGCTGGTTCTCGCTGAAGATCTGCAACAGCAGTTCACCCGGGGTGCCGTCCACAAGGATGTTGCGCTGTTTGAGTGCCTCCACGTTTTCGGCGTGGTTCGGGATGCGCCGGGGCAGCAGCTCGTAGTAGGTGTCGCTGGTGTTGAGCAGCTTCACGCCGCTGAGCTCCAGTGCGTCCACCGTGTCGTAGAGGTTGGTCGAGCCCATGGCGATGTGCTGGATGCCCTCGCCGTGGTAACGGTCCAGGTACTCCTGAATCTGACCGGCTTTTTCGTTGCCTTCTTCGTTGATCGGGATGCGGATCTTCCCGCAGGGGCTGGTCATGGCCTTGCTCTTCACGCCGGTGGCCTGGCCCTCGATGTCAAAGTAACGCACCTCGCGGAAATTGAACAGCCGCTCGTAGAAGCCAGCCCACTCGTCCATGCGGCCCCGGTGCACGTTGTGCGTGAGGTGGTCGATGTAGGTCAGGCCATGGCCCACCGGGTTCAGGTCGGCGCCGGAGTTCGGCGCAATCGGCTGGAAGTCCACGTCGAAGAAACCGATGTTGCCGATGTCGCCGGTCATGGCGCCGTTCTTGCCGCGCCACTGGTCGATGAAATAGATGATGGAGTCGCCGATGCCCTTGATGGCCGGGATGTTCAACTCGCCCGGACCAGCCGACTGCGCATAGCCCCACGCACCGAGTGAAATGGCGCGCTCGTAGGCCGCTTTGGCATCGGCCACGCGGAATGCGATGGCGCACACGCTCGGGCCGTGCAGGCGAGCAAAGCGCTGAGCGAAGCTGTCCGGCTCCGCGTTGATGATGAAGTTGATCGCGCCCTGGCGGTACAACGTCACGGCCTTGCGCCGGTGTTTGGCGATTGGCTTGAAGCCCATGCGCTCGAACAGTGCGCCCATGGCCACCGGGTCCGGCGCGGCGTACTCGATGAACTCGAAACCGTCGGTACCCATCGGGTTGTCCCATTCGGTCGCTGCGGTCTGGACGGCGTTCGGCAGGGGTAAGTTCATGTTGGTCTCCGGTGGCGTAGGGGAATGGGCCACTGTATGGGCGCAGCCTGTCACGATTTCAGCGTTTTGTGGCGTCCCGCTTGTCGCTCTTGCAGGAAAGCTGCATAGTTCGGGAAATGGAAGCACTGGACAAGCTGGATCGACACATACTGCGCAGCCTGCAGGCTGATGGACGCGCCACCTACGACCAGATCGCCGAGACCGTGGGCCTGTCACCCAGTGCTGTGCTCAGGCGCGTGCGCCGCCTGGAAGATGCGCAGGTCATCGACCGGTATGTGGCGCTGGTGCGGCCGGAGGCGGTGGGCCTCGGTCTCACCGCCTATGTCAACGTGCGGCTGGAGAAACACGCCGGCACCGCCAAGCGCAATCCCATGGACGAGTTCCGGGCCAGCGTCATGGCGTGGCCTGAGGTGGTTGAGTGTGCGGCACTCACCGGCGAGATGGACTTTCAGTTGCGGCTGGTGGTTGCCGACATGGCAGCTTATTCGCGCTTCATTATGGACACCTTGCTCAAACACCCCAGCGTGCAGGACTGCAAGACCAGCTTCGTCATGGACCGTGTGAAAAGCACGACAGCGCTGCCGCTGTAGGTCGCGCGAAACGCGACCGGCGGTCACTGTCTGTCCGTCCATCGGTGAAAGACCCTTTTAGGGGCTTCAGTCCTTGTCGATATAGGGATAACCCTTACAGTCCAGCCATGGTCAACCCCACCCGCTGGTTCAAGTCTGCAACGCCGCCCGCCCAGTCGCCGGCAGACGCTGTCGCCAACCCCAAGCGCACGTCGGAAGAGCACCACTTTCCGTCCACCAGCGTGGTGGTACCCATCCGGTCCATCGGACCGGGCCATCGCGACCGCATCCTCCATCATCTTCTCGCCCTTGAGCCGCACGACCGCTACCTGCGCTTCGGCTATGCCGCAAACGATGAGCAGATCACCCGCTACGTGGACCAACTCAACTTTGAGCGCGACGAACTCTTCGGCATCTTCAACCGCCGGCTCGACCTGATCGCCATGGCCCACCTGGCCTTCTCGATCGATCCGCAGTACACCAGCTGCGCCGAGTTCGGCGTGTCGGTGTCCAGGAGCGCGCGCGGCCGGGGTTATGGCGGCCGCCTGTTTGAGCGCGCTGTCATGCACGCGCGCAACGAAGGTGTGACGCAGATCTTCATCCATGCGCTGTCGGAGAACACAGCCATGCTCAAGATCGCTCGCCATGCGGGTGCCATCATCGAGCGCGACGGCTCTGAGTCCGAAGCCCACCTGCGGCTGCCGCCAGCCGACTTCGATTCGCGTGTGACAGAGCTCGTCAACCAGCAGGTGGCGCTCACCGACTACCACCTCAAGGTTCAGGCCAAACAGTTCTGGCGCCTGCTGAGCATGTTGCAGGATATACGTCAGGGTGTGCGTGAAGCCCGCGACCGGGCGCGCGGCTGACGTCTGAACGGTGCCTCGGTGCGCCTCGGCCGTATTTTCGCTGTGAGCCACCGGCTTGCGGTATCCTTTCGCACCGTTACAACTCCCCCAACCTTCAGTGGCCGAATCCCCTCCCAGTGGTGGGCCGCAGCGCAGCCTGCGGCATGTCGACAAGCGTGGTTTCCTGCAAAAGCTCGCGGAGTTCATCCACCCCGGGCCGGACTCCAAAGACGAGCTGATTGAAACCCTCGCCGACGCCGAGGACAACGACATCATCAACGCCGAATCGCGCGTGATGCTCGAGGGGGTGATCCGCATCGCCGACATGACCGCTGGCGATGTCATGGTGGCCACCCCGCGCATGGATGTGCTGAACATCGATGCCCCCTTTGATGAACTGCTTCACCTGGTCATCGACACCGCGCACTCGCGCTTTCCGGTGTTCGAGGGCGAGCGCGAAAACATCATCGGCATCCTGCTGGCGAAAGATTTGCTCAAGCTGCAGCGAGCACCCGAACTCAACATCCGCGCCCTGCTGCGCCCGGCCACCTTCGTACCCGAAACCAAGGGGCTCAACGACCTGCTGCGCGAGTTTCGCGGTAACCGCAACCACCTCGCCATCGTCATCGACGAGTTTGGCCGCGTGGCTGGTCTCATCACCATTGAAGACGTGCTGGAAGAAATCGTCGGCGAGATTGAAGACGAGTTCGATGTGGCCGAAGACGAAGGCGACATCTTTGCCTTGGCCGACAGCACCTGGCGCGTCAGCGGCGACACGCCGATCGAGCGCATCAACGAATCCTTCGGCCTGAAGCTCCCGGAGGACGACTTTGACACCATCGGCGGCATGATCGCCCACGCCATGGGGCATGTGCCCAAGCGGGGCGAGACCCACGAACTCGAAGGCCTGCGCTTTGTCGTGCTGCACACCAAGGGTGGTGCGGTGAAGTGGTTCAAGGTCATGCCGATTCCGGCAGAGCCCTGAGCCCCGCCGCGAGCCCGCCCGGTTTATGCGCAGTCTCTTTGGATCGCTCCATACCCCGTCGAGCTTCAACCCCATGAGCCGCCGCCCCCCGGGACGCAGCGCCCGCGGCAGCGGTTTTTTCTGGTTCTGGATTTGCTTGCTGGGTGGCGTTGTGCAGGCCGCTTCCATCGCGTGGCCCTTCGCTGGCTGGAGCCTGCCCGGCATGAGCCCTGGGCAACCCAGCGGCTTCTGGCAGATTGTCTCGCTGTCCCTTCTGGTGCTCGCCTTGCAGTACGCCACGCGTGTGGGGCAGGCGGCGTGGCGGGGCTGGGTGTTTTCCACCGCCTGGCTCTCAGGCACTTTCTGGTGGCTGTTCATCTCGCTGCACACCTTTGGCGGCTTGCCGGCTTGGCTGGCGGTGCTGGCAGTGGTTGCGCTGGCGGGGGCGCTCTCGATCTATTACGCCGTGGCGGTGGGCCTGCTTTGCAGCTGGGCCCCCGTTTCCCGTACCGCGCAGGCGTTGCTGTTTGCGTCGCTCTGGACCTTGGCCGAACTGGCACGGGGTCACTGGTTCACCGGCTTCCCATGGGGTGCCGGCGGCTACGCGCAGGTGGACCTGATGACGCCCTGGGCGCCGCTGGTGGGCGTGTACGGCATGGGTTTTCTGGCCGCCATCCTGGCCTACGCCATGGCCTCCGTGATCTCGGGCCTGTGGCGGCGTTTGAGCACCTGGATGCTCTCGCCGGTGAGCCGGCCTGCGGGGCGGACCGCAGCAGGATCGCGCATGGCGACGCCGGGTGCCCGTGTACAGGCCCGCGTGGTACCGGGAATGACCGATGGCTGGTGGGGTCTGGCGCGGTCGTTGATCCTGCTCGTGCTGGTGGGTGGGTTGCTGGTGAGCATGCTCGGGGGTGGGCAGGCGTGGCGCACCCTGGGACAGCGCGGTACCGCCAGCACCGGCGAGCTGCGGGTGTGGCTGTTGCAAGGCAACATTGCGCAAGACCAGAAGTTCGTGCCCGGCACCGGCATTGCCCAAGCCTTGTTCTGGTACCCGCAGCAGATCGGCCTGGCGGTGGACGCCGCGCGAGCCAACCCCGCTGCAGGGCCGCAGCTCGTGGTGGCGCCGGAGACCGCCATTCCACTGCTGCCCAACCAGTTGGGCGCTGACTTCTGGAAGCCGCTGCTCGGCGGTCTCGCGGATCAAGCGGCTGGCGGTACCAGCGCACTGGTCGGCCTGCCACTGGGCAGCCTGGAGCGGGGCTACACCAACTCGGTGTGGGGCCTGACGCCCGAGACCGCCGCGAAGGAACGGGCCCGGGTTGACGTGCCTGGCGCGCTGGGGTCCAGCATCTACCGATACGACAAGAACCACCTGGTGCCGTTTGGTGAATTCATCCCGCCGCTGTTTCGCTGGTTCACCGATCTCCTGAACATCCCGCTGGGGGATTTCAACCGCGGTGGCCTGGCCCAGCCTTCGTGGCCGGTGGCGGGGCAGCGCGTTGCGCCCAACATCTGCTTTGAAGACCTCTTTGGCGAAGAGCTGGCCGCGTCGTTCGCCGACACGGCCACCGCCCCCAACGTGCTCGTCAACCTGAGCAACATCGCCTGGTTCGGCGACTCGGTGGCCATTGACCAGCACCTGCAGATCTCGCGGCTGCGCGCCATGGAGCTGGGTCGTCCCATGCTGCGCGCCACCAACACCGGGGCCACCGCCGTGATCGACCACAACGGTGTGGTCACGCACCAGCTGGAGCGGCTCACGCGCGGCCGGCTGGAGGCCACCGTGCAGGGGCGCAGCGGCAGCACGCCTTATGCGCAGTGGACCGCGCGTTGGGGCCTCATGCCGATGTGGGTCGGCTGTCTGGTGCTGGTGCTCGTCATTGCGTCCTTGCGCAGCCTGGGCCGCCGGGGCGGCCGTACCCGCCGGCGCTGATCGACGCGGCCTCAGCGATTCGACAGGAATCGCTCACAACTCGATCAGACACCGCGCCGGGTACGTTGGTACAACTCAAGACCCCCGACCCTGTTGGCGGGGCATTCTTGAGGGAACTCCCC
>JBBQSX010000145.1:0-9235 GCA_038213545.1 Burkholderiales bacterium
GCCGCCTACGTGGACCTCGGGCGCATCGTGCCCGCCACCACCGGTGGCCGCAAGCAGACCGGCGTGTACGTCTCGGCCCAGATCGCTTTCTGAACCTTCCACCTTTGAGTCTCAGCATGAAACACCTCATCACCTCCACCGTCCTCACCCTGCTGGCATTGGTCAGTGGCGCCACACTGGCCCAGTCCATGCGACCCGCGCCGTCGGCCGCCAGCGCCTACCCGGTGGCACCGGCCACGGGCCTCTACCAGGCCTTCGGCGAAGAAGCCGGCATCCGCAGCCTCATGGACGATTTTGTGGTGCGCCTCAAGGCCGATCCGCGCATTGGTGACCAGTTCACAGACACCAACCTGAACAACCTCGCCAAGTCCCTGAGCGACCAGCTCTGCCAGCTCTCGGGCGGCCCCTGCGTCTACAAGGGCCCGGACATGAAAACCGCACACGCCGACCGCGACACCACGCGGGCCCAGTTCAATGCCCTGGTGGAAGTGCTGCAACAAAGCATGGACGCGCGCGGCATTCCGTTCACCCGCCAGAACCAGATGCTGGCCCTGCTGGCCCCGATGCACCGCGACGTGGTCACGGTTCGCTGAACAAACCCACTGGCCCGACCATGAAACACCGGAACACCGCCGCCTGGCTGATCGCCGCCACCTTGCTGCCGCTGGCCGCGCAGGCTGCCACCGTGCAGGTGACCGTGCTCGGGCGCGATGGCAAGCCCCTGTCCGACGCGGTGGTGGTGATTGAAACCACCACGGGTGCCCGGCCCGCAGCGCCCGCCCCGGTCTCGGCCGTCATCAACCAGCAGAAGATGCAGTTCGTGCCTGGCACCAGTGTGCTGCCGCTGGGGTCCAAGGTCACGTTCACCAACCTCGACGCCTGGGAACACCACGTGCGCGGCATGCCCGCGGGTCTGGCTTCTCTCAACGCAGGCACCCTGCCAGGCTTCGAGTTGCGCCTGGGCGGCAAGGTCGAGGGGAAAGAGTCCGCCAGCGCCGAGACGACCCTGACCCAGGCCGGCGCGGTGCAACTGGGCTGCCACCTGCACGGCTCGATGCGCGGCTTCATCTTCGTGACCGACACCCCCTGGACGCTGGTGACAGACGCCAACGGTGTGGCGACCCTGCAAGGTGTGCCTGAAGGCACTGCCAGGGTGCGCGTGGTGCATGCGGACCAGCTCCTTGAAGCGGCACCGACCACGATCAACATCACGCCGGTCACGGCCCTGAGCCTGCCCACACAGGTGCAGCCCCGCCGGCGCCGGCCATGATCGCACTGCCGGCCTTTTTCCATGCCCCGGTGTGGGCGTCGGAGAAGCCGGTACGCCACAATGCCCGCATGAGCGAACAACCCGACGACCAACTGATGGCATTGATCGACCGCATCGCCCAGCGCGACGAGGCCGCCCTCAAGGCCCTCTACGACCTGACCTCCGCCAAGCTGTTTGGTCTGTCCATGCGCGTGGTCGGCAAGAGCGAATGGGCCGAAGATGCGCTGCAGGAAACCTTTTTGCAGATCTGGCGATCCGCTGGCGACTACCGCGCCTCGCTCAGCCCACCGATGGCGTGGCTCGGTCTGATTGTGCGCAGCCGCTCGCTGGACTACCTGCGCCGGCGAAACGCCGATCGCACCCACCTCACCGACGAGATCGACGACGTGATGTCCGACACCATGGAGGGCAACTCCCCCAACCCGATGGACACCACCCTGGCCAGCCAGCAGGCCTGGGCGCTGCACCAGTGTCTGGGCAAGCTGGAGAACCGCCAGCGGGAGGTGGTGAGCCTGGCCTACCTGCGTGACCTCAGCCACAGCGAGCTCGCCGAACAGCTCAGCCTGCCGCTGGGCACCGTGAAAACCTGGATCCGCCGTGGGCTGGACCAGTTGCGAGCCTGCATGTCGCGCTTTGCGTGAAGACACCGCCATGAACCTGATCCAACACCCCGAACTGCTTGACCGGCTCGCTGCAGCACACGCGCTGGGCACGCTGCGCGGCGGGGCACGCCGCCGCTTTGAAGCCATGGCCCGCGAACAAGCCCCGGTGCGCGCCGCCGCCCTGGTGTGGCAAAGCCGCGTGGCCAGCATGAACGAACTGCAGACGCCGCAGCAACCCGCACCCGCCGTGTGGACGCGCATTGAAAACCTGGTGCAGGGCGAGAACCAGCAACTGGCCATGGCCGCTGCGCGCGCACAGCCCGCCAAGCCAGCGCCCACTGGCTGGCTGCGCAGCCTGGCGCTGTGGCGCGGAGCCACCGCTGCTGGTGCGCTGGCCACGGTGTTCGCCCTGGTGACCGCTGTGGGTCTGCGCGACAACCTCGGTGCGCAGATCAACGAACTGCAGGCCAGGCTGTCCACCACGCCACAGATCGAATACGTGGCCGTGCTCAACGACGACAAAGCCAGCGCATCGATGCTCGTGACCTTCGACCCGAAGAACGGCAAGCTCACGCTGCAGCGCGTGGGCGGTTTCCAGGAAGCCAGCGACAAGTCGCTGCAACTCTGGGCCCTGCCGCCATCGGGTGGCCCCCGCTCACTGGGCGTGCTGAGTCAGGAACGCCTGCTGCAGCTCGCAGCCGGCGTGGGGGACGTGCGCGAAGTGCCCACGCTGGCCATCAGCCTGGAACCCAAAGGCGGTGTGCCGAGCGAACGCGGCCCGACCGGGCCGGTGCTGTTCAAGGGTGCGCTGATCCAGAAGATGCTCTGAACCCGCCGCGCAAGGCGCCTATTGCCGTGCCGTGCGCACGTTGGCCGGCGGGGACTGCGGGTGGCTGGTGCGCCAGGGGTTGATGTCCAGCCCGCCGCGGCGCGTGTAGCGCGCGTACACCGCCAGCTTGGTGGGCTTGCAGCGCGCCATCACGTCCATGTAGATGCGCTCCACGCACTGTTCGTGGAATTCGTTGTGGTTGCGAAAACTCACGATGTATTGCAGCAGCCCGGCCTGGTCGATCTGCGGACCGCTGTAAGCGATCTGCACGCTGCCCCAGTCGGGCTGGCCGGTCACGAGGCAGTTGCTCTTGAGCAGGTGGCTCACCAGGGTTTCGTCCACCGGTTTTTCGTCGAGCGCCGCAGAGAGCAGTTCGGGCGCAGGCTGGTAGCGCGTGCACTCCACATCGAGCCGGTCGATCGACAGGCCGGCGAGTTCCTGCACCTTCTCGCGCTCCAGCTGCTCGGGCAGCAGCAACCTCACACCCGCGCTGGACTGCAGCGTGCCGCCGTGCCAGATGGCAGCGCTCACATCCGCCCGAATGCGGTCGCGCACCGCGTCGGCGCTGGCGAACGCGGTGTTGTTGAAGCTGTTGAGGTAGAGCTTGAACGACTTGCTCTCCACGATGTGCGTGCTTTCGCAGGGCACGGTGATGTGGGCCAGGGCCACCTGCGGTTTGCCGCGCGGGTTGAGCCAGCTGAGTTCGAACGCGGTCCACAAGTCGGCACCGAGAAACGGCACGCTGCCGGTGATGCCGATCTCCCGGCGTTTGGTCTCGCGCGGCAGGGGAAACAGCAGGCCCGCGTCGTATTGGTCCACGTAGGCCGAGGCCTGGCCGAGTTGGGATTGTTCGGGGGTGTTCTGGGTCATGTCTGGGTGGTTTTTGGTCCGGCATGCTCGGCCTGGATGTGCGGGGCGAGCGTGGGGAAGGCGGTGTTCATGCCGGGCATTTCAGACGAACTCGCGTTCGCGCAGCCATTTGGTGGCCACCCACTTGTCGCCCTCGATCACGGGCGCACCGCCGTGCAGGGTGCGGGTGGTGGGATGGGGACGGTCGTAGTTGAAGAACACGGCGTTGCCGCGCACAGGCGCCACCTCCAGCCCCGCGTCGGGGAAGGTGGTGCCACCACCGCGCGCGGGCGCGCTGAGGTACATGACCAGCGTGGCCAGCCGCTGCCCGCCGCGCTTGAGGATGGTGGGCGTGCCGGGTTCGTCGGGGTCGAAGTAGTCGTAGTGCGGCTTGTACTCGGCGCCCGGGCGGTAGTGCAGCACCTGAAGACCTTCGCCGTTTTCCACTGGCCAGTTCAGCAGGCGGGCAATGCGCGCTTCAACGCGCGCGACCTCGGGCGTTTGCCCGCGCGTGAAAAAAGTACCGCTGCTGGTGCGGTCGGGGTTGAGCTCCTCGCCCCCGGTCTTGGTGGCCACAGTGAGCGAACGCGCGAGTTGCGGGCGGGCCGATTCGATGAGCGCGTCGCACTCCTCGGCACTGAGGAGGTTGCCCAGCACGACCACGCGCGGCTGGTTGAGCGAGGCGATGATATCGACCAAACGGTCGCCCGCGTCGATCTGGCGCGGCGACTGGCTCAGGTCCAGATCGGGCAGGCGCTTGGCGCCTTCACGGCGCGCAGCCGGGGTGGGATCGAACCGCACCGGCGGCGGCTCCTTCCACGTGGCCTCCAGCGCCTTGAGCGCCACGGACTTCTGCCAACCCGACGCCACCATGGAGGCCATCACCGCCTCGCGCGAGAACCCGGCCGCGGCTTGCTCCACGATCCACTGGCGCAACTCGATGGTGACGGCCTGGTTCATGGCAGCGCCTTCAGGCTTTGGCCTCGCGGCGAAACACCAGGCGGTCGGACGAGGAGGTGGCGCTGTTGAAACGGTAGCCCTCCAGATCAAAGTGCTTGAGCTGCTCAGGTGTGCTGGCTCGGTGCTGCACGGCGTAGCGCACCATGAGCCCGCGCGCGCGCTTGGCCATGAAGCTGATGACCTTGTAGCCATCGGCCTTGCGCTCTTCGAACACGCAGGTGACCACGCGTGGCAGCAGCACCTTGCGGTCGACCACCTTGAAATACTCTTCACTGGCGAGGTTGATCACCACCGGGCTCAGGTCGGCCCGCGCGCGCTCGTTGAGGTGATCGGCAATGCTTCGGCCCCAGAACGCGTAGAGGTTCTTGCCGCGGCCGGTGGCCAGGCGCGTGCCCATTTCCAGCCGGTAGGGCTGCATGAGGTCGAGCGGGCGCAGCACGCCGTAGAGGCCGCTCAGGATGCACAGGTGTTGCTGCAGCCAGTCGAGATCGGGCTCGGCAAGCGACTTGGCGTCGAGCCCGCCGTACACGTCGCCATCAAAGGCCAGCACGGCCTGCTTGGAATTCTTCGGCGTGAACTTCGGGCGCCATGCCTGGTAGCGCGCCACGTTCAGGCCCGAGAGCGTGTCCGACAGGCTCATGAGCTCAGCGATCTGCTGTGGCGACTGTTCACGCAGCACGTCGATGAGTTCGGTGGCCTGCTCCACGAACAGCGGCTGGGTGTGGGTGGCCACATGGGGCGGGGCGTCAAAGTCGAGCGCTTTGGCCGGGGAGATGAGGAACAGCATGTTGGAGAGGGTGCCGGGCGGGTTCGCGGGTGGGCGGTCGAACAAAGAAAAAAGGCTTCCCGAAGGAAGCCTTGATTATCGCCACCGCACCGCTTCATTTCAGGTCGCCCGCGAGAGATGCCAGCGTTTCCGGGGACACCTGCACATGCGAGGGGTAATGGGTGTGATCGCAGCCAATCTTCACAGCGGCACCGGCCTGGATGGCCGCACGCA
The DNA here is from genome assembly GCA_038213545.1 of Burkholderiales bacterium. GTDB lineage: Bacteria > Pseudomonadota > Gammaproteobacteria > Burkholderiales > Burkholderiaceae_C > Hydrogenophaga. Next base: position 5,511 of record JBBQSX010000145.1, read on the forward strand.
TGGGTGGCGTGAATTCGAAACGCACGAAGTGCATGGCCGAAGTCTTCACCTCGTTTTCACGGTCGAGGTCTTCGTCGGCAATGGCGTACACGCGCGCATACCCTTCGACTTCGACGAACAAGCGGTCCTCCACACCGATCAGGCGCGCCAGCTCACGCTTGCGCTCGTTGATGTCGGGGTACTCGATCATCATTGTGGCCTTCCAGTTGTGGCCATCGGGCACCAGCGGCGCGTAGGCCTCGATCTCCTGCTGGATGCCCTCTTCCTCGAACACCTTCTCGATGCGCAGCATCTCCTGGATCTGGTAGCGGATGGTGGTCTCGCTTTCAAACTGCAGGTTGATGTGGTCGCCCAGCCGCACGCTGCGCAACTTGCGGTGGGCAATGATCCCGGGCTTGTGCAGCTTGCGCCACTTCGTGTAAGCCTCCAGGCTCATGAGCGAGTCGGCGGTGATGTGTCCAGTGAGTTGCATGTTGTCTCCTCATTTCAATCCATACGCACGCGCCACCAGGCTCAGCGGGTGCTGCAGCTCGGGCGCACCCAGGCCATTCACTTCAAATCCCTGCGCGATGTGGTGGCCACCGAGCGGACAGTCCGAGCTGATCACATCGGGTGGGCTGCCGTCTTTCATGGTGGCCATGGCCTTGAACACCGGCTTGCCGATCTTCATGGCGGTCTGGTGCGTGGCCTTCTTCACGCCGAAAGTACCGGCGTGGCCCGAGCAGCGCTCGATGGTGTTGATGGTGGTGTCCGGGATCATCTTCAGCATTTCTTCGGTCTTGCGCCCGATGTTCTGCACCCGGCCGTGGCACGGAATCTGGTAGCTCACCTTGCCCAGTTTCTGCGGGAATTCGGTCTTGAGCAGGCCGTCGCGCTTGCGGGCCATGAAGTATTCAAATGGGTCCCACAGGTGCTCCTTCACCAGCTGGGTGTCGGCGTCGTCCGGGAACATGAGCGGAATCTCCTGCTTGAACATCAGCGAACAGCTGGGCACCGCCGACAGGATGGCAAAGCCATCCTTGGCGTACTTCGCCAACACCGGAATGTTGGCTTCCTTGCTCTTTTCCACCGAGTCGAGATCGCCCAGTTCGAGCTTGGGCATGCCGCAGCACTGCTCCTTCTCCACGATCACGTAGGGAATGTCGTTGTGGTCGAGGATCTTGAGGAGGTCCAGGCCGATGCCGGGCTCGTTGTAGTTGATGTAGCAGGTGGAGAAGATGACGACCTTGCCAGGCGTTTTTTCGCCGTCCTTCACCGCCGTGGCTTTCGCTTCGGGTGCGGCCGAACGAAAGCGCTTCGTTGCGAGTTCGGGCAGCCAGGCGTCCTTGTCGACACCGGCCACGCTTTCCATCACGCTGCGTGCCAACTTCGTCTTGTTGATCGCGTTGACGGCCTGCACCACGATCGGGATGCCGGCGAACTGGCCGTGCACGTCGGTGGAGGCCAGCAATTTTTCAGCGAGGCCGACCTCACCCTTCTTGAACTTGATGGCCTTCGCGCGCAGCATGGTGTGGGGAAAATCCAGGTTCCATTCGTGCGGCGGCGTGTACGGACACTTGGTCATGTAGCAGAGGTCGCACATGTAGCACTGGTCGACCACTTTCCAGTAGTCCTGTTTGGCCACACCATCCACCTCCATCGTCTTGCTCTCGTCGACCAGATCGAACAGTGTGGGAAACGAGCCGCACAGGCTCACACAACGGCGGCAACCGTGGCAGATGTCGAAGATGCGCTCCAGTTCGTGGAAGCACTTTTCCTCGTCGTGAAAGTCGGGGTTTTTCCAGTCCAGCGCGTGTCGGGTGGGCGCTTGCAAGTTGCCTTCGGTGGCCATAGGGTCCTCGTCGAATCACGGTTTCTTCTCGGGGTTTTCGAGAGGACTCGAAGAGCCCTCTCGAAAACGCTGCGCTCAAGTGAGCGCAGCTTCCAGGACACCGCGGAACTGGCTCCGCCAGGCCGCAGGTGTCGCCCCCTTGAGGGGGTCGCGCGAAGCGCGGCGGGGGTGTGCCGGTTCAATCCACCAGTTCGTTCAGGGCCTTCTGGTAGCGGTTGGCGTGTGAACGTTCGGCTTTCGCCAGGGTTTCGAACCAGTCGGCCACCTCGTCAAAACCTTCTTCGCGCGCGGTCTTGGCCATGCCGGGGTACATGTCGGTGTACTCGTGGGTCTCACCCGCCACGGCAGAAGCCAGGTTGTCGCGGGTGGAGCCAATCGGCATGCCGGTGGCCGGGTCGCCGGACTGCTCCAGAAATTCCAGGTGGCCATGCGCATGGCCGGTCTCACCCTCAGCGGTGGAGCGGAACAGCGCCGCCACATCGTTCTGGCCTTCCACATCGGCCTTGTTCGCGAAGTACAGGTAGCGGCGGTTGGCCTGGGATTCGCCAGCGAAGGCGTCCTTCAGGCATTGCTCGGTTTTCGAGCCTTTCAATGCGGGCATGTTCATCTCCTTGCGTGGGTTGAAAAAGCGCTCAGCCGTCGCAGAAAGATGCCTGCAACCGCAGAGACCGACGAACCTTACTCCCGGCGGCGTCACCCGGTCTAATAGTTCCGGGCTATGTGATGAATCGTTCCCGGCTATCGGGCTGGGCTGGGTGACCGCTCCGCCTGAAAGCCGGAAACTGGTCTTGCTTCAAGGGAAATTCATTACGATAAGGTGAATGCATTGCATAATGTTGAATCCCAGCCGACCTTGAGGAGACATTGATGAGCCCCACCGCCCTGCCCGCCCCGGCACCGATCCAGCAGCTGCACCACTACGCCTACCGGGCGAAGGACGCTGAGGAAACGCGCCGTTTCTACGAGGACATCCTGGGTCTGCCGCTGTACCACATCATCCAGAGCGACCACGTGCCCAGCACGGGCGAGTACTGCCCGTACACCCACTTTTTCTTCCGCCTGCAAGACGGCTCGTTCATCGCCTTCTTCGACCTGGGGGACGACGAGGCCGCGCTACCCAGCCCGAACACGCCGAAATGGGTCAATCACATCAGCTTTCGCGTGAACACCGAACAGGAGCTGGAGAACACCAAGGCACGCCTCGAGGCCAGCGGCATCGAGGTGCTGGGGGTGACGGACCACCACATCTTCAAGAGCATTTATTTCTTCGATCCGAACGGCATCCGGCTGGAGTTGACGGCGCAGCTGGCGAACGAGTTCGAGATGTTGAAAGAGAGCAAGACGGCGCATGCCCGGCTGGCTGAATGGAATGCGCGCAAGGAGCAGTGGCGCCGTGAGCGGGCCGAAGGCAAGACGGCGGCGCCGCTGAAGCCGCAGCAGAACGACCGGCCTGAAGTTGGCGGGCTTTTGAAGATCTGAGGTTTTGGCGTTGGCGTGGCTGCGGTCATCGCAAGCTGGGCCGAGGGGCTCCGCGAATGTCCCCCGGGGCCTTTGGCCCCTCCTCCTTGATTTCGCTTCGCCCCTCGGCCCAGCTTGCGCTGACCTCTCGGCAGTCGGGCAGTGGTTTTCCAAGGTGCCACTGGCGCAAGGGCGCATGGCGCTCTGCGCAGCGAAATAAAGGAGGAGGCGGCTCCAGCCGCCGGGGGACATTCGCGGAGCAGAGCGCCATGTGCCCTTGCGCCCCGCACCATCGATGCGCGAAACAAGGCGAAACGAAACAAGAGGAGCGATGAGTCCATGACCACGTACCGCGAAGCAGCACACACCAACAGCTACGAGTTCACCGCCGGCGCAGGCTACCAACTGCCCGAGTACCCTTTTGTCGAACCGCCCG
>JBBQSX010000146.1:0-9170 GCA_038213545.1 Burkholderiales bacterium
ACCCCACGGCCGCACCGGCCACTGCTCCGCCCACGGTGGCGATGTCGCGACCGCTGCCGTTGCCGATCTGGTGGCCCAGGATGCCGCCGATCACCGCGCCGGCGAGGGCACCCGGGAGGTTGCGCTGGGGCTGTTGAACCACATCTTCGCGCTCGATCCAGCAGCGCTGGCCGCTGCCGGGCCCGACCACTGCGCGCACCGAGGTCACGGGCGCCTCGTACAGGGCCTCCTGGTTGCGGCGGCGGTAGTCGCGGCGATCGGGTTGCTGCTGGGCTTGCGGGTATTGGCTGGGGTACTGATTGGGATATTGGTAGACCGGTTCGGGCGCCTGCGAGATCGGTTGGTCGTACACCGGGTAGGGCACGGCGCAACCGGCCAGGCCCGCCACGGCCAGGGTGGCCAGAGCGGTGAGGCGCAGCAAGGGTGATGTGCGTTTGAGGTTGTTGTTCATGGTGCGTTCCTGGGTGTGACAGCCGAGTGGGGTAGGCCGGTGTGGGCTGGCCTGTGGGTTGAAGGATGTTCGATCGTGCGCCCCCGGTCTGTTCGCTAGCGCGCATGAACGGTGTCCGCCGGGTAAAGAACGTCAGCAGTTCTTGCTGCCCTGGAAGGCTCTGGGTACGACAGCGAACAGACCTCTGACCCCCCACAGGATTACAAAGGCGCTCGCCCGACCGGAACCCCTCCGGTGGCGCACGAACCAGGAGTTGTCCATGCCGAAGTCCACCGCCTTTGCCCCCAGTTGGGACACTTCGTCGTTCGGACACCCGGCCGACCTGTTGCCACTGGAGCGTTCGGCCCTCGCCGAACACCTGTCCCTGTGCAGCCGCTCGCGCGGCCCCTTTCAAAACCTGCGCAATGGAGCCAGCCTCGTGCATGGCTTCGTGGCCCCCAGACTGGTCACCACTGTGTTCTTTGTGGCGTTGATGGCGGGCATGACGTGGCTGGCCGCGTAGGTGGCGGCACGGGAACAACCCGGTCGGGACGACTGGGTACCGCCATCGGTGCGTCGCATGCTGGACGCCGCACGCGGTCCAGCGCTGGAGCCCATCCGGTCTGAAATCTTCGGCCTGGCGCGTTTCGAGGAGCACGGCCGCAGCCTGGCCGCGTCGCACCACGCCGCGCGCGCGGTGTTCGGCCGTGCCACGTTTTACCCCCGCCTGCAGAGCAACATCGAGAGCCTGCGCGCGTCGCACGAACACATTGCCAGCCACGCGCTGAGCGGACAGGACATCAGCCCCGGCGCCGAGTGGCTCTTCGACAACTTCCATCTGATCGAAGACCAGCTGCGCGAGATCCACGAAGGCCTGCCTGCGCGCTACTACCGCACATTGCCGGTGCTGCAGGACGCGCCGTTGCAGGGCCTGCCGCGCATCTACAGCATCGCCTGGGCGTTCGTGGCGCACACCGACGGCGCGTTCGACGAGACCCTGCTCACCCACTTTCTCAACGCCTACCAGGAGGTGCACGAGCTCAGCCACGGCGAACTCTGGGCGCTGCCCACCACGCTGCGGGTGGTGCAGGTGGAGAACCTGCGCCGCCTGGCCGACCGCATCGCCAGCCACAAGGCCGCGCGCGAGCTCGCCGGCCTGATCGCGCACCGCATCGACGCGCTGGAGCTGGACACCGTGCGCGAACTCCACGCCCTGGCCGAACAGCGTGGCGTGAGCCGCGTGTTCCTGTGCCATCTGGCGCAAAACCTCGCCGGTCACCGTTCACCCACCGGGGACGTGTTCGTCCACCAGGTGCGTCCCTGGTTGGATGACACCGTGCCCGATCTCGCTGCGCTGCAGGCGCAGCACCACGCCGACCAGGCGGCCGACCACCTGAGCGTGGGCAACGCGGTGACCGCCCTGCGCCTGATCGGTGCGGCGGACTGGTCGGGCGTCGTGGCGCGCACCAGCCGCGTGATGCAGGTCATGCTCGCCTCCGGCGTGTTCGCCGCCGAAGACGACGCCACCCGCAGCACCACACTGCACCGCATCGAGCGCATGGCCGCGCAGAGCCAGCGCAGCGAAACCGCGGTGGCCCAGGCGCTGCTGGGATTGATGGCTGACAACGGCGGTCCGTCGCTTGCGGGCCATTGGCTGGCGGGAAGCGGCCGTGCGGCGCTGGAGCAGCGCCTCGGTCTGCACCGCCGCGCCCGGGGCTGGGGCCGGTGGGTGGTGCGTGCCGCGCGCGTGCCGACCTACCTCACCGTCATGCTCGCCGGCTCGCTGGGGCTGGTGGCGGCGGTGTACGCGTCGGCGGCGTTCCCTGGCGAGAACTGGCTGGACCATGCCCTTACCGCACTGGTGTTGCTGCTGATGGTGTTTCCGGCGTCCGAAACCGTGGTGGCGGTGGTCAACCGCCTCATCAGCGAATCGGCGCGGCCCGCGCACCTGCCGCGCTATTTGCTGGCCGACGGCATACCGCGCGAGGCGCGTGTGATGGTGGTGATACCGGCGCTGCTGGGCAGCCTGGGCGCCGTGGCGCCGCTGGTGCACCGCCTGCGCCTGCACTTTCTGGCCAACCCCGAGGCCCACGCCCAGTTCGCGCTGCTCAGCGACTTTGCCGACGCCGACAGCCCGGTGCTGCCGGGTGACGCTGCGATCCTCGCCGAGGCGCAGGCCTTGCTGTCGGCGCTGAACGCCAGCCACCCGGCAGCACCGGGGGAGCCGCCGCGCTTCCTGCTGCTGCACCGCGCCCGCACCCTGAGCACCACCCAGGGCCGCTGGATCGGCTGGGAGCGCAAACGCGGCAAGCTCGAACAGCTGGTGGCGGCGCTGGTGCATGGCGTGCCCGGCCCGTTCATGGCGCTGGGCGAACTCGCGCGCATGGCCAGTGGCACCCGTTACCTGCTCACGCTGGACAGCGACACCCAGTTGCCCCCGGGCCGGCTGCGCGCGCTGGTCGGCGTGGCCGAACATCCCGACAACCAGCCCCGGCTGGACGCGAGCGGCCGGCAGGTGGTGCAGGGTTACGGCATCCTGCAGCCCGGCGTGGTGCCGCCATTGCCCGAGACTTCGCGCACATCGGCGTGGCAGTGGATGAGTGCTGGCCAGCGCGGCCTCGACCCCTACAGCGCCATGAGCTCCGACGTCTACCAGGACGTGTTCGGCGAAGGCAGCTTCACCGGCAAGGGCCTGCTGCACGTGGCCACCATGCACGCCGTGCTGGGCGACCGTCTGCCGAACGACCGCGTGCTCAGCCACGACCTGCTTGAAGGCGCGCTCGCCCGTTGTGCGGTGGTCACCGACATCACCCTGATCGAACCCGACCCGGAACACGCCGATGTGGCCGCCTCGCGCCTGCACCGCTGGACGCGCGGCGACTGGCAGTTGCTCCCCTTCCTGTTGCGGCCGCACCGCTGGCAGCTCGCGCCGATCAACCGCCTGAAGCTGATGGACAACCTGCGCCGCTCGCTGGTCACGCCGGCCTCTGTGTTGCTGCTGCTGCTGGCCATGTGGGGCGTGGGTCTGGGCCTCTGGGCTGCCCTGGGCCTTGTTGTGGCCGCACAGGCCGCAGCACCGTTGCTGGGCGCGCTTGCTGGCTGGGTGCCGCACCGCGCCAGCCTGCTGGGGGAACGGTTTGTTCGTGCGGCTGCGGCCGACACGCTGCGGGCGCTGCTCGGTGGTGTGTGGCACACCGTGCAGCTGTTGCAGCAGGCGCTGCGAGCGGGCGATGCGGTGGTGCGCACCGGCTGGCGCATGGTGGTCTCCAAACGCCAGCTGCTGGCCTGGACCACCGCCGACGCCGCCAGCGCCGCGCTGCGCCCGGGCCTGTGGCCCTCGCTGAAGCGCCATGCGCTGGAGCCCGTGGTGGCCTTGCCGCTGCTCGCGCTGCTGTGGCTCACCGCGCCACAGCCGCCGGTGGTGGGCGTGGCGTTGCTGGTGCTGTGGGCGTTCGCACCGTTGCTCTCGTGGCTGGCCCACCAGACCTGGCCCGGCAGCGCAGAGCGCCCGCTCGGCGCCACCGACCGCGCCCTGCTGGACGACCTGGCACGCGACACCTGGCGTTTGTTCGAACGCTGCGTCGACGAGCAGAACCACTGGCTGCCGCCCGACAACCTGCAGATCCTGCCGTTCGACATGGTGGCCCACCGAACCTCGCCCACCAACATCGGCTTGTACCTGCTCAGCACGTCGTGCGCGCGCGAGATGGGCTGGATCGGCACGCAAGACCTGCTGCAGCGCATGGAGGCCACGCTGGCCAGCCTGCATCAGATGGAGCGCTACCGCGGCCACTTCCTCAACTGGGACGACACCGAGACGCTGCAGCCCCTGCTGCCGCGCTACGTGTCCACCGTGGACAGCGGCAACCTCAGCGTGCACCTGCTTGCGGTGGCGCAGGCCTGCCGCCTGCTGGCGCGCGACCCCCACGCCACGCAGGCCACCGCGCAAGCCTTGCAGCGCACGCACGACCGGCTGGCGCCCGCGTGGTCCCACCAGAAGCCCTGGCTGGAAACCGCCTTGCACCAGCCGCTGCACCAGACGGCGCTCGGCCAGGTGTTGCAGACAGCGCTGCCGGACCCGCTCGATGGTGCCGCCAGCGCCGCGTTCGCCGACCTGCTGGACACCGCCGTGCAGGAGCTCGCAAGCATTCCCCACCCGCGCCCCGATCTCCACCCCACGCGCTCGGGCGTGGCGGACGCCATCGCGTGCGACCACGACAGCCTGCACGCCTTGCTGGGCGATTGTCTCGCCACGCTGCGCTCGGTGGGCCTGGACCGCAGCGCCGTCGCCGAGGGCGGAGGACCGCGTGCCACACGCCGCCTGCTCGACCTCGCGGCATCACTGGAGCAACTGGCCTGGGCACCCGAGTTCGGTTTTCTGTACCACCCCAAGCGCCACTTGCTGCACATCGGTTTCCGGCTCGACGACCAGGTGCTCGACAAGTCTTTTTACGACCTGCTGGCCTCCGAGTCGCGCAGCACCAGCCTGCTGGCCATTGCCAAGGGCGATGTGCCCATGAAGCACTGGGCCGCGCTGGGCCGCCCGCTGTTCGCCAACGGGCGCCACGCGGTGCTGCGCTCGTGGTCGGGCTCGATGTTCGAGTACCTCATGCCCACGTTGGTGATGGCCGAGCCGCAGGGCAGTGTGTTGCGGGAAGCCGGCTGCTCGGCGCTCATGGAGCAGATCGCCCACGTGCAGGACAAGGCCATGCCGTGGGGCATTTCGGAAAGTGCCTACGCCGGGCGCGACCACTCGCTGGCCTACCAGTACGCGCCCCAGGGCGTGCCCCGTCTGGCGCTGCGCCGCACGCCGCTGGCGGAGCAGGTGATTGCACCGTATGCCACCGCGCTGGCCACGCTGGTCAACCCTCGTCTGGCCTGCCAGAACCTGAGCCACCTCACCCACCTCTCGGCGCGCGGTCGTTACGGCTTCATCGAGGCGCTCGACTTCACCGCCGCACGCCAGACGCAGGGCGGCACCTGCACGCCGGTGGGCACCTACATGGCCCACCACCAGGGCATGACGATCGTGGCGCTGACCAATGTGTTGCGCGCGGGCGTGGCGCAGCGCTGGGGCATGGCGCACCCCAACCTGGAGGCGGTCGCCTCGCTGCTGCACGAACGCACGCCCCGCGCCCTGTCGGCCCTGGCGTACCAGCCCCTGCCCAACCTGCCGCTGCACGGCCTGCTGCGTCGCACGCAGAACCACGTGCGTCCGGTGGTGCCCGGTGACCAGACGCTGGAGCCCACCCACCTGCTGTCCAACGGGCGCTACAGCGTGAGCCTGCGCGCCAACGGCGCGGGCTGGAGCCGCTGGGGCGCCACCGGCATCACGCGCTGGCGCGACGACGCCCTGCGCGATGCCTGCGGCAGCTTCGTGTACCTGCGGCTGGACCCCGGTGCCGCGCCGGTGTCGGCGAGCTGCCACCCAGCGCCCGACCCGGCGGCGCTGTACCAAAGCACCTTCCACACCGACCGCGTGGTGCTGGAGGCGCTGTGGCCCGAACTCACCGTGCAGACCACGGTGTGGGTGAGCCCTGAGGACGACATCGAACTCAAGCGCGTGGTGCTCACCAACCGCAGCGACGCGGTGATCGAGCTGGAGTTGATCTCGGCCTTCGAGGTGACCCTGGCCCGCGCCGCCGCCGACGAAGCCCATCCCGCGTTCTCCAACTTCTTCGTGCGCGCCGACTGGCTGGCCGATCAGCAAGCGCTGCGCTTCGTGCGAACGCCGCGCCTGCAAACCGAAAGCACCCTGCAGGCCGCGCACTTCGTGGCGGAGGTGAAGGGCGAAGTGCTGGGACTGGGTTGCCAGACCGACCGCGCGCACTGGGTCGGCCGTAACCACAGCCCCGACCAGCCGCTGGCGCGCATGAACGCGGTGCCCGGTGAATCCACCGCCCTGGAAACCGGCCTGGACCCGGTGGCCGCGCTCGGTGTGACGCTGCGCCTGGCGCCCGGCGCGCAGGCCTGCGTGACCTTCGGCACCGCCGCCAGCGACCACCCCGCGCAACTGCTGGCCATCGTCGACAAGTACCGCCAGCCCAGCTCGGTGGAGAGGGCGTCGGTGATGTCGGCCACGCTGGCGAGCATCCAGGAGGCGCCCGGGCGTCCCCGCATCGACTACCTGCCTGCGTTCCAGGCACTCACCACGGCAATCCTGATGACGCTGCCCAAGGTGGACCTGCCGGTGCTGGAGAGCCGGGCTCAGCGGGTGTGCGACCGCCGCACCCTGTGGCCGCTCGGCATCTCCGGCGACCGCCCCGTGGTGCTGGTGAGCGCGGGGTCGCCGCAAGGCCTGGGTCTGCTGCGCACGGTGGTGCAGGCGCTGCGCGAGTGGTCGCGCGCCGGTGTGGCCTGCGATGTGGTGGTGCTCAGCAGCGAGCCGCATTCGTACCAGATGCCCTTACAGCGCGAGCTGGCGCTGCTGCACGAGCAGCTGCACGCGCCGCCCCGCGGCGAAGTCACCGGTGCATTGCACCTGCTGCGCCCCGACGCCCTGTCGGTCGAGCAACTGTCCACGCTGGACGCGCTGGCCCGCATCCACCTGCGGGCCAACGGCCTGAGCTGGACGCAGCAGATACTGACCTGGTGCCAGCGCTTCGATGCTGCGCAGGCACCCTTGCGCGGCACGCCGCACGAGCGCCTCCCCACCCACGCGCCGACCAGCGATCCCACGCCTTCCGAGGGCGCGTTCGAGGCGGGGGGCCGGCGCTTTGTGTTCGAGGTATCCGCCGCCCTGCGGCCGCCCCGGCCGTGGGTCAACGTGCTGGCCAACCCCGGTTTCGGCGCCATCGTCTCGGAGAGCGGTGGGGGCAACACCTGGGCCGGCAACAGCCGCCTCAACCAGCTCACCGCCTGGGGCAACGACCCGGTGGCCGACACGCCGGCCGAGTGGTTCCTGCTGCAGGACCGCCGCACCCACGAGGTGTGGAGCCTGACCCCGTCGGCCTGGGGCGACGAGAAGGCGAAACACAGCGTGGTGCACGCGCAGGGCCGCACCACCATCAGCCACCGGCGCGGTGATCTCGACATCGCGGTGCACTGGAGCGTGGACGCCGAGACCGCTGTGAAGCAGGTGCGCATCGAGATCGTGAACCGGGGCCACCACATGGCGCACCTGCGCACCGTGGCCATGGTGGAGTGGCTCATGGGCGAGAAACGCAGCGACCGCGCCACGCTGCACACGCGCCGCTGTCTGGTGGGCGAACCCGCTGGTCTCGTGGGCCTGATGGCCACCCAGACCGAGGCCGGTGCCGGGTGGGGCGGCGGGACTGCGTTTCTGGTCGAGGCCCATGCCACGCCGGGTGGCAGCGAGGGCCTGGACTGGACCTGCGACCGCGCGGCCTTCTTTGACGCGCAGGGTCTGCTGCGGCTGCCGCAGCGGCTCGGTCAGCGCCGTGGCAGCGGGCTCGATCCGTGCGCGGCGCTCTCGCGCCCTTTGACAGTGCGCCCCGGCGCCACACTCGAACAGGTGTACCTGCTGGGCTTTGCCCCATCCATCGGCGCCGCGCAAGAACTCGCGGTGCGCGCCATGAAGCGCGTGCCGCGCGAGCGCGAGGAAGCCACCAAGGCGCGCTGGGACGCGCTGCTCGGCGCCACCACGGTCGTGACGCCCGACCCGCTGTTCGACGCCATGACCAACCGCTGGCTGCTCTACCAGACCGTGTCGTCGCGGCTGTGGGCCAAGGCCGGCTTTTACCAGGCGGGTGGGGCCACCGGTTACCGCGACCAGTTGCAGGACACCATGGCCCTCACCTGGGCCGCACCGCGCCTGCTGCGCGACCAGATCGTGTTGTGCGCCGCGCGCCAGTGCGCAGCGGGCGACGTGCAGCACTGGTGGCACGCACCGGGTGGCGCCGGCGTGCGCACGCATTTCTCCGACGACCTGTTGTGGCTGCCCTTTGCCTGCGCGCACTACCTGCACGCCACGGGCGACACCGCGGTGCTCGACGAGTCCGTGCCTTTTCTGGACGACCTGACGATCGCGCCGGGCGCCGAAGACGTTTACGACACACCGCAGGTGAGCACCGAGATGGCCAGCGTGTTCGAGCACGCCGCGCGCACCATCGACCGCAGCCTGCCGGTGGGCGCCCACGGCCTGCCCCTGATGGGCACGGGCGACTGGAACGACGGCATGAACCGCGTGGGCTCCGAGGGGCGGGGCGAGTCGGTGTGGGTGGCGTGGTTTCTGTGCGCCGTGGTGCGCGACTGGATTCCACTGGCACGCGAACGCGGAGAACATGCACGCGCCGAGCGCTGGGAAGCCGCGCTGCAGGGCTGGAGCCAGGCCCTGGAGACCCATGCCTGGGATGGCGACTGGTACCGCCGCGCCTTCTTTGACGACGGCAGCCCGCTCGGCTCGCACACCCAGCCCGAGGCCCGCATCGACCTGATCGCGCAGGCCTGGTCGGTGCTGAGCGGTCAGGCACCGCTGGCGCGCCAGCGCCAGGCCATGGAGGCCGCGGCGCAGCACCTGTTCAACGCCGAAGCCGGCTTGCTTCAGCTGTTGGCGCCGCCGCTGGCCCACGCGCAGCCCAGCGCGGGTTACATCCAGGCTTATCCGCCGGGCGTGCGCGAAAACGGTGGCCAATACAGCCATGCCTGCGTGTGGGGCCTCATGGCTGGAGCGGCGCTGGCTGTGCGCGAGCCGGCCGGTTCGGCCACGCGCGACGAACCCTACCGCCACTTCACCTGGCTGAGCCCGGCGCACCGCGCCAGCAGCGCGGTGTGGGGCCCC
>JBBQSX010000147.1:0-9168 GCA_038213545.1 Burkholderiales bacterium
AGGTTCAGCCCATCCGGCCGGGGTTGAATATGCCGACAGGGTCAAATGATTCGAGCAAGCGTGCCTGGATGCTTTGCAGCGCAGCGCTCTGGCTCTGCGAACGTGGTACCCCGGGCGCACCATCGGCGCCGGCCCGGAACAGTGTGGCGTGGCCGTTCACCGTGCTGGCTGCCGCACGCAACTCGGCGGCCGCCGAGGCCGGCGCCCACAGCCAACGCTGCGCACCTTGCCACTCGATGAACTGCGCGTACGGCAGTGCGAGCACCGGCGCTGTCTGCGGTACCGAGAGGCGCCACAGGCACACGTTGGGCGACGGTGCGGTGAAGAAGGGCAGGCGCTGGTCGCGGCAATCTTCCCAGTCGGGCCCGGCCTGCGCGTTGTCCATCCGGGTGCCACCAGCCTCGCGCGCCATCCGTTCGCAGGCGGCCTCCACCGCCGCCACCGCGCCGCGCAAGCGAACGAAGAGCAACTCCGGAGCACCCGCCTCGGTGTCGTCTTTCAACCAGCAGCTGGCATTGATCGGCAGCGGCTGGCCGCCCCAGCGGTGCAGTTGTTCCAGGGCATCGTGCTGGTTCAGCGCGAACACCAGCGTCGCCTCGGCCAGCGCCACCGGCAGCACCTTCAGGCTCACCTCGCTGATCACACCGAGCGTGCCCATGGATCCCGCCATGACGCGGCTGACGTCGTAGCCCGCCACGTTTTTCATGACCTGGCCGCCGAAGGTGAGCAGCTCACCTCGTCCATTGATGAAGCGCGCGCCCAGCACGAAATCGCGCACCGAGCCTGCGCTGGCGCGCGCCGGGCCAGCCAGGCCCGCTGCCACCATGCCGCCCACGGTGCCGCCCGGGCCAAAGCGTGGGGGTTCAAACGGGAAACACTGGCCCTGGCCGGCCAGCAGCGCTTCGACCTCGGCCAGCGGCGTGCCCGAACGCACCGTGATCACGAGTTCGGTGGGTTCGTAGCTGACGACGCCGGTCCAATCGGACGTGGACAGCACATCCCCTTGTGTCTGAGCGCCGTAGAACTCTTTGGTGTTGCCGCCGACGATGCGCAGGTGCCTACGGGCTGAGGCGGCTTCGGCGATCTGCTCGATCAGGTGGCTGGGGTGTTCGATGGTGCTGACTTGCATCCAGTCGATGGTAGTCGCCGATACCCGGCCGGGCTTTGATTTTTTTGCACGGCGGGCTGCAAACCCGCTGGCTTACCTTGTGTACCCCAGGCACATCCCCGCATTCGCCCGACCCTTGCATTCGCGCTGGAGGCGCTTCTCCCGTGCCGCGGGGCTTTCTTCCGAAGGTGCTTTGTGGAACTTCACCGACGTGGGTTTGCGTGGGGCGCCGGCCTGGGTCGGTTCGGCTGCATGGGCGCCCAGCGCAAAGCCCGCGCACAGGGCCATCAGGGTGGGGGACAGGCGGGTGGGTGTCATGGGTTCCTCCGGGTTGCTGCGTTGAAAACACAGTAACTATAAAGAACTCAGTCGACGTAAAAAAACCCGCGTGCCGGGCGGCGACGCGGGTTCAACTTCCACAGGAGATTCTCGACAACGGCGCGGTGGGGACCTTTCGTGAAGAACGGACCGCACCGCGCGGCGAGACCTGCAGGGCTCAGCGGTTGTAAGCCGTTTCGCCGTGGGCGGTGATGTCCAGACCTTCGCGTTCGGCTTCTTCCGAAACGCGCAGACCGACCATCAGGTCCACAATCTTGTAGCAAATGAAGGCCACCACGCCCGACCACACCAAGGTGATCAGCACGCCCTCGGCCTGCACCACCATCTGGCTGGCGATGGAGTAGTCGTCGCCCTTGATGCCACCCAGCGAACCGGCCGAGAACACACCGGTGAGCAGCGCGCCCACGATGCCGCCCACGCCGTGCACACCGAACACATCCAGTGAGTCGTCGGCGCCCAGCATCTTCTTGAGACCGGAGACGCCCCACAGGCACAGGAAGCCGGCGATCAGGCCGATGATGATGCCGCCCATGGGCCCCACCGAGCCGCAAGCGGGGGTGATGGCCACCAGACCGGCCACCGCGCCGGACGCAGCGCCCAGCATCGAAGCTTTGCCTTTGGACAGCGCTTCACCGACACACCAGGCCAGCACCGCAGCGGCCGTGGCCAACAGGGTGTTGATGAAGGCCAGACCGGCGCCGCCGTTGGCTTCCAGGTTGGAGCCGGCGTTGAAGCCGAACCAGCCCACCCACAGCAGCGAGGCACCGACCATGGTCAGCGTCAGGCTGTGAGGCGCCATCGATTCCTTGCCGTAGCCGATGCGCTTGCCCAGCATGTAGGCACCGACCAGACCGGCCATGGCGGCGTTGATGTGCACCACGGTACCGCCAGCGAAGTCCAGCGCGCCCTTGTCGAACAAGTAACCACCGGCCCCCCAGACCATGTGGGCGATCGGGATGTAGCTGAAGGTGAACCACAGGGCACAGAACAGCAGCACGGCGCTGAACTTCATGCGCTCGGCGAACGAGCCCACGATCAGCGCACAGGTGATGCCGGCGAACGTGGCCTGGAAGGCAACGAAGATCAGCTCGGGAATCATCACGCCGGGTGTGAAGGTGGCGGACAGCGTGGCGGGCGTGATGCCCATCAGGAAGACTTTGTCGAGGCCGGCGACGATCAGGCCTTCACCGCCGAATGCCAGGCTGTAGCCGTACATGGCCCACAGCACGACGATCAGCGAAAACACCACCATCACCTGCATCAACACCGACAGCATGTTCTTGCTGCGGACCAGGCCGCCGTAGAACAAAGCCAGGCCGGGGACGACCATGAGCACCACCAGAACGGTGGAGACCATCATCCAGGCCACGTCGCCCTTGTCCATGGTTTCCTTGACGGCTTCGGCGGGTGCCGCCTCGGCCGGGGCGGCGGCGGCAGCCGCCGGTGCTTCCATCGTGGCGGGTGCGGCAGCGGGCGCTGCGGCTGGCGCATCGGCAGCAGGCGCTGCAGCAGCGGCCGCTGGCGGCGCTTCGGTCGTGGTCTGCGCGGTGGCGCTCAGGCCTGCAAAGGCCAGGCCGGCGCCCAGCAGCAGGGTTGCAATGAGTTTTTTCATGTCTGTGATCTTTCTTGTTCAGTGGCGATGATCAGAGCGCTTCTTTGCCGGTTTCGCCGGTGCGGATGCGAACCACCTGTTCGAGCGAGGTGACGAAAATCTTGCCGTCGCCGATCTTGCCGGTGCGTGCCGCACCTTCAATGGCTTCGATCACACGATCGACGAGGTCGTCGGAGACGGCCGCTTCGATCTTGACCTTGGGCAGGAAGTCGACCACGTATTCCGCGCCGCGGTACAGCTCGGTGTGGCCCTTCTGACGACCAAAGCCCTTGACTTCGGTCACGGTGATGCCTTGCACGCCCATGCCGGAAAGTGCTTCACGCACTTCGTCCAGCTTGAACGGCTTGATGATGGCTGAAACCATTTTCATGCTGCTATTCCTCTTCTTGAACAGGAGGGTGATGGGGCCAGATGGCCGACACCGAGGTGGAAACGATTTCGGCTTGCCCGCAGGCAAACCAATCGCGGTGGGCTGACTGGGACATGGCGAACCACGCTTCGAATCAATCGCTTACAAGACCTAGCAGGGAATATGCCAACCCAAGCATTCCCTACCCCCTGGGGTTGCATGCGTTCGGGCTCTCTACAGTCGTCAGCACGGGAAACCACACGCATCAACGGGCTTGCAAGGCAGCCTTTGTGCGCTGCATGTCCCGCACAACGGCACCGCACCCCGAGGGTGCGCACCAAAAAAGTGCCTTTCCACGAAACCGTGCGCGCCCTTGAAAAGGCGGACACAACGCACCGAAACAGGGAGTGAATCGCCATGGGTCTTTCATTGGTGCGCAGCCGCGCACTGCTCGGTCTGGACGCCAGACCGGTGCAGGTGGAGGTTCATCTGGCCAACGGCCTGCCCAGCTTCACCTTGGTGGGCCTGGCCGACACAGAAGTGAAGGAAGCGCGTGAGCGGGTGCGCTCGGCCATTGCCAACGCAGGACTGGAGTTCCCGTCCAACAAACGCATCACGGTCAACCTGGCGCCGGCCGACCTGCCCAAGGATTCCGGCCGCTTCGACCTGCCCATCGCGCTGGGCATCCTGGCGGCCAGCGGCCAGATCAGCTCGGCGCGCCTGGCGGACTGGGAATTTGCCGGCGAGCTCTCCCTGGGGGGTGAACTGCGCCCGGTGCGCGGCGCGCTCGCCATGAGCCTGGCGCTGCACCGCGACGCCGGTCTTGAGGCCACCAACGCCCGGCTCGTGCTGCCACCGAGCAGCGCCGAAGAGGCCGCGCTGGTGCCGCAGGCTCGGGTGTACCGCGCACGCCACCTGCTCGATGTGATCGCCCGCTTCCTGCCCGAGAGCGCAACCACGGCCGAGCCGCCCGACGACGGTGGCTGGGCGCGGCTCACCGAACACGCCCGCGGCGAAGCCCCTGCGTGCGCCGATCTTGCCGACGTGAAGGGGCAAAGCGCCGCGCGCCGCGCGCTGGAAATCGCCGCCGCCGGCGGGCACAGCGTCTTGATGTCCGGGCCGCCGGGCTCGGGCAAGTCCATGTTGGCCCACCGTTTTGCAGGCTTGTTGCCGCCCATGAGCACGCTGGAAGCGCTGGAGTCGGCAGCGGTGGCCTCGCTGGCCGGGCGGTTTGATCTGGAGCGATGGGGCCAGCGCCCCACCTGTGCCCCGCACCACAGCGCCAGCGCGGTGGCTTTGGTGGGCGGCGGTTCGCCGCCACGGCCCGGTGAAATTTCTCTCGCGCACCACGGTGTGCTGTTTCTGGACGAACTCCCCGAATTCCCCCGCGCCGCGCTGGAAGCCCTGCGCGAGCCGCTGGAAAGCGGCCACATCCGCATCTCGCGCGCGGCCATGCAGACCGAGTTTCCCGCGCGCTTTCAGCTGGTGGCTGCCATGAACCCCTGCCCCTGCGGCTTTCTGGGCCACCCCACCCGGGCCTGCCGCTGCACGCCCGACCAGGTGCTGCGCTACCAGGGCAAGCTGAGCGGTCCTCTGCTGGACCGCATCGACCTGCATGTGGAGGTGCCTGCGCTGCCGCCGGAGAGCCTGCTCACCCGCCAGCCGGGCGAAGCGAGTGCCAGCGTGCGCGAGCGGGTCGTCAGCGCACGCAGCCGGGCACAGACCCGGCAGGGTTCGTCCAACCAGGCCCTCGCGGGCCGGGCCCTCGACGAACACGCCCAGGCGGACGCGGCCGCGCTCAAGTTCCTGCACACCGCCGCTGCCCGCCTGGGCTGGAGCGCGCGCGCCACCCACCGCGCGCTGCGGGTGGCGCGCACCATCGCCGACCTCGCCGCCTGCGACACGCTGGCCGTGGCGCACCTCGCTGAAGCGGTGCAGTACCGCCGGGTGTTGCACAGCCGAGCTTGAAGCGGGCGCCGCGGCTCGCAAGATGCCCTTGTCCGGTCGTGCCGCGAGGCAACTGGTAAGGTCTGCGCCTTTTCGCCCGATTTCACAGCAGGAGACACCATGAGCTACCCCCACACCCAACTGTTCATCCACGGCCAGTGGCGCGACGCCGCCGCTGGTGAGACGCTGGCCGTGTTCAACCCCGCCACCGGCAAAGAAATCGGCCGCGTGGCGCATGCCCGCCAGGCCGACCTGGACCTGGCACTGGACGCCGCGCAAAAGGGCTTTGAAATCTGGCGCGACAAGCCCGCCATCGAGCGTGCCAAGGTCATGCGCGCTGCCGCTGCGCTGATGCGCGAACGCGCGGGCGCCATTGCCGCGCTGCTCACGCAGGAACAAGGCAAGCCGCTGGCTGAGGCCAAGGGTGAAGCCATGGCCGCGGCCGACATCATCGAATGGTTCGCCGACGAAGGCCTGCGCGTGTATGGCCGCATCGTGCCCTCGCGCGGCAACCTTGCCATGCGCCAGATGGTGCTCAAAGACCCGGTCGGCCCGGTGGCGGCGTTCACGCCGTGGAACTTCCCCATCAACCAGGTCGTGCGCAAGCTCGCTGCCGCACTGGCCACCGGCTGCTCCATGATCGTGAAGGCGCCCGAAGAAACCCCGGCCGCACCCGCCGAGCTGGTGCGCGCCTTCGCCGACGCCGGCCTGCCGCCCGGCGTGCTCGGTCTGGTATACGGCACACCGTCTGAAATCTCCACCTACCTGATTGCCCACCCGGTGATCCGCAAGATCACGTTCACCGGCTCCACGCCCGTGGGCAAGCAGCTCGCCGCCATGGCCGGCCAGCACATGAAGCGCGTGACCATGGAGCTCGGCGGGCACGCGCCGGTGATCGTGGCGGAAGACGCCGATGTGGCGCTGGCGGTGAAGACCGCGGGCGGCGCCAAGTTCCGCAACGCGGGGCAGGTCTGTATTTCGCCCACGCGCTTTCTGGTGCACGAGAGAATTGCGAAAGAGTTTTCAGCCGCACTGGTGAAACACGCCGCCGGCCTGGCCGTGGGCGACGGCACGGCCGAAGGCACACAGATGGGCCCGCTGGCCAACCCGCGCCGTGTGACGGCCATGGCCGAATTCACCAAAGACGCCGTGGAGCGCGGCGCCACGCTGGCCACTGGCGGCGGGCGCATCGGCGAGGCCGGCAATTTCTGGCAACCCACCATCCTGACCGATGTGCCGCTGGACGCCCGCGTGTTCAACGACGAGCCCTTCGGCCCCATGGCCGCCGTGCGCAGTTTCAAGACACTGGACGAGGCCATTGCCGAGGCCAACCGCCTGCCGTTTGGCCTGGCCGGCTATGCGTTCACCCGATCGCTGAAAAACGCGGACCTGCTGGCGCGGCGCGTCGAGGTGGGCATGCTGTGGGTGAACATGCCCGCCATGCCCTCGGCTGAAATGCCGTTCGGCGGCATCAAGGATTCGGGCTACGGCACCGAGGGCGGACCGGAGGCGATGGACGCTTACCTGAACGCGCGGTCGGTTTCCATCATGAACGTTTGAATCGGAACCACCCCCTGCGCCGCTGCGCGGCTTCCCCCTCTCTGGCGCCTTCGGCTTGGAGGGGGACGACACCTGGGGCCGGCGGAGCCGGACCCGCGGTGTCCCTGGATGGCGCTGCTTCAAGCGGGACAGGCTGAGCCCCGGAGAAGCTTGAGCCGCATCAGCCCTTGTTGGGGCCCAGCTTGTTGGTGAGCGCCACCACGAGCGCGGTCATGAAAAAGAACGCCTGCAGCTCCAGTCGCCAGCCGCCGGTGGCCGAGATGTCCATGAACTGCGTGGCGTGAGCCAGGTACACAGCAAACGCCATGTTGATCGCGATCACCAGCGCCGCCGGCACCACCCAAACGCCTACCAGCAACATGAGTGGCGCGATCAACTCGCCCACATACACGCCGTAGGCCAGCGCACCGGGCAGACCGTTGCCGACCAGCATGCCTTCAATGCCGCCCACGCCACCGGTGACCTTGGCCCAGCCGTGAAAGATCATGAGGAGAGCGAGGGTCCAGCGGAGCAGGATGGTGCCCAGGCGGGGATGATCGAAGAGCGCGTTGAGTGTTTTCATCGTCGGTGGAGTTGCCTGGGTTTCAAAGGTTCGGCGCCAGCCAGCGCTGCAGCTCTTTCTCCGCCACCGCACTGCGCTTGGCCAGATCGGCCACCTGATCCTCGCCGATCTTGCCCACGTTGAAATAGGCGCTCTCGGGGTGGCTCAGGTAGAAGCCGCTCACGCTGGCGGCGGGAGTCATGGCCAGGCTTTCGGTCAGGCCCATGCCGATGTCGTCGCACTGCAGCAGATCGAACATCGGGCGCTTGACCGAGTGGTCCGGGCAGGCCGGGTAGCCCGGCGCCGGGCGGATGCCCTGGTACTTTTCCTTGATCAGGTCTTCATTGCTCAGCGTTTCGCCCTCCGCGTAGCCCCAGAGGTCGGTGCGCACGCGGTGGTGCAGACACTCGGCCAGGCCCTCGGCCAGGCGGTCGGCCAGGGCCTTGAGCATGATGGCGGAGTAGTCGTCGTGGTCGTCGATGAAGAGCTTCTCTTTCTTCTCCACGCCCAGGCCCGCCGTGACGGCGAACACGCCCACATAGTCGTCGGCCACGCCCTTGGGCGCCACGAAATCGGCCAGGCAGCGGCTGGGCCGCATCACGCCGTCCACCTCGAAGCGCTCGGTCTGCTGGCGCAGTCCGTGCCAGGTGAGCGCCACCTCGCGGCGACTCTCGTCGGTGTAGAGCTCGATGTCGTCGTCCCCCACGCTGTTGGCCGGGTACAAGCCCACCACCGCGCTGGCGCTGAGCCAGCGGCCTTCAATCAGGCGCTGCAGCATGCGCTTGCCGTCGCTGAACACGCGCCGCGCTTCTTCGCCCACCACCTCGTCTTTCAGGATCTCGGGGAAGGGACCGGCCAGGTCCCAGGTCTGGAAGAACGGTGCCCAGTCGATGTACTTCACGATCTCGTTGAGGTCGAAGTTCTTGAACACCCGCTTGCCGATGAAGCGCGGCTTCTTCGGTTCAAAGTTGCGCCAGTCGATCGGCGTCTTGTTGACACGCGCCTTGGCCAGCGGCCACAGCGGCACCTGCTTTTTGTTGGCGTGTTGCGTGCGCACCTTGTCGTAGTCGGCGTTGAGCTCGGCGATGTACTGAGCCGCCTGGTCGGAGAGCAGCCCCTGCGCCACGCCCACGCTGCGCGAAGCGTCGGGCACATAAACCACCGGGCCGCTGTAGTGCGGTGCGATCTTCACCGCGGTGTGCACGCGGCTGCAGGTGGCGCCGCCGATCAGCAGCGGAATCTGCCGGTCGCGGAAGTGCGCGTCCTTCTCCATTTCGCCGGCCACGTACTGCATCTCTTCCAGGCTGGGCGTGATCAGGCCCGAAAGGCCCACGATGTCGGCGCCCTCGGCCTGGGCCATGGCCAGTATCTCGTGGCAGGGCACCATCACGCCCATGTTCACCACCTCGAAGTTGTTGCACTGGAGCACCACCGTGACGATGTTCTTGCCGATGTCGTGCACGTCGCCCTTCACCGTGGCGATCACGATCTTGCCCTTGGGCTTCACGTCTTCGCCCGCCGCCACCTGGGCCAGTTTCTCGGCCTCGATGTAGGGCAGAAGGTGGGCCACGGCCTGTTTCATCACACGCGCGCTTTTCACCACCTGCGGCAAAAACATCTTGCCCTGACCAAACAGGTCGCCCACCACGTTCATGCCGTCCATCAGCGGGCCTTCGATCACGTTGAGCGGGCGGCCGCCGCCGGCCTCGATC
>JBBQSX010000148.1:0-9139 GCA_038213545.1 Burkholderiales bacterium
AACTGAACCGTACACTTCAAGCAAAGGAAACACCATGGCCAAAGAAGAACTGATCGACATGATGGGCATCGTCAACGAGGTGCTGCCCGACACGCGCTTTCGTGTGACGCTGGACAACGGTCACCAGCTGATTGCCTATTCCGCCGGCAAGATGAAGAAGAACCACATCCGCATCCTCGCGGGTGACCGGGTCTCGCTCGAGCTCTCGCCCTACGACCTGACCAAGGGCCGGATCAACTTCCGCCCCATCGAAGGCCGCGGCCCGATGGTGCCGCGCAAGCCGCGTTGATCTTGATTTGAGTTGGTGATGACAGCGCCCGGGCCGGCGCTGTCTTGCCGCATCAGGCGGTTGCGCTGACACAAGCCCGGCGCGCCCGCACGGCCGCCGCAAGCCCCTGCAGCAACGGCACCGTCTGGTCGAACCCGATGCAGGCGTCGGTCACGCTCACACCCACCCGAAGCGCCTGCCCCGGCACGATGTCCTGGCGGCCCTCGAACAGGTGGCTTTCGATCATCACGCCCACGATGCGTTGGTCGCCCGCCGCCACCTGTGCGGCCACATCGGCCGCTACCTCGATCTGCCGCTGGTGCTGTTTGCTGCTGTTGGCGTGCGACACATCCACCATCACCTGTTCGCGCAAGCCCGCCTTGCGAAGCAGCGCGCAGGCCGCGTTCACATCGGCCGCGCTGTAGTTGGGTTGTGCGCCGCCGCGCAGGATCACGTGGCAGTCATCGTTGCCGCGCGTCTCGAAAATCGCGGCCTGCCCCATCTTGGTCATGCCCATGAACGCGTGTGAAGCCTGGGCAGCATGGATCGCGTCCGACGCGACCTTCACACCACCGTCGGTGCCGTTCTTGAAACCCACCGGGCAACTCAGCCCGCTGGCGAGCTGGCGGTGGCTCTGGCTTTCGGTGGTACGTGCACCGATGGCGCCCCAGCTCACCAGGTCGCTGATGAACTGCGGGCTCAGCAAATCCAGAAACTCGGTGCCCACCGGCAAGCCCAGCGCCAGAATCTCCAGCAACAGGGCGCGCGCCATCTCCAGGCCTTCATTGATCGCGAAGCTGCCATCCAGGTGCGGGTCGTTGATGTAGCCCTTCCAGCCCACGGTGGTGCGCGGCTTCTCGAAGTACACGCGCATCACCACCATCAGGTCGTCGTTCAAGGCGTCGGCCTGCTCCTTGAGCCGGCGCGCGTAGTCGATGGCCTGCGCGTGGTCGTGGATGGAGCACGGGCCCACCACCACCACCAGCCGGTCGTCCTGCCCATGCAGCACGCGTGAGATGGCGCTTCGGCTGTTTTCAACCAGCGCCTGCGCGGACGTGGTGGCCGGTTGCCATTCCTGCAGCAACGCAGGGGTGATCAGCGGACGCACCGCTCTGATGCGCAGATCGTCGATGCGGGTCGTGTCGTGGGTGGATGGCGGGGTGTGCGGGATGTGGGTTTTCATACAAGGAGAGACGAAAGGCCCTCGAAAAAACGGCAGCCCAAGGTCGGCAAATGCCGAAAAAGTCACTCTATGGGGGATTTTGGGGCCTGAGCGGGTTCAAGAGCCGGGTGCGGGTACCGAAACAAGAGGTTACAGCCCCGTCGGGGCCTCAAGTTGCGCGAGGCAGCATATGAAGATTTTCCGTTGTGCATTGATCGCCCTGGGCGTGAGCACCGCCTTGCCCGCGTTCGCGGAATCGGCATCTTCCGGCGCCGCGCCCTTGTGGCAGAAGCCTGCCGGCGAGTTGTGGCTCAACCTGGGCGGTTTCTCGCGACACTTCGACCGCCAGGCCGGTCATAACGAAAACAACGCTGGTCTGGGGCTGGAGTACCGGACCAGCGACGAGCTGTCGTTCATGGCGGGCAGCTACCGCAACAGCGTGCGCAAGAACACCACCTACGCCGCGGTCAACTGGCAGCCCCTGTCAATGGGCTCGTTCAAGCTCGGCGCAGCCGTGGGGTTGATGAATGGTTACCCGGCCATGAACAGGGGCGGTACTTTCTTCGCAGCCTTGCCGATGGCAACCTATGAGGGTCGGCGTTTCGGCGTGAACCTGGGTCTGATCCCGTCGATGAAAGACGTCGATGGCGCAGTGATCCTGCAATTCAAGGTGCGCCTGAACTGAGTGCCTCCGTCGCTCAGGCTCGCCGGTCGCTGAAGAAGCGGGGCAGCTGCAGGCGACTGCATCGCTGCAGATCCATCAACACCGCGTGGTCTGGCCGGGCCACGCCATGCTGCGTTCGCAGGTCGTGCTAGATGCGCCCGAGCAGCTCCGCAGCCATCTCCGCGTCTGCCAGCGCCCGGTGGGCCTTGCCGGTGCGCGGCAGGTGAAAAAAATCCACCAGCACACCCAGTTTGTGGCTCGGCGCCTGCGGGTACAGCCGCCGCGAGAGCAACACCGTGCAGGCAAACGCGTGCGGTGAGTCCAGCCCTGCCAGCGCAAGCTCGGCCCTCCAGAAGCGGCGGTCGAACGAAGCGTTGTGCGCCACCAGGGGCACGGCGCCCACGAAACGCGCGGCATCGGCCATCACCGCCTCGGCCCGGGGTGCGCGGGCCACCATGTCGTTGGTGATGCCCGTGAGCTGGGTGATTAACGAGGGGATGTGGACACCCGCGTTCATCAGGCTTTGAAACCGGTCCACCACGCGACCTTGTTCGGTGATGACGATGGCCACCTCGGTGGCGCGGTCGCCCAGGGTGGGCGAGATGCCTGAGGTTTCGAAGTCGATGACGGCAATGGCAGAAGGCATGCGGGAGAGCTTACCCTCGTGCCACCGTTCCCTCGATCTCGCACGACTCGCTTGCGCTCTGCGCTTTGCAAGGCAGCTCGGCGCGGATGTGGGTGCCTTGACCGGGGCTGCTGACGATGTCCAGCCGCCCGGCGTGCGACTCCACCCGCACGCGCATGCCGATCAGGCCGTGGTGCCGAGCGGGCACGGTGTGGGCGTGAAAACCGCAGCCGTCGTCGCGTACGCTCACATGCACCCAGTCGCCCCTGGGCTCCAGGCTTACCCACACCTGTCCGGCCTTTGCGTATTTGCTGATGTTGGTGAGCGACTCCTGCACCAGTCGGAACACGGTGAGTTCGCAATCCTTGTCCAGGTTCACCGGGTGCAGGTTGGTGGTCACCGGCAGGCCTAGGTTGTCGCGTTTTCCCGATCTTGCTGTGCTGATCCTCAGCGGTTTCCCCGAGGCACAGTAAGCCACCACGCTCTTGCGCCACGGCGCCAGCGGTTACCTCAACAAGGAATGCGCACCCGAAGACATCGTCAACGCCTTTGCACGAGTTGCTGCCCGAGCGTGAGCTCCAGGTGTTCCTGCGCCTGGCCCAGGGCGAGACCATCGGCAACATGGCCGAGCAGATGTTCCTGAGTGTCAAGTCCGTGAGCACCTACCGCTCGCGCGTGCTGGAGAAGCTCAAGCTCGGCAGCAACAGCGACCTCACTTGCTACGCACTCAAGAACGGCCTGATCCAGTGATCGGGCGTCGGCACGTCAGAGCAGGCGCTCCATCATCCGGCTGAGCGTTTCCATCGCGCGGTCGCCCAGTCCGCGCTGGCGCCATTGTTCCAGCGTGACGGGCTTGGACGCGGCGCGGTCGCGCTCGAACAGCTGGTTCATCTCGCCGCCAAAGTCATCGCCCAGCACGATCACATTGAGCTCGCTGTTGGCCACGAAGCTCAGCCAGTCGAGGTTGCTCGACCCGACGGTGGAAAACACGCCATCGATCACCGCCGTCTTGGCGTGCATCAGCGCGTGTTCCATCTGGTAGATGCGCACGCCCGAACTCAGCAGCTCCTCGTAGTAAGAACGCCCGGCGTGGAACGCCAGCGTGGAGTCGCTGCGCCCAGGCAGGACCATCTCCACCGCCACACCCCGTTCGGCCGCCTTGCGCAAGGCGGTCACAAAGTCGTCGCCGGGTGCGAAGTAGGCCATGGTGAAGCGCACGTTGACCTGCGCCGCGTCCACCGCCGCCAGCAGCGTGCTGTAGATGCGGTTGTCCTTGTCGCGCGGGTCGCTTGCAATCACCTTCACCACGCGCGTGCCGGGCTCAGCGGCGGTCTTTTGCGGGGCCGGTTGGCCCAGGTCGCCCTGGCAGCCCTGTTCGCGCCACGTGGTCTCGAAGACCTGCCCGATCACCGGCACCACCGGGCCGCGCAGCTCGATCTGCGTGTCGCGCCAGCCGTCGTCGAGCGCGCCTTTGCCGGTGGGTTGGCCACGGCGGCCGAACGAGCTGGAGCCATAGACGCGGCTGATGTTGATGCCGCCGGTGAAGGCCACGTCTTCGTCGACCACGAGCAGCTTGCGGTGGTCGCGGTGCTTCAAGCCCCAGAAGCCCGGGCGTTTGGTCGGGTTGATCGGGTTGAAGGCGCAGACCGACACGCCACCGTCGACCAGGCGCTTGAAGAACGCATCGGGCGTGGTGATGGAGCCCACCGCGTCGTAGATCATGGCCACCTTCACGCCTTGCGCCGCGCGCGCCAGCAGCAGCTCGG
Organism: Burkholderiales bacterium; assembly: GCA_038213545.1. Lineage (GTDB taxonomy): Bacteria > Pseudomonadota > Gammaproteobacteria > Burkholderiales > Burkholderiaceae_C > Hydrogenophaga. The sequence continues at coordinate 4,486 of JBBQSX010000148.1, forward strand.
CCACCTCGGCCGCCACGCCCTCGTCTTCGACGATGTAGCTCTGCAGCAGCACGCGGCCGCGCGCCTGCGCGATGGCTGCCTTCATGGCGCCGAAGGTGGCCGGACCGTCCACCAGCAGGCGTGTCCGGTTGCCCTGGTGGAGATCGGCATCGCCCGTGGCGGTGAGCGTTTTCAGGTGGTGGAGCGTCAGGTCTCTCTTGCCCTCGTTGAGGAGGCCCTGCAATGTCTTGCGCTCGGCCGTGGCCGACACCGGCCCGGTGGCATTGCTCACGGTGATGATGCCGGCCGGCTGGTTGGGCCGGTCTGCGGTCTTGGGCGGCAAGCTGGAGCAGCCCGCAACAGCCAGCAGCACACCCGACAAAGCGAGGCCACACAGCCGGCGCAGGCCTGACGTTTGGGGTGGGTGTGTCCTGTGCATGGTTGCTGGAGGAAAAGGGGTGAGGTGGTGTGCTTGCGAGCGTGCGCCTGCCCGCGCAGTCGCTGTGTCGGTGCGGGCAATGCGCGCACGTCGGACAGCGCCGACGGCCGGGCTGCGAACTGCCTTGGTCCGCGCGTTCATGGTGAGCCGGTGATGCGTTGGGCCAGGCGCCAGAGCGCCAGGCGGTGGGCCGCAGCCAGTGCGTCGGCCGAGCGGTCGGTCAGCGCGATGTCGATGCTGGTCATGCCGGTGGAGGGCGGCGTGGCCGGGGATGCGGAAGCGTCAGTGAACCACCAGCGCGCGCGCAGGCGCAGCGTCTGGCGCGCTTCATCGGCCACCAGCGTGTCGATGGCCACCCGCAACCGCTTTGCCACAGCCACCCCCGCCGGCGCGGGCGACAGCCACACCAGGCCTTCGCCGCGCAACAGCGCGAGATCGGCGGCAAGCCGCACGGGAATGCTCTCGCGCAGCGGCACCACCCAGCGGTGGCCCGACAGCGGCACCACGCCGGCCGCGCCGCTGGCCACCACCAGCGTGTCGCGCTCCAGCGCGTCGGGCAGTTGCAGGCGGCCCGAGAGTTCCCACACCACTGCGTCACCCGGCCGGGCCGCGGGCAAGGTCTCGGGTGGCTCGCTCTTGAGTTCGTACCAGCGTGTGGGCGCCTGCGTGGACGCACAACCCGCCAGCAGCAGCGTCACCGCACCCGCGCTGGTGAAGAGGTGGCGGCGCTTCATGGCGTCACCTTGCGGCCGCGCAGAACTGCGTCGGGTTGCTGCTCCAGCGTCTCGGCGAGGTCGCGCAGGGCGCGAGCGGCGCGAGAGAGGTCGTTGAGCGCGCGGTCGGCTCCCAGGCGCAGGCTGGAGTCGTCGGCGGTGGCTTCGCGCAGCGAAGCCGCGCTGCGGCCCACCTCGTCGGCGGCGCGCTGCAGGTTCTGCACCAGTGGCGCGTTGGGCGCCAGCAGCTCGGCCACCTGGTCCGATGTCTTGTTGACCGAGCCCGCGGCCTGACCGAGACCTTCCATGGCGGTTCGTGTCGACACCAGCGAACGTTGCAGCTCGTTGGTCAACGGGTCGATGCGCTGGTCGAGTTTGGTGGCCACGCGGTTGAAGGTGGCGGTGATCGCCGCCAGGTCGGTCAGCGCCTGCTTCAGCTCCGGGCCGGAGACCATGGCGCGGGCCGAAGCGGCAATGGCCGAGAGGTCTTCGGCGATCTTGCGGAAGTCCATGCCCTCGAGCTGGTTCTTCAGCGCCTGGATGGCGGTGGCCGTGGTCGGGATCTCGGTGACGTCGCGGTAGGTGCCCCGCAGATTGCCCGGGCGTTCAGGGCGCAGGTCCAGATCCACATACAGCTGACCGGTCAGCAGGCTCTGCATGGACAGTTGCGCGCTCAGCCCGCGCTCCACCAGGGCCGGCAGCGCCAGCCCCACACCCTTGGTGCGGCGGCCGTCCAGCCCGCTCACCGCATCGCCTTCGAGGCCCACCACCACGGGAATCGAGAAGTCGTCGGTCTTGCGGTCGTAGAAAACCGCGATCGACTCCACGCTGCCCACGCGCACGCCGCGAAACACGACCGGTGCGCCCACCTGCAGGCCATAGACCGAACCTCTGAAAAACATGACGGCTTTCTCCTTGCGTGTGAAGAGACTGTTGCCTGCCAGGGCAATGATGGCGGTGGCGATCAAGGCCAGACCGACGACCACGAAGGTGCCGATGAGGGTGGGGCTGAACCGCCGCTTCATGCAGCCTGTGCCTCTGGCTCGCTGGCGCCGCGGCGCAGGAAGGCCCGCACGCCGGGCGGGCCGTGGTGCAGCAGTTCGTCGGGGGGGCCGAGTGCGGTCATGGTTTTGGTCTGTGCGTCGAGAAACAGCAAGCGGTCGGCCAGCGCAAAGATGCTGCCCAGTTCGTGGCTGACCATCACCACGGCGGTGCCCAGGTCATCGCGCAGGTGGCGGATGAGGTCGTCCAGGTGGGCCGACGACAGCGGGTCCAGGCCGGCCGAGGGTTCGTCGAGAAACAGCAACGGTGGATCGAGCGCCAACGCGCGGGCGATCGCCGCGCGCTTGCGCATGCCGCCGCTGAGCTGGGCGGGCTCGGTGTCGAAACTGTCGGCCAGGCCCACCAGTGCGAGCTTGAAGCGCGCTTCCTGTTCGCAGGCCTGTGCATCGCGTCCGGTGAACAGCTGCATCGGCAGCATCACGTTTTCGCCCACCGTCATGCTGCTCCACAGGGCACCGGCCTGAAATGCCACACCGAAGCCCTGACGCAACACGCCCAGCGTCTGGGCGTCGGCTGCGTACAGGTCTTGCGTGCCGTGCAGCACCTGGCCGGCGGCGGGCACCTGCAGGCCGATGAGGTGGTGCAGCAAGGTGCTCTTGCCGCAGCCGCTGCCCCCCGCGATGGCCAGCACCTCACCGGGCAACACATCGAAGCTGAGGTCGTGCTGCACGATGTCGTCGCCAAAGGCCATGGTCATGGCTTGTACGCGGATCAGAGGTGTGTCCATCGCGTCACCAGTCCAGGCGCTGAAAGACCACGGTGAGCACCGAGGCCGCGACCACCATCCACACGATGGCCTGCACCACCGCGGCGGTGGTGGCGTCGCCCACAGCCTGCGCGCTGCGCCCGGCCGACATGCCCTGCAGGCAACCCGCCAGGGCCACCAGCACGGCGTACACCGTGCCCTTGAGCAAACCGATCAGCACATGCGGCAGTGTCATGGCCTGCGCGCTGGCGTACACATATTCAAGCGGCGTCACGCCGTAAAGGCCCACCGCCACCAGCCAGCCCACGCCCATGCCCACCAGCGCGGCGAACGCCGTGAGCAGCGGCCCCACCGTCAGCAGGGCGAGCACACGCGGCAGCACCAGAAAGTCGACCGGGTTCACACCCAGCGTGGTCAGCGCATCGACCTCTTCGTTGGCCCGCATGCTGCCGATCTGGGCGGCAAACGCTGCGCCCACGCGGCCTGCGAGCACGATGCCCACCAGCAAGGCGGCCACCTCGCGCACCACGCCCACGGTGACCAGGTCGGCAATGTAGTTCTGCGCGCCAAAGCGCTGCAGTTGTGCCGCGCCCATGTAGGCCACGATCAGGCCCACCAGAAAACTCACCAGCGCCACGATCGGCAGGCTGCGCGGGCCGGTCTGCTCGATCTGCCAGGCCAGGTCGCTCCAGCGCATGCCGCTGTTGCCGCGCACGAAGCGACCCAACGACAGCAACACCTCACCCGCGAAGGTGAGCGAGCGGCGGCCGTCGGCCCACCAGGCCTGGGTGCTCTCGCCCAGGCGGGCAATGCGGCCCTGCACGCACGGGGGCGCTGCGGCCTCGGGGGTCTCCGCGAGCGCCATCGCCAGAATCTCCCGCAGACCCTTGGGCAGACCTTGAAGATCGACCTGCACCGGTGGGCGCTTCAGTGCGCTCACGCGCTGCCACAGGGTGGAGGCGAGCGCCACATCCCACGAGCCCAGTGCCGTCGTGTCGAAGCGCACCTCGCCTTGCACCAGGGTGGCGGGTGCATCGGGCAGGGCGGCCCGGTGGCCGCGCCACTGGCCACCGATGCCCAGCACCCAGGCGTTGCCGTGCTGCGCCCAATGCGCAACCGCCGCAGGCGGGCGGCCGTCGGGTGCTGCGTGGTGCGGTTGCAAGGCGGGAAGCGGTTCGGTCATCGCCACAGACTAGCGGGGGCCATCGCGCCAGGTCGGTTCGCTGCCACACATACTTCGCGCAGCCAGCCCCACACAATGGAAAGCATGACCCTTTTGAGCAACAAACCGTGCCGATAGACCCCAGCGCAGACGCCCGGCCCATCCCGGCGTCGAGCACGCGTTGGCGTCGCCCCGCGTGGGTGGCGGCTGGCGTGGCAGGCTTGCTGGTGATCGGTGTGGTGGTCGGCGAGATGACCGGCTGGCCCGTGTTGCGCCAGCCCATGGAGCGTGCCATGACCCGCGGGGCCGGCGTGCCCGTGGTGCTGCAAGGCGACGTGAAGCTGCACCTGCTCTGGCGCCCGCGGCTGGCGGTGGGACGGCTGCAGATCGCCTCCGACGAACGTTTCAAGGTGCCGCACCTCCTTGACGCGCAGGGCGTCACACTGGCCTGGACCTGGGGCGATGTCTGGCGATGGCGCCAGGGTGGGCGCTTGCGGGTCCACAGCCTGCAGGCCGATGAACTCGACGCGCAACCGGTGCGCCTCAAGGATGGCAGCGCCAACTGGCAACTGGGTGCGCCCCGACCCGAAGAC
>JBBQSX010000149.1:0-9026 GCA_038213545.1 Burkholderiales bacterium
CAAAGCCGGTTTCGTTGCGGAAGAAGAGCAACAGCGCGGCGAAGGTAAGCGCCTGGGTGATGATGGAAAAATACACACCCTTGATGCGCGAGCGGAAGGCAAAGTAGCCGAACACAAAGGCCACCACGCCGGGCACCAGCACCACCAGCAGCAGCGTGGCGATGAAGCTGTCACTCAATGCCCAGTGCCACGGCAGTTCCTTCCAGTCCAGAAACACCATGAAGTCGGGCAACTCGCTTTTGTAGTTGCCGTCCAGCCCGATCTGGCGCATGAGGTACATGCCCATCACGTAACCCCCGAGAGCGAAGAACAGGCCGTGGCCCAGGCTCAGGATGCCGGTGTAGCCCCAGATCAGGTCCATGGCGAGCGCGCAGATGGCGTAACACATGATCTTGCCGAGCAGGCCGACCATGTAGTCGCTCAAGTGGAAGACGCTGCCTTCGGGCACAAACAGGTTGAGCAACGGCGCCACGGCGCAGACCACCAGCAGGGCAACGACGAAGGCGCTCCAGCCGGTGCGGGTGAGCAGCGGGCCCCGTGAAGGCAACACGATCTCTGTTCGGGCTGAGCCTGTCGAAGCCGCGCCCCAGGTGCTGGTGAGCCCTTCGACAGGCTCAGGGCGAACGGTATCTTGGGTGCTCATGTGGCCTCCCTGCCCTTCATGGCAAAGATGCCCTGGGGTCTCTTTTGAATGAAGACGATGATGAAGACCAGCACCGCGATCTTGGCCAGCACGGCACCGGCCCAACCTTCAATGAACTTGTTGAGCAGCCCCAGGCCCAGCGCGGCGTACACCGTGCCGGCGATCTGGCCCACGCCGCCGAGCACCACCACCATGAACGAGTCCACGATGTAGCTCTGACCGAGGTCGGGGCCCACGTTGCCGATCTGGCTCAGCGCGCAGCCGGCCAGGCCCGCAATGCCCGAGCCCAGTGCGAACGCGTAGGTGTCGATGCGCGCCGTGTTCACGCCCATGCAGGAAGCGATGGGCCGGTTTTGCGTGACGCCGCGCACAAAGAGACCCAGGCGGGTCTTGGTGATCATCAGCGTCACGCCCACCAGCACGGCCACCGCAAAGCCAATGATGATGATGCGGTTCCAGGGCAGGTTGAGGTTGCCCAGAAACGTGACGCCGCCGCTCATCCAGCTTGGGTTCTCCACGCCGACGTTTTGTGCGCCGAAGAGGCTGCGCACGGCCTGCATCAGCACCAGGCTGATGCCCCAGGTCGCGAGCAGCGTTTCGAGCGGGCGACCGTACAAGAACCGGATCACCGTGCGCTCCATGGCCGCACCCACCAGGGCCGAGGCGGTGAAGGCGATCGGCAGGGCGGCCAGCAGGTACCAGTCGAAGTAATCGGGCAGCGACTGGCGAAAAAACACCTGCACCAGCCAGGTGGCGTAGGCGCCGATCATGATGAGTTCGCCGTGGGCCATGTTGATCACGCCCATGAGCCCGTAGGTGATGGCCAGGCCCAGCGCGGCCAGCAGCAGGATGGAGCCGAGGCTGATGCCGGTGAAGGCCTGCGCCAGTGTGTTGCCCAGGGCCAGCATGCGGTCGATGCCCTTGAGCGAATCGGCCAGTGCGGCTTTCACCCCGGCGTCGGTTTCTTTCTCCATCTGCTGCAGCAGCAGCGGCCGCACGATGGGTTGTTTGGCCTCGCCCAGTTTCTGCGCCGCGGCCAGGCGCTGGGCCGGGTCAACGCTTGCGAGCAACACTGCGGCTTGCGCCAGCTCCAGGCTCTGGCGGGCTTGCGCATCCAGATCGCCGGCCAGGGCCTTGTCGATCAGCGCAAGCTGGCTGATGTCGGGCTCTTCAAACGCGCTGCGCTGCAAGGTGCGCGCGGCCTCGCGCTGGCGTTCGGGCGCAGCGCCCACCAGCTCCATGCCCGCCAGCGCGCTCTCCATGGCGCTGCGCAGGCGGTTGTTGATCATCACGTCGCCTGCCTCGTCGGGCAGTGGCAGTTTCTCGCCGGTCACGGCGTCAACGGCGCCCTCGTCCACCAAGATGAACACGCGTTCGCCCTGCAAGCGCACGGCCTCAGTGGACATGGCCTTGATGAGGGCCGAGGCCTTTTCGTCGGGTTCGGCGGCGAGCTTGTTCAGGGTGTCGATACGCACATCGGTGTCGCCGTCCACCAGGGCCAGGGCGTCGGCGGGTGTGAGGGCATGGGCGGCGCTTGCGCATGCCAAGGCCACAACCAGCAGACATCGAAGAGCGAGAAGACGGCCCATCAAGACACTTTCCAATTTTTCCAACCGGCCGCAGCAGCCCGGCGACTGTGCTGGCTCCCAGCTACCCTGACCGTTCGCCCTGAGCCTGTCGAAGGGCTCACCCACACCTGGGCACGGCTTCGACAGGCTCAGCCCGAACGGGCTTTTTCTCAGCGCGCAAACGCGCGCCGGTGATCACTTCTTCTCAGGAACGTTCTTCTTGCCCTTGTTCTCGGCGATGTAGTCGCTCCATGGATCGGCGACCACGGGGCCAGGCGTCTTCCACACCACGTTGAACTGGCCGTCGGCCTTGATCTCGCCGATGAACACCGGCTTGTGCAGATGGTGGTTTTCCTTGTCCATGGTGCTGGTGAAGCCACCCGGTGCCTTGAAGGTCTGGCCGGCCATGGCGGCAATCACCTTGTCGGTATCGGTCGACTTGGCCTTGGTCACGGCCTGCGCCCACATGTTGATGCCGATGTAGGTGGCTTCCATCGGGTCGTTGGTGAGTGGCTTGTCCTTGTGGCCGGGGATGTTCTTGGCCTTGGCGTAGGCGGCCCACTTCTTGGTGAACTCGGTGTTCGCCGGGCTCTTGATGCTCATGAAGTAGTTCCAGGCGGCCAGGTGGCCCACCAGCGGCTTGGTGTCCACACCGCGCAGCTCTTCTTCGCCCACCGAGAAGGCGACCACAGGCACGTCCTTGGCCGAGAGACCAGCGTTGCCCAGCTCTTTGTAGAACGGCACATTGGAGTCACCGTTGATGGTGGAGACCACGGCCGTCTTTTTGCCTTCGGACGAGAACTTCTTGATCTTGGCGATGATGGTCTGGTAGTCGGAGTGACCGAACGGGGTGTACTCCTCCATGATGTCGGCATCGGCCACGCCCTTGGCTTTGAGGAAGGCGCGCAGGATCTTGTTGGTCGTGCGGGGGTACACGTAGTCGGTGCCCAGCAGCACCCAGCGCTTGGCCGAACCGCCGTCTTTGCTCATCAGGTATTCCACGGCGGGAATGGCCTGCTGGTTGGGCGCAGCGCCGGTGTAGAACACGTTCTTGCTGAGTTCTTCACCCTCGTACTGCACCGGGTAGAACAGGAGGCCGTTGGCCTCTTCCACCACCGGCAGAACCGACTTGCGCGACACCGATGTCCAGCAACCGAAGATCACGGCAACCTTGTCCTGCGTGATCAGCTGCTTGGTCTTCTCGGCGAACAGCGGCCAGTTGGAAGCCGGGTCAACCACCACGGGTTCGAGCTTCTTGCCCAGCAGCCCGCCCTTCGCGTTGATCTCGTCAATGGCCATCAGCACCGTGTCCTTGAGCACGGTTTCCGAAATGGCCATGGTGCCCGAGAGGCTGTGCAGCACACCGACCTTGATGGTCGCCTGGGCGTGTGCCGGCAGGCTTGACAAGCCACCGAGCGTCATCGCCACAGCAGCGGCCGAGAGGGTCTTGAGGGTAAAACGGCGGGCATTTTGACTGGTTGACATGGCGCTTCTCCTGAGTTCCTGGGGTCCCGTGAGGGGTTGGTGTTGGCGCCGCCGGCTGCCCTCGTCGGGCGTGGCTCAGCGGACAACTGGATGCTAGGGAGGAGCGTCTGGGGCGTATGTACGCCGGGTGGCGTACGTGGGTGGTTCCGGGCGACTTTGGAGGAGGCTGGAGGCAGCGACCAAGCGGTCACAATCTGGACAGTTCAGCTCCCAAACACCCGCTGAAGCACCAGCACCGGTCCCGTCACCATGAACGAACTGATCCTCTACACCACCGAAGACGGTAAAAGCCAGATCAAGCTGCGAGCCAAGGACCAAACCGTTTGGCTTTCCCAACGGGAGATGGCGCAGCTGTTCGATGTGAGTTCTGACAATGTCGGCTTGCATCTCAAAAACCTGTACGAAGACGGCGAGTTGAGCCGAGAGGCAACTACCGAGGAATCCTCGGTAGTTCAAACCGAGGGCATTCGAGAGGTGAAGCGCACCCTGACGATCTACAACCTCGATGCCATCCTGGCTGTGGGCTATCGGGTGCGCTCTCCGCGCGGTATGCAGTTCCGCCGCTGGGCGTCAACCGTCCTGAAGGAGTTTCTGCTCAAGGGCTTCGTGATGGATGACGAGCGTCTGAAGAACCCGGATGGCCGGCTGGACTACTTCGACGAGATGCTGGAACGCATCCGCGACATCCGGGCTTCTGAGAAACGCTTCTATCAAAAGGTGCGCGACTTGTTTGCGCTGAGCAGCGACTACGACAAAACGGACCAAACCACGCAAAACTTCTTTGCCACGGTGCAGAACCTTCTGCTCTACGCCGTGACCCGGAAAACCGCCGCTGAACTCATCAGCGCCCGAGCCAACCGCAACGATCCCAACTTTGGCTTGTTGCATTGGAAAGGCGCCCAAGTGCGCAAGCAGGACATCCTGGTCGCCAAGAACTACCTGACCGAGGACGAGATCGACACCCTGAACCGCCTGGTGGTCATCTTCCTGGAGACAGCCGAACTTCGGACCAAGAGCCAACAGGAGATTCGCATGGTTTTCTGGCGACAGAACGTGGATCAGATCATCAGCTCCAACGGCTTCCCGCTGCTCGCGCATGGAGGGTCCATCTCCCATGAACAAATGGAGAACTCAACGAGCGCTCTTTACGTTGACTTCGATCTGCACCGCAAAAAGAGGGAAGCTCTGGACGCCGACCACCATGACGAGGTTGAGCTGAAGGCTGTGGAAAACAAACTCAAACGCCGTCAAAAAGACTGACTGAGCAAAACAAAGGCCAGCGCGAAGCTGGCCTTTTTCGTTTGAGGTCGACGCCCTTCAGCCTGCCGGCACCAGAAAGTCCTTGCTGATGCGTCCGCCCAGTTCGTTCACCCGGTCCAGGAACTGCGTGAGGAAGGCGTGCAGGCCGGTGGAGAGGATCTCGTCGATGCGGGCGTACTGCAGGTCGGCCTTGAGCTTGCCGGCGCGGCGCAGCGTTTCGGCCGACAGGTCGTTGGAGACCACGGTGAGGTTGTTGACCACTTCGTTGAGGCTGGCGGCCAGGCTGCGCGGCATGTCGGCGCGCAAGATCAGGAGCTCGGCCACACGCTCGGGCGAGATCACGTCGCGGTAAACCTTGCGGTAGACCTCGAAGCCGCTCACGCTGCGCAGGATGGCGCTCCAGTGGTAGAAGTCGTACTCCTGATCGAGCTCGCTGGCGTTGCCGAAGAAGTCGCTGTGCACGGCGTGGAACTTCACATCAAGCAATCGCGCGGTGTTGTCGGCCCGCTCCAGGAAGGTGCCCATGCGGTAGAAGTGAAAGGCTTCGTCTTGCAGCATGGTTCCGATGGCCACGCCGCGCGAGAGGTGCGAGCGGAACTTGACCCATTCGAAGAATTCGCTGGGATCGCGCTCGAAGTTCTTGCTCTTGAGCATGCGGGCCAGTTCCAGCCAGGTCTGGTTTTGCGTTTCCCACAGTTCGGTGGTGAGCGCGCCGCGCACGGCTCGGGCGTTTTCACGCGCGGCCTTCAGGCAGGTGGCGATGCTTGAGGGGTTGGACTCGTCGCGCACCATGAAGTCGAGCACGTTGCGCGGTGTGATTTCCTGGCCGTACTTCTTGGCGTAAGTGGGCATGAGCTCGCTGATGACCAGCAGGCCCTCCCAGCCCACCTGGGCCACAGCGGCGGACTGCGGCAGCAGCGAGGTCTGGTAGTTCACGTCGAGCATGCGGGCGGTGTTCTCCGCGCGCTCGGTGTAGCGGGACATCCAGAAGAGGTGGTCGGCGGTGCGTGACAGCATGGTACGTCCTTGATCAGTGGGGGTCAGAGCTGAAGATCCGACCCCCAGGCATTCAATTTAATCTTCCAGAACCCAGGTGTCTTTGGTCCCGCCTCCCTGCGAAGAGTTGACGACCAGCGAGCCGTCCTTGAGCGCCACGCGGGTGAGACCACCGGGCACCATCTGCACTTCTTTGCCGCTGAGCACGAAGGGGCGCAGGTCGATGTGGCGCGGGGCCACGCCGCTCTGCACATAGGTGGGACAGGTGGACAGCGAGAGCGTGGGCTGGGCGATGTAGCCACTGGGGTTGGCCTGCACGGCCTTGCGGAAATCTTCGATCTCGGCCTTGGTGGAGGCTGGGCCCACCAGCATGCCGTAGCCGCCGGCGCCGTGCACCTCTTTCACCACCAGATCCTTCAGGTTGGCCATCATGTACTTGAGGTCTTCGGCGTCGCGCCCCATGAAGGTGGGCACGTTGTTCAGGATGGGTTTCTGGCCGAGGTAGAACTCGATCATCTTGGGCACGTAGGGGTAGATCGACTTGTCGTCGGCCACGCCGGTGCCCACCGCGTTGCAGATGGCCACGTTACCGCTGCGGTACACGCTGAGCAGGCCTTCGCAGCCCAGGGTGGAGGTGGGCCGGAACACGGAGGGGTCGAGGAAGTCGTCGTCGACCCGGCGGTAGATCACGTCCACGCGCTTGGGGCCGCGCGTGGTGCGCATGTAGACGAAGTTGTCCTTGACGAAGAGGTCCTGCCCCTCCACCAGCTCGATGCCCATCTGCTGCGCGAGGAAGGCGTGTTCGAAATACGCGCTGTTGTACATGCCGGGCGTGAGCACCACCACCGTGGGCTCGGCCGTGGTGGCGGGGCTCACCGCGCGCAGGGTCTCCAGCAGCAGGTCGGGGTAGTGGGCCACCGGGGCCACGCGGTTGGAGCCGAAGAGTTCGGGGAAGAGCCGCATCATCATCTTGCGGTCTTCGAGCATGTAGCTCACGCCGCTGGGCACGCGCAGGTTGTCTTCGAGCACGTAGTACTCGCCCACGCCGTCGCTGTTCGGCGCGCGCACGATGTCAACGCCCGAAATGTGCGAGTAGATGTTGTGCGGCACGTCCACACCCATCATTTCGGGTCGGAACTGCGCGTTCTGGAAGATCTGCTCGGCCGGCACATGGCCCGCCTTGATGATTTCCTGGTCGTGGTAGACGTCGTGGATGAAGCGGTTGAGGGCGGTCACGCGCTGCACCAGCCCTTCTTCCATGCTGTGCCACTCGTGGGCCGGAATGATGCGGGGAATGAGGTCGAACGGGATCAGGCGCTCGGTGCCGGAGCCGTCCTCGTCCTTGGCGCCGTACACCGCAAAGGTGATCCCGACGCGGCGAAAGATCATTTCCGCCTCTTCGCGCCGGGAAGCCATGACATCGTCTGGCTGCTGGGCCAGCCAGCGGGCGTAGTTCTCGTAATGTGCCCGGACCTCGCTGGGCGAGGCGTTCATTTCGTCAAACATCGGTCTGCTCATGGGCTTTTTTCTCCTGACCACAGCATAGCAAGGAGCGGGCCAGGGTTTTCGCCATCAAGGCGTTTCAACGCCCTGAAATTCAGCCGAAGTGCCCCTGTGATGCCAATACCGGCGAGCGCGATCACGGTGACATTCCACGATCTCGGGCTCCGCGCTGCGCCAGGTGGCAGCGCCGCAGTCCGGTGAATTCACCCAGCGCATGCCGCGCTGCCGGTAGCGATCGAGCACGGCGGGCGCAGGGTGGCCGAAGCGGTTGCGATAGCCCGACTGCACCAGCACCCAGCGCGGCTGCAAGGTGTTGAGCAGCACCGGGCTGCTGGAGGTGAGGCTGCCATGGTGCGGCGCGAGCAACACGGTGGCGCGGTCCTGGGGCCGGGCCAGTGCGAGCTGCACTTCGCGAGCGGCGTCGATGTCGCCGCCCAGCCAGGCGCTGTGTTGCTCCGTGGTCACCCGCAGCACGCACGACATGGCATTGGTGCTCAGCAGGCCTTGCCCATCAGGGCCATAGTCGTCGGGCAGCGGGCGCAGCACCTCAAAGCGCACGCCATCCCATTCCCACTGTTGTCCTGCCACACAGCGCTCGGTCGCCTTTGCGCTGAACGAAGACAACCAGCGCGCCTGGGGATGCGCCGAACGCACGGCGTCCGCACCGCCGGCGTGATCGCTGTCGCGGTGGCTCACCACCACCGCATCGAGCCGCTCGCCCAGCGCGCGCAGCAGCGGCAGCACCACGCGTTCGCCGGCATCGCTGTCGGGGCCGAAGCGTGGGCCGGTGTCGAACAGCAGGCTGTGCCCGGCGGTTCGCACCAGCACCGCACTGCCCTGCCCGACGTCCAGCGCATTCAATTCGAACTGTCCCGGTGCCGGACGCGGCGGCGCATACAGCAGCGCGGGCATCAACAGCAGAACCCCGGCCGATCGCACCACCCACGGCAGCCGTTGCACCAGCAGAGCACCACCGGCCACCGCCGCCAACGCCAACGGCCAGGGCGCCGCCGGGCGGAACACCGCCGCCCAGGAGGCTTGCCCCATCCACTGCAGCCCCGAGGCCATGCCCTGCACCACCCAGGCTGCGGCGTCCCACAGCGGCGGTAGCGCAACACCGAGCAAGGCCAGGGGCGTGATGATCAAGGTGACCACCGGAATGGCTGCCAGGTTGGCCAGCAAGCCCACCACCGAAAACTGCCCGAACAACAACAGCGTGAGCGGCGCCAGCGCCAGCGTGACCACGCCTTGCTCGCGCAGCAGCCCCACCACCGAGCGTGCCGCACGCCCCGGCAACCCGACCTGCTGTGTGCGCTGCGAGCGCCCGGGGTCGGTGGCAAACAGGATGCCCACCGCCACGAAGCTGAGCCAGAAGCCCGGCTGCAGCAACGCCCACGGGTCGAGCAACAACACCGCGGACATCGCGAGCAACCACACCACCGGCCATGGCCAGTGCCGCACGCCCAGGCGCAGGCCCACCACCACGGCCAGCATGATCACGGTGCGCTGCGCGGGCACACCCCAGCCGGAAAACAGCGCGTAGGTCGCCGCCAGCACCACGCCGCCCAGGC
>JBBQSX010000150.1:0-9013 GCA_038213545.1 Burkholderiales bacterium
GGCTCCATACCCGAGCGCCCACGGCGCAAGATGGTGCGCACCCTGGCCAACAGCTCAGAGAACGAAAACGGCTTGACCAGGTAGTCGTCCGCTCCGAGCTCCAGACCCTTGACGCGGTCGTCCACATGGTCCTTGGCGGTCAAGAACAGCACCGGCATCTCCCGGCCTTGGGCACGCAGACCTCTGAGCACCTGCCAGCCGTCCATGCCGGGCAGCATGACGTCCAGAATGATGAGGTCGTGGTCGCCCTCCAGCGCCTGGTGCAATCCGTCCACACCGTTGTTGAGCAGCTCTACCGCGTAGCCCGCCTCGCGCAGTCCCATGCACAGGTACTCACCCGTTTTGCGTTCGTCTTCAACAATCAAGATTTTCACGTTCACTCCTGCGGCGATTTTGACTGCCAGCGGCCATCTGCAACCGAACCTGACAACTTTGTAATGAAACCGACAGGTTCGTGACGGGTGGCCTTTTGCACACTGCCTCCTGCTTGAAACAGTTGAACAGGAGCAAATCAGTGATTCATCGACGTTACCCTTCCTCCGCACTGCGGGCCATCGTTCTGGGCGTGCTGGCGCTCCCCATGGTCGTTTCCGCCCAGATCGCACCGGCCCCTCCTGAGAAAAACTGGCGCGAAGCCAACGACGCCGTTGGGCAGTTCAAACGCGGCCATGCCGACATCCTCAAGTGGGAAAAAGAGAACGTTCCCGCTGCAGCAGGTCAGGAGTTGGCGTCTCCCAGCCTGAGCCTCATGACGGCGGAAGACGCCGTGCGTCAGGCCTGGCGGGCCCACCTGGATTTGGTCAAACCCATGAACAGGATCGGTACGGCCAACGTGGATTTGATTGCCAAAGGCCAGTGGGCCGAGCTTGATCCCATCCATCAGCGCAGGGTAGACGACATGGACGAGCTGCTGGAAGTCGCCGCTCAAGGTCGCAAGGCGTGGTTTCAGGCAGTGGCTGCGCGCCAGGTTCTCAAACAGCACCGCGATGCGCTCGACGCCGCCGAGGCCGGCAACGAGCTGGGTCGCCGCATGGTGAGTGTGGGCAATTGGAGCAAGCTCCAGCAGGCCCAGGTTCAACTGGCTCAGTCATCCGCCAAGATGAACGTGCGACGCGCACAGAACGCCGCCGCGCAGGCCGAAGCCTCACTCATCAAAACGTTGGGCCTCACCGGCATGCACAGCGCTGTTGCGCTGCCTGACCGTTTGCCCGATGTGCCGGTCCAAGCCTTGTCGCCGCAAGTGCTGGACGAGCGCGCTGCGGCCATTGCTGCACAACTGCCGCGCGCCGAGGGCATGCGCAATGGCGCCAACGCCCGCCTCGCTCGCCAGGCCTACCTCTCCAGCCACGCCCTGGCTGTGAGTGCGCGCGAAGAAGTGCTGAAAGTTCGAGAGTTCATCACCGAAGAAACCGTTCTTCACTACAACGGCATGCTCAAAAGTGTGTGGGACTTGTTGGGTGAGGTTTCCAGCCAGTCACAAGCGGTGGCCAGCGCCATCGAGGCGCAGCGGGACTTCTGGATTGCAGAGACCGATCTGCAGTGGGTCCTTCAAGGCGGTGCGCCAGACAGCTTTGTCTCTCTGGGCGGCGGCGGCGGTGAGCCCGCTGCCGCCGCTGGCCACTGATCGCATCGAACGCATAGAAAGAAAACCAACATGAGTCTCCTCAATTCACGTCGTCAGTTTTTCGCGGGTGCTGCCGCTTCGGTGGCTGGGCTGGCGGTTGCGCGATCTGCCATGGCCGCTTTGCCCGAGCCTGTCTACCAAACGTCTGTGGACACAGCGCCTCCATTGGTGCCCACCACCGGTCGACCCTACAACCCGGTGGTCACGCTCAACGGCTGGACCCTGCCGTGGAAGATGAACAACGGCGTCAAGGAATTCCATCTGGTGGCAGAACCCGTGGTGCGCGAGGTCTCGCCGGGCTTCAAGGTCAATATGTGGGGTTACAACGGCCAGAGCCCGGGCCCGACCATCGAGGTGGTCGAGGGCGACCGCGTGCGCATTTTCGTCACCAACAAGCTGCCCGAGCACACCACCATCCACTGGCACGGCCAGCGCCTGCCAAGCGGCATGGACGGTGTGGGTGGCCTCAACCAGCCTGCCATCCCCGTGGGCAAGACCTTCGTCTACGAATTTGAAGCGCGCCGCCCGGGCACCTTCATGTACCACCCGCATGCGGACGAAATGGTCCAGATGGCCATGGGCATGATGGGCATGTGGGTCACCCACCCCAAGGGCAAGCATCCCCACATCAGTGAGGTGGATCGTGACTTCTGCTTCCTGCTCAACGCGTTCGACATCGAGCCCGGCAGCAAGACGCCCAAGATCGCCACGATGACCGACTTCAACATCTGGTGCTGGAACAGCCGGGTGTTCCCCGCCATCGACACGTTAAACGTGCGACTGAACGATCGCGTGCGCATTCGTGTCGGCAATCTCACCATGACCAACCACCCGATCCACCTTCACGGTCACGAGTTTTTGGTGACTGGCACCGACGGTGGCCCGACGCCACCGAGCACGCGCTGGTATGAAGTGACCACCGACGTGGCCGTGGGACAGATGCGCCAGATCGAGCTGATTGCCGACGAGGAAGGCGATTGGGCCATGCACTGCCACAAGAGCCACCACACCATGAACGCCATGGGCCACGACGTGCCCACCATGATCGGTGTGGACCACCGAGGCCTTGTCAACAAGATCCAGAAGGTGGTGCCCGACTACATGCTGATGGGCGAGCGCGGCATGGCCGACATGGGTGAAATGCAGATGCCCATTCCGGACAACACCGCTCCCATGATGACGGGAACGGGCCAGTTCGGTCCGCTGGAGATGGGTGGCATGTTCACCGTGTTCAAGGTTCGCAAGGACCAGAAACCAGGCGACTACAAGGACCCGGGTCCGTACAAGTTCCCCGAAGGCACTGTTGCGCACGAATGGACCGGTGCGCCGTTGCCCGCCGTCAGGCCCAAGGTCAGTGCAGACACGGCACCCGCCACAGCAAAGGCGGTCAAGCCCAGCGGCTCCGCCATGAAGCATTGATCAAATCATTCGCGCCCCTCAACTCAACCATCGACAAGGAATCTCCACATGCACATCACCAAAACCCTGATCGTGTCCGCCATGCTGGCGGCCGCAACGTCTTCATTTGCTCATGGCGACAAGGAACACGCCAAAGGAGCAGCGCCCATGAAAATGGAACAAAAAGATTGGGGCATCGGCGGTCACTCGAACGCCGTCAAGCGCACCGTGGAAATCAGTATGACCGACAACATGCGCTTCACACCCGATCTCGTTGAGGTCAAACAGGGCGAAACAATCAGGTTCGTGCACGTCAACGGTGGCAAGGTGATGCACGAGTTCGTCTTGGGAACCAAGAAAGAGCTCGATGAGCACGCTGCACTGATGAAGAAGTTTCCCAATATGGAGCACGATGAGCCCTACATGGCCCACGTAGGTCCTGGCAAAAAAGGAGAAATCGTCTGGAACTTCAACAAGGTCGGTGAGTTCGACTTCGCCTGCCTGCTGCCAGGCCACTACGAAGCGGGCATGGTCGGCAAAATCAAAGTCGTTGCCAAATAAGCCTCCCCGATCACGAGATCTCAATCAAGGAAACACATCATGAACAAATACACCCAAACCGTTGCGCAACTCCTCACCGCTGCCGCGCTCTCCCTGTCCTTGCCTTCGATGGCGCAAGCGGGTGCAGACCACAGCAAAATGGGAATGGATCACAGCAAGATGACCATGACAGCCACACCAGGCATGACCGACGGCGAAATTCGCAAGATCGACAAGGAAAACGGCAAGGTCACGATCAAGCATGGCGAGATCAAGCACATGGACATGCCTCCGATGTCCATGGTATTCAACGTCAAGGACAAGGCCATGCTGGACAAAGTCCAGGTGGGCGAGAAGATCCAGTTCATCGTCATTCAGGACGCCGGCAAGATGGTGGTCACCGATATCAAAGCGATGAAGTGATTTAACCAATCCGACCCTATGGGTCGGTTGTGGTCAAGGGATCGGTTGTGATGACCGATCCCTTTTTTGCATGGGCGACGTCCTCCCTGCTATGTGAAACCGGTCCGACACAGTCTCGCAACCAATGAGCAGGCGTACGTTGGCGCACAGTCAATCCGAGCGTCGTTGTCAATGATGGTGAACCCGACTTCGGGCAATTTATAGGAACTCACATGAACCATCAATCCACCGCAAAACGCTTTACCACTGTGCCTGCCAAAGCTCTGTGCGCCGTTTCGCTGACTGTGCTCATGTCGCTATCGGCGCATGCCCAGTCCACGCCAGCCACAGGCCCAGCGACGATGCCCATGTCCGATATGCACAAAGGCGCCACAGGTGCACACGACATGAAAGGTTCCATGATGATGGGCATGGAGGAAATGCAAAAGATGCCCATGTCAGGCAATACCGACAAGGACTTCGCGATGATGATGAAAATTCATCACCAGCAAGCTTTGAACATGGCCGAGATGCAGCTCAAAACCGGCAAGTCACCCGAGATGAAGGCCATGGCAAAGCAGATCATCGTGGCGCAAAAGAAAGAGATTGCTCAGTTCGACAAGTGGCTTGCCAAGCAGAAGTGATCTGTATGGCAGGGGCAAAGCGGCGGTGCTGCTGACATACGCATAAGCGCTGGCTCAGGCACTCAACGAAGCGTCGGTCTTCAAGGCTGCAATCAGCGGGCATCGCACCTTGCCCCTGGATGCTCCGCAGAGTCGAATCAATCCCTCAAGCACTCCTTCAATCCGGTGCAGGTCCTCAAGCCTGCTCTTCACATCCGCGAGCTTGGTCTGTGCTTTGGTTCGGGCTTGGACACAGCTGGCGCCATCGTCGAGTTGCAGCAGCTCGGCTATCTCGTCCAGGCTGAATCCGAGGCGCTGCGCCGACTTGATGAAATGAAGGCGAGAACGGTCAGCTTCTGCGTAGCGGCGAATCCCGCCGGATGGGCGGAGCGGCTCAGGCATCAATCCCCTCCGCTGGTAGAAGCGAATGGTCTCCACATTGACTTCGGCTGCCTTGGCCAATCCGCCAATCGTCATGTTGGAGGCGGAAGGTGTGTGGATATCGCTCATGTCGCTTGACTCCGTACTTGGGTACGGCTTTAAGGTTATCTCATGCCAGCGCACTCCACCACCCCGAACACACCCATCTCCAGTCCCGCTACCGAACAGGGCGGCAAAGCCCTGCTGGCCGGTGGTCTTGCAGCCCTCTTTGCATCGGCCTGCTGCCTGGGCCCACTGGTGTTGATCCTGGTGGGCATCTCGGGCGCCTGGATCAGCCATCTCACGGCCTTGGAGCCCTATCAACCGCTGTTCATGGGTGTATCGCTGGCGGCGCTGTTCTTTGCGGCAAGAAGCATCTGGAGGCCAGCGGCTGCCTGCGAACCAGGTCAGGTGTGTGCGATTCCCCGCATCAACCGCATCTACAAACTGCTGTTCGGTGTCGTGGTGCTGCTGCTCACCACCGCAATGGCATTCCCGCTGATAGCTCACTGGTTCTATTGATGAAAGGCCTGGCTGTGAAACACATCTTGATTGCTGTCGGATTTGTGCTGAGTCCGCTTGCATGGGCAGCGCAGAGAACCGTCACTCTTTCCGTCCCCGGTATGTCCTGCGCCACCTGCCCGATCACGGTCAAGAAGGCGTTGACGAAACTGGTTGGCGTGGTCGACGTGGAGTCCAATCTCGGCAGGCGGGAGACCTCGGTGGTTTACGACGACACCCAGGTTTCATTGGACGCTCTGACCCGGGCGACCAAGGACGCTGGCTTCCCGTCAACCGTCACGGGAGTTGAGCCTTGACCGAAGTGCTCCTGACGTCGGTGTTGACCTGTCCTGAGTGTGGACAAGCAAGGACTGAAGTCATGCCCACCGATGCTTGCCAATGGTTCTATGAATGCGAAGACTGCCACGCTATTCTTCGGCCGAAGACGGGTGACTGCTGCGTGTTCTGCAGTTACGGAACGGTGCCATGTCCACCGATTCAAGGAGGAGACCAATCGGGTTGCAAGAAGGCCTGCTGACTTTGCGCTGACCAAGATGTAATGCGTTCGCAAGCTGCCGGTCATGGGTGCCTCGCTACATTGAATCTGTACTTCGTACCACATTGATTCAGTCGAACAATGTGATTTGTTCTTGAAGGAGAAACCCCATGATTCGCAAGCTCAGCATCCTCGTCATCTCAATGGCAGCATTGGCCCCGGCATTCGCGATGGACGCAGCCAGATCCGAGGCCAAGCAGGTCATCGCACTGCAGAACGGTGAAACGCTCTACGTCTTCAAAGACGGACTGATGGCCAAGGAAAGCAAGTTTGGAAGCGTGACTCACCTTAGCAAGGGTCAAGTCGTCCAGACCGTCGATGGCAAAAGCATCACGACGATGGGTAACGAAGTTGCGCGTCTGAGTTCCCTGTTGAACAAGGGGCACGGGAACTGACCTTCAGGCGATTTATCCAAACGGGGACGATCGAAAAGTCTCTGACCACGCAGCCCTCCCGCCGACATCGGTGCGAGGGCTGCTTTTTTTGGTCAGCGATCTGGACGCAGGTCGCACTGCAACCCCTTCGTCTGAGCAAAACGCCACTCAATTGCTACGGCCTGTAATCACGGAAGAAACCGGTCAAGTGGAGTTGGCCGAGGCTCGCAGAACCGACGCGTTATGGCTTGCCGCGCCGCAAACGCAGCGCATTGCCAATTACCGACACCGAGCTCAAGCTCATGGCCAGCGCGGCAATCAACGGCGACAGCAGCCACCCCGTCAGTGGATACAGCACGCCGGCCGCAATCGGAATGCCCAGCGCGTTGTACAAAAAAGCAAACACCAGGTTTTGCTTCATGTTGCCCACAGTCGCTTCGGACAGGGCGCGCGCAATCACGATTCCGCGCAGATCGCCCTTGACCAGCGTGATCTGTGCGCTGTTCATCGCCACGTCGGTCCCGGTGCCCATGGCCACACCCACATCGGCCTTGGCCAGTGCCGGTGCATCGTTGATGCCGTCGCCTGCCATGGCCACCACACGGCCTTCCTTTTGCAGCTTTTCCACCAACTGCAGTTTGTCGGCCGGCTTGACTTCGCCGTGCACCTCATCGATGCCCAAGCGGGCTGCAACAGCCTTGGCTGTGGTCAGTCCGTCCCCGGTTGCCATCACGATGCGCAGGCCGGAGGCCTTGAGCGTCGCCAAGGCCTCCGGCGTGCTTGCCTTGACCGGATCGGACACCGCCAACAGGCCCATCAGCTGTCCATCAACGGCCAGGTACATCACGCTGGCACCTTCTGCGCGCAGGGCCTCGGCCTGCGGCACCAGCGCACCAACCGCTACACCGATCTGCTCCATCAGCGTGGTGTTGCCCAGAGCCAGCTGACGACCTCCCACTTGCCCACGCACGCCAATGCCCGAGCCAGATTCAAAGTTCTCGGGTTTGTCCAAAGACATGCTGCGCTCGCGGGCGGCGCGCACGATGGTCTCGGCCAAAGGGTGTTCGCTGCCCTGGTCCAGGCTGGCGGCTAGGCGCAGCACCTCATCGGCGTCAAAGCCTGGCGCGGGAACGGCGCGCTCAAACGTGGGACGGCCTTCGGTAAGCGTTCCGGTCTTGTCGATGATGAGGGTGTCGATCTTGCGCATGTTCTCTATGGCCGCTGCGTCCCGGAACAACACGCCGTGTGTGGCGCCGCGACCGGTGGCGACCATGATGGACATGGGCGTGGCCAGGCCCAGCGCGCAAGGACAGGCAATGATCAGCACGGCCACCGCGTTGATCAGGCCGAACACCCAGCTTGGCTCGGGACCGAACAGACCCCAGCCAAAGAAGGTCAACAACGCAATGCCCACCACAGCGAGGACGAAGTAACCCGCCACCACATCGGCCATGCGTTGCATGGGCGCACGGGAACGCTGTGCCTGGGCCACCATCTGCACGATCTGCGACAGCATGGTGGACGCGCCGACGCGCTCAGATCGCATCACCAGCGCGCCACTGGTGTTCAGCGTGGCGCCGATCACCATGTCGCCCACGCGTTTGGTGACGGGCATCGGCTCGCCCGTGAGCATGGATTCATCGATCGAGCTGCCGCCCTCCGTCACCTCGCCGTCCACCGGTACTTTTTCGCCTGGGCGCACGCGCAGCAAGTCGCCTACATGCACATGGGTCAGTGGCACATCCTCTTCGGTGCCGTCTTCCCGGATGCGCCGGGCGGTCTTTGGCGCCAGACGAAGCAGCGACTTGATGGCCGCCGAGGTCTGAGAACGGGCCTTTAGTTCGAGCACCTGCCCCAGCAGCGTAAGCGAGATGATCACGGCGGCGGCTTCAAAGTAAACGGCCACGCGGCCCATGGAGATGAACGAGTCCGGGAACACCTGCGGGGCGACGGTGGCCACCACGCTGTAGACGAAAGCGGCGCCGGTGCCCAGGCCGATCAGGGTCCACATGTTCGGGCTGCGGTTCACCACCGACTGCGCGCCGCGCACAAAGAATGGCCACCCGGCCCAGAGCACGATGGGTACCGCCAGCACGAGTTCAATCCAGCTTTGGGTACCCATGTCGAACCACTGCAATCGGTGACCAAACATCGCGAGCACGAACACCACCCCCGTGAGCGGCAAGGTCCACCAAAAGCGGCGCTGGAAGTCGCGCAGTTCAGGGTTGTCATCGTCGTCAAGGTCGGGCAGCAAGGGCTCGAGCGTCATACCGCACTTGGGACAGTTCCCTGGATGGTCCTGGCGAATCTCCGGGTGCATCGGGCAGGTGTAGATCGCACCGGTCACAGCTGGACTGGTTTCTGCGGGTGGCTCGGGTGCGAGGTATTGCAGCGGGTTCGCAGCAAACTTGCCCTGGCACTTGGCACTGCAGAAATAGAAGGTCCGGCCCTCGTGGGTCAACATATGACCAGACTGCGCCGTGACGGTCATGCCACACACGGGATCCTTCAGGTCCGTTGGTGAGGCCGATTCCGACGGGGCACTGCTGCCGTGATGTTGGTGTGCATTCATGTT
>JBBQSX010000151.1:0-8947 GCA_038213545.1 Burkholderiales bacterium
TGTTGCGACGCTCTTCTTCGGGCATCACCATGCTCTTGCGCTCGGGGCCCATGAAGATCTTGTCCTTGGCCTTCTCGAAGTCCTGCATTTCCACAACACGCGCATTGCGGCGCGCAGCCATCAGGGCGGCTTCGTTGCACAGGTTGGCCAGATCGGCGCCGCTCATGCCGGGCGTACCGCGGGCAATCACGCTCGGGTTCACGTCGGTGCCCAGGGGCACCTTGCGCATGTGCACATTCAGGATCTGCTCACGGCCACGGATGTCGGGCAGCGTCACATAGACCTGGCGGTCAAAGCGACCCGGGCGCAACAGGGCAGCGTCCAGAATGTCGGGGCGGTTGGTAGCGGCCACCACGATCACGCCCAGATTGGTCTCGAAACCATCCATTTCGACCAGCATCTGGTTCAGGGTCTGCTCACGCTCGTCGTTACCTCCGCCCAGGCCAGCACCGCGCTGGCGACCCACGGCGTCGATTTCGTCGATGAAGATGATGCAGGGTGCGTTCTTCTTGGCGTTTTCGAACATGTCACGCACACGGGCAGCGCCCACGCCGACGAACATTTCCACGAAGTCGGAACCCGAGATACTGAAGAAAGGCACCTTGGCTTCGCCGGCGATGCCTTTGGCCAGCAATGTCTTGCCGGTGCCCGGAGGGCCGACCAGCAGCAGACCGCGCGGAATACGCCCGCCGAGCTTCTGGAATTTGGCCGGATCTTTCAGGAAGTCCACGACCTCCTTCACCTCTTCCTTCGCCTCGTCGCATCCGGCCACGTCGGCGAATGTCACGGTGTTGTTGTTCTCGTCCAGCATGCGGGCTTTGCTCTTGCCGAAGCTGAACGCCCCGCCCTTGCCGCCGCCCTGCATCTGCCGCATGAAGTAGATCCACACGCCAATCAGCAGCAGCATGGGGCCCCAGCTGACGAGCAGCGTCATGAGGAGCGAGCCTTCTTCGCGGGGACGCACGTCGAACTTGACGTCGTTGTTGATCAGGTCGCCCACCAAACCGCGGTCGAGATAAGTGGCTGTGGTGCGCACGCGACGATCATCCTGCGTGACAGCCACGATCTCGGTGCCTCCCTGGCCTTCCTGGATGGTGGCGCTCTTGATGCGCCGTGCTTTCACCTCGTCCAGGAACTCGGAATAGCCCATGTAGCCGGAGCCGGCAGCAGAACGTGTGTCGAACTGCTTGAAGACGGTGAAAAGCACCATGGCGATGACCATCCACACGGCGATTTTCGAAAACCACTGATTGTTCAAGTGCAGCTCCTGGAGTCGGTATTGGCGGTTATGCGCATGTGGGAGTCATTCTAGGACTTTCAAGCGCGCGTGCCTCATGGGGGTGACGAGGCTGTGTCAATGGAAGGGTCGCCTTTTCCCTGTGGGAAGCGCCGGGGGGACCTTGATCAGCCCCGCACGGTTGTTTTGAGACCCATGCCGACGAGAAAGGTTTCAGACGATTTGTCGCGCGAGGCCTTGGGTTTGACCGCCTTGACCGTGCGAAAAGTCTGTCGAAACAGGGCCACCATGGGGTCGTAGGCACCGCCGTGGAAGAGCTTGACCACCAGTGCGCCGTCCGTCTTGAGGTGCTTGATCGAAAAATCGACCGCCAGCTCCACCAGGTCGGTGATGCGCGCGGCATCCGTCATGCCGATGCCGGAGAGGTTGGGTGCCATGTCGGAGATCACGACATCGACTTGATGAACCCCACGGTCAGTCAGGGATTTCTCCAGTTCTTCCAGCACGGCGGCCTCGCGGAAGTCGCCCAAGATGAAATGCACACCCTCAACATCTTCCATGGGCAGCATGTCCAGCGCGATGATCGTGCCGTGCAACTCGCCCACAGCCGCGCCTTGCGGGCTGAGCCGGCGCCGGGCGTACTGGCTCCAGGCGCCGGGCGCCGAGCCCAGGTCCACCACGCAGTCGCCCGGGCGGATCAGCCCCAGGGTTTCGTCGAGTTCCTTGATCTTGTAGGCGGCGCGAGCACGGTAGCCGTCTTTTTTGGCCAGGCGAACGTAAGGGTCGTTCACGTGCTGGTTGAGCCAGGCCTTGTTGACCTTTTTGCTCTGGGTTTTGACTTTCATGCCCATGAGGGTTGCCTAAGGTCCGTGTAAACGATAATTGTCCCATGCCCCAGATCACACTCACGCCCGCCCAGCGCAAAGTTCACCGCGCCGAAGCCCACCACCTCGACCCCGTCGTCCACATCGGAAACGACGGTTTGAGCCCTGCCGTCAAAAAAGAAATCGGGGCGGCGCTCAAGGCGCACGGCCTGATCAAGGTCCGCGTGCTCAGCGACGACCGCGTCGCCCGCGAGGCCATGCTCCAGACCCTGGCCGACGAACTCGATGCTGCGCCCATCCAGCACATCGGCAAATTGCTGGTGCTCTGGCGTCCCGTGGCCGAAAAGGTAAAGGTGGTCGACGAAGACCGCATGCCCGGCCCGCGCGACGTGAAGGTGCTGAAATTCAGCAAACGCGGCGGCCAGCGCCCCGAAGTGAAGGTGGTTCGCGTGCTGGGCAACCAGCGCCTGACCACCGGCGGGCAGATCAAGCGAGCCAAAGTCATGAAAAAGAGCGTGAAGAAGAGCGCCCAATCGCAGTAACAGCCCGCCCCTGCGTTCGTTCATGCCGTCGTGGCTTGAACTTCACCCCCAGCGCCACATCTGACAACGCATGAACGACCGTACCGCCCCCTTCGCCCAGAACCCCCTCCTCAACTTCGACGACCTGCCCCTCTTCGACGCGATCACGCCCGCGCTGGTAGGACCGGCCATTGACGAACTGATGCAGGCTTCCAGCGCTGCCCTGGAAACGGTGACGGCCAGCGAATTCCCTGCGGACTGGAAGCGCATCTCGCAAACGCTGGACGTGCCTACCGAGCGCCTATCACGGGCCTGGGGCGCCGTGAGCCATCTCAACGGCGTGGCAGACACGCCTGAGCTGCGAGCCGCCTACAACGAGGCCTTGCCCAAGGTCACCGAGTTCTGGACCCGACTGGGCGCCGACGAGCGCCTCTACGCCAAGTACAAGGCCATGAATCCCGCCAGCCTGACCCCTGAGCAGGCCCGCGCCCACCACAACGCCATGCGCGGCTTCGTGCTGGGCGGTGCCGATCTGCAGGGTGAGGCCAAGGCCAGATTTGCCCGGCTGCAGGAGCGGCAGGCTGAGCTGGGACAGAAGTTCAGCGAAAACGCTCTCGACGCAACCGACGCCTTCGCTCTTTACGTGACCACCGCAGACCTCGCCGGCGTACCCGACGATGTCGTGCAGTCCACCGCAGCGGCGGCCCTCGCTGAGGGCAAATCAGGTCACAAACTCACCCTGAAAATGCCCTGCTACCTGCCGGTGATGCAGTTTGCACACAGCAGCCCGCTGCGCGAAAAGCTCTACCGTGCCTACGCCACCCGCGCCAGCGACCAGGCCGAAGGCGATGCGGTCAAGTTCGACAACGCCGCGATCATGGGCGAGCTGCTGGCCCTGCGCCATGAAGAAGCGCAATTGCTGGGCCACCGGCACTACGCCGATGTGTCGCTGGTGCCCAAAATGGCCGAGTCGCCCGAGCAAGTGGTCACCTTCCTGCGCGACCTCGGCGCGAAGGCTCGCCCCCACGCAGAGAAAGACCTCGCCGACTTGCGCGCCTTCGCTGCGAGCGACCTTGGTCTGGCCGACCCGCAAGCCTGGGATTGGCCCTACATCGGCGAGAAACTCAAGGAGGCGCGATACGCCTTCAGCGAGCAGGAAGTCAAACCCTATTTCACGGCGCCCAAGGTGCTGGCCGGTCTGTTCCAGATCGTGGAGACCTTGTTTGAAGTGGCCATCCGTCGCGACCAGGCGCCTGTGTGGAACGCCAGCGTGGAGTTCTACCGCATCGAACGCGCTGGTCCCCAAGGCACCGAGCTGGTCGGCCAGTTTTATCTGGACCCGGCCGCGCGCAACGGCAAGCGCGGCGGCGCCTGGATGGACGATGTGCGTGCGCGCTGGCTGCGCCCCGACACCGGCACACTGCAAACACCGGTGGCCCACCTGGTTTGCAACTTCGCCGAGGGTGTGAACGGCAAGCCCGCTCTGCTGACCCACGACGACGTGATCACCCTGTTCCACGAATTCGGCCACGGCCTGCACCACATGCTCACGCAAGTGAACGAGCGCGATGTGTCCGGCATCAGCGGTGTGGAGTGGGACGCGGTCGAGCTGCCCAGCCAGTTCATGGAAAATTTCTGCTGGGAATGGGACGTGCTCAAGCACATGACGGCCCATGTGGACACCGGCGAGCCGATTCCACGCGCCCTGTTCGACAAGATGCTGGCCGCCAAGAACTACCAGAGCGGCCTGCAAACACTGCGCCAGGTGGAGTTTTCGCTGTTCGACATGCTGCTGCACAGCCTGCCCCAACCCGCCACCAGCGGCGAGGCCATCCTCGCGCTGCAACAGCAGGTGCGCAACGAGGTGGCGGTGCTGCAGCCACCGGCCTACAGCCGCTCGCCCCACACCTTCAGCCACATTTTTGCCGGCGGCTATTCGGCCGGCTACTACAGCTACAAGTGGGCCGAGGTGCTGTCCGCGGACGCCTATGCAGCGTTCGAAGAGGCAGCGCAACAAAACGGCCTCAGCACGCTGGACGTGGCCACGGGACGCCGCTACCGTGAAGCGATCCTTGAGGCGGGCGGCAGCCGCCCGGCCATGGAGTCGTTCAAGGCCTTTCGGGGCCGAGAACCCAGCATTGAAGCCCTGTTGCGTCACCAGGGCATGGCTTGATTTGTTTCGTTGCTTGCCGATAGGAGTCGACATGAACATTCACACTGCCCGCCTCACCCCCTTTGCCGGTTCTTCCCTGCGCTGCGCTGCGCTCGGTCTGGTACTGGGCCTGGTGTCTGTCTCTGCCCTGGCCCAGGGCGTCTACCGCATCGTTGGTCCCGATGGCCGGGTGAGTTATTCGGACCAGCCACCACCTGCGGCCAACGCACGCCCGGTGGCACCGGGTGCGGCAGGTGCCACCGGTAGCGCCAATGCCCAGTTGCCGTTTGAACTGCGCCAGGTCGTCAGCAGGTTCCCGGTGGTGCTGTACACCAGCCCCGAGTGCGCACCCTGCAACAGCGGGCGCAACCTGCTGAATGCGCGCGGTATCCCCTACAGCGAAAAAACCATCACCACCTTCGAGGACGCCGAGGCACTCAAACGCCTGAGCGGTCAGGGCTCGTTGCCCTTCGTCACCATCGGTGGTCAGCAGATCAAGGGTTATTCGGACGCCGAGTGGACGCAGTTCCTCGATGCAGCGGGTTACCCCAAGCAGTCGGCCCTGCCAACGGCCTACCGGCGGGCCGCGCCCACGCCGCTGGTGGCGGTGGCACCGGCTGCAGCACCTGCGCCAGCCAACACAGCCCAGTCGCAACCCGCCGAGGCGCCTGCGCCGTCGGTGGCGCCACCGGTGACCAACCCCGCAGGCATCCGCTTCTGACCAACCACGGGGCGCTGACTTAAAACGTCAGCTTCTTCACGCCGTCCGGTGTGCCCAACAAGCACACGCTCGCCCTCTGGTGGGCGAACACACCCACTGTCACTACGCCGGGCCATTGATTGACCTGGCTTTCAAAGGCGAGCGGATCGGCGATCTGCAGGCCTGTCACGTCCAGGATGTGTTGCCCGTTGTCGGTGACCAGGGGTACGCCGTCCTTCATGCGGATGCGGGCCTGACCGCCCAACGCTGCGAACTGGCGCACCAGGCGCGAGGTGGCCATCGGAATCACCTCCACAGGCAATGGAAACGCGCCCAATGCCTTCACCAATTTCGACTCGTCGGCGATGCAGACAAAGCGACGCGACTGCGCCGCCACGATCTTCTCGCGCGTGAGCGCCGCCCCGCCACCCTTGACCATGTTCCCTTGGGCGTCGATCTCGTCAGCGCCATCGATGTAGACCGACAGTTCGCCGACCTCGTTGGCCTCAAACACCGCGATGCCCAGGGCTTTCAGGCGAGCCGTGGAGGCTTCGGAGCTGGACACCGCGCCCGGAATCTGGTCCTTGATGCTCGCCAGCGCGTCGATGAACTTGTTGACGGTGGAGCCGGTGCCCACGCCAACGATTTCGCCGGGGGTTACGTATTGCAGGGCGGCCTGGCCAACCAGCGCTTTGAGTTCGTCTTGGGTCATTTGAGACAATCGGTGAAACAACAGCCTTGGATTATCCGATGTCGCTTCTGCCCTATGCCGCCGCCCGCCCCTTCCTGTT
The DNA here is from genome assembly GCA_038213545.1 of Burkholderiales bacterium. GTDB lineage: Bacteria > Pseudomonadota > Gammaproteobacteria > Burkholderiales > Burkholderiaceae_C > Hydrogenophaga. Next base: position 6,226 of record JBBQSX010000151.1, read on the forward strand.
CGGCATGGACCCCGAAGCCGCCCACGACCTGACTTTGAGCGCCATCGCCAGGCTGCAGCATTCCCCGCTGACCTGCCTGTACAGCGAGCTCCGCATCCACGACCCCCACACGGTGGCCGGCATCCAGTTTCCCAACCGTGTCGGTCTGGCGGCTGGCCTGGACAAAAACGCCCGCTGCATCGACGGCCTCGCGGCCATGGGCTTCGGGTTTGTGGAGGTGGGTACCGTCACGCCGCTGGGCCAGAGTGGCAACCCCAAACCGCGCATGTTCCGCCTGCCCAAGGCCAACGCCTTGATCAACCGACTGGGTTTCAACAACGAAGGTCTGGACGCGTTTGTCGCCAACGTGCAGCGCGCGCGCTTCCGCAGTCAGGGCGGCGCCGGCCCCATGGTGCTGGGCCTGAACATCGGCAAGAACGCCAGCACGCCCATCGAGCGCGCTACTGACGATTACCTCACCTGCCTGGACGGCGTGTATCCGCACGCCGACTACGTGACTGTCAACATCTCCAGCCCCAACACGCAGAACCTGCGCAGCTTGCAGAGCGACCAGGCGCTGGACGCCCTGCTCGGTGCGGTGGCCGAGCGCCGAGAGCTGCTGGCGCAGCGCCACGGCCGACGCATCCCGGTGTTCCTCAAGATCGCACCCGATCTGGACAACACGCAGATCGAGGTGATCGCGGCCACGCTGATGCGCTACGGCACCGACAGCGAAGGTCGCGCCACCGATGCCTTGGGCGTGATTGCCACCAACACCACGCTCAGCCGTGAAGCAGTGAAGGGCATGGACCACGCCAGCGAGACTGGCGGCCTGTCGGGCGCTCCCGTGCTGCAGATGAGCAACCAGGTGATCCGCCAGCTCCGCGCCTGCCTGGGCAAGAGCTTCCCCATCATCGGCGTGGGCGGTGTGCTCAGCGCAGCGGATGCGCTGAGCAAAGTTCAGTCGGGTGCCGACCTGGTTCAGATTTACACCGGGCTGATCTACAAGGGCCCATCGCTCATAAGGGAATCAGCACAGGCAATTAAAGTTCTTGGTGGCCACTGATCTTTTACGCAAATGCTCTGCCCCAAGCTTTTCGCTGGCTGTATGCGGCGGCGGTGATGGGTCTGTACTGACGTCGCATCGTGGGGTGGTCGATGAGCGACACCATGCAGGCCAAGATGGTGAACAACGCTTTGCTGATGGCACTTTGGCGGCGCGGCAAACCCAGCTCGCTGATGCACCACTCGGACCAAGGCAGTCAATACACCAGCTACGACTTCCAGCAGTTGCTCAAGGCACAAGGCATCACATGCAGCATGAGCCGTCGTGGTGAATGCTGGGACAACGCCGCGATGGAGAGCTTTTTCTCATCAATGAAGACCGAACGGCTCAGCCGCAAGGTCTACCGGACGAGGGAAGAAGCCAGGTCCGACGTGTTCGATTACATCGAGCGCTTCTACAACCCCGTGCGCAAACACTCAAAGCTAGACTTCCTCAGCCCAAACTGACCTGCCCCCTGTAGACGTACCAATCAAAAGTGGAAGTCCGGGTTCAAGATTACTCGATAGGTGTCTGGGTTGATGGGGATTGAGCTGCATCGCCAGCGCGCTGGCGATGCAGCTCGGCGAAGCGAGCTGGAGGCATGCGTCCCAGACTGCTGTGTGGCCTGACCTCGTTGTAGTCCGTGCGCCAGATCGCTACCGCCATCCTGGCCTGATGCAAGGTCTGGAACCAGCACTCGTTCAAGTGCTCGTCACGGAACTTGCCGTTGAAGCTCTCGATGTAGCCGTTCTGCATCGGGCGCCCCGGCTGGATCAGGATGTGGCGAATGCCATGCGCCTGCGCCCAGGCCATGAATGCCCGGCTAGTGAACTCTGGCCCGTTGTCGGTGCGCACCGCTTGCGGATACCCGCGAAACAGCGCAGCGCGGTCCAGGACGCGGGTGACATACTGGCCTGAGATGCCGAAGTCCACCACGATGTCCACGCTCTCATGGCTGAAATCATCAGCCACCGTGAGGTACTTCAGACGCCGTCCGCCCGAGAGGCTGTCGCTCACGAAATCCATGCTCCACACCTCGTTGACCGTGCGTGCCAGCTGCAGCGGCACGCGCTCATTGATGGGCCGCTTGCTCTTCTTGCGCCGGCGCACGGCCAGGTTGGCTTGCCGGTACAGGCGGTACACCCGCTTGTGATTGACGCCAGGAAACTGCGGACGCAACAGGTCGTGGATGCGCCGGTAGCCAAAGCGCCGGCGCACATGCGCGATCTCCACGATCTTCTCGTGCAGATCCTGCGTGGCTTGGTCGGCCTTTGGTGGATGTCGGTAGCTGTCGCGGGAGAGCCCCACAAGACGGCACGCGTGGCGTTCGGACAAATGGTGCTCAATCACCATGCGCCCAACCGCCTCGCGCCTGACCTGTGGGGCTAGCGCTTTACCCCCAGAACGCTCTTGAGCGCGTGCATGTCCAGGTGGGCTTCGGCCAGCAGCCGCTTGAGCTTTGCGTTCTCGGATTCCAGCTCACGCAGGCGCTGCGCCTCCGAGACCTGCATGCCGCCGAACTTGGCGCGCCACTTGTAGAAAGTGGCATCGCTGAAGCCGCCGTTGCGGCACAACTCCTTGATCGGCATGCCGGCCTCGGCCTGCTTGAGGAAGCCGATGATTTGTTCCTCGGTGAATCTGCTCTTCTTCATGTCCGTCATTCTCCTGGTGGTTGACGGACTTCACTAACTTCAGCTT
>JBBQSX010000152.1:0-8840 GCA_038213545.1 Burkholderiales bacterium
AGCGTTGCTGTGCGTCAAATCCGCCAACGCGGTCAAACTAAAAATGCAGCTCCTGGGTGACCTGAGGGCCTCATGAGCACCTCATGAAGCAAGGGATCGGCAATACTGGCGTGGCCATGGCGTTTCCACACAGCCTCGGCCATCAGCAGTCGTTGGCCCAGTGGTGTTCGCCGTCAGGTCAAGACTGAACTCGGACGTTCGTCCTCATGGCACCGAAGCGTTGCGACGCTGCTTTCCGGTCATTGCGGCAAGTAACGCTCGAACGGCCGCAGGTCCTTCGATACCAGCCGCTGAACTGGGTTCGGTGGAGTTGGACGTCCGAGCATTGTTTGCTCCTATGGCTCATGGAGGCGAGTGGCGCACCTGATCAAATCTCCGTCTGCTCGGAGATCTCGAGTGCGTCATCGACCTCGATGCCGAGGTATCGCACTGTTGATTCCAGCTTGGAGTGCCCGAGAAGCAGTTGAACCGAACGAAGGTTCTTGGTGCGCTTGTAGATCAATGTCGCCTTGGTTCTGCGCATCGAATGAGTACCGTAGTCTGCGCGGTCGAGCCCAAGGTCGTCGACCCAATGTCCCAGGATCCGCGCGTACTGCCTGGTCCCGAGGTGGGGCGAATCATGCATCCGGCTGGGGAACAGAAAATTCTCCGACTTCAACCCAGCTAGCCTGATCCACGCCTGCACAGCTTCCCTGGTGGCCGTTGTGATTTCAAACTGAACCGGGCGCTGGGTTTTGAGCTGCATGACGGTGGCTCGTGTTGCAACCTGGTCGCCGAGACACACATCGAGTACCTTGAGGTTTACGAGGTCGCAACCGCGCAGCTTGCTATCGATTCCCAGGTTGAAGAGGGCGAGCTCGCGGACTCGACCCTCCATCTGCAGGCGCACGCGCAGCGCCCAAATGTCCTTAACCTTGACCGGGGCCCTCTGGCCAACGATCTTTCCCTTTTTCCACGGCTTGCGATGAACACCATTTGCTGCGGTTTCCATGATGGTCTCCCATCTGGTTGAGGGCCACACAGCATGCGCCTGGAATCTGGAGACGGACGAGTTTCCTTCTCCCCCATTTGAAGTGGACACACCCCTTGAGCGGAACGTTTCCTTCAACCTGCAGAGCTGAACTGGCGCTATCGGCAACCAGCGGGTAATCCCCACTGACCAGTTCAGAGTGGCTCGATCCTGGCTTCCCACGAAGCGAAACAAAAAAGACCGTGGAGTACCCGCCAGTTCGCTCTGCCCGGACAAAAGTCATGGCCGAGATCCTGTAGCAGTCAATACTCGAGAAGATCCTTGGGCGCCTAGGTCCGCAGGCCCTCGCACTCTCGCGTTCTGCCTCCGGAGGGCGGGCGTCGCAGGCAACCTGCCGGTCCGGGTTAACCAGAATTCAGTCAGCCTCGCGCCCACGGCAGCTTGGCCACCCTCGCGCTACCAAAGGTGCGCTCGAACGAATCAATCTATCAGGAGAGAGGTTGGGTTCGTGAACTGTCGGGTGGGCATCGAAGGCACTGCCAAGCACCTTGTTGATCTGCGCCACGTCGAGGCTGGCGAACACAGTGTTGTGCCGGTCGGTCAGAGGCCCACCGCCCGGAATGACCGCCCCCACCTCGTCATGGCCGATGGCCTTGAACTTCCACGCACCCCGGATCCATTTCAGGTTGCCGACGTGATCACCCCTCACGTCCTGCACCTGACAGGTGCCGTCGTTGACTGTGCCGACAGACAATGAGCTCAAGCTTCGGGCCCTTTCAGAACAAGACCCGACTGCGCAAGGTTCCGGGAACATCCGCCAGCCTGGCCCGCGCCAGGGCCGCGTGTTCGGCATCGATGTCGATCACCACGTAGCCCACATCTGCGTGGGTCTGCAGATATTGCGCGGCGATGTTGATGTGGAGGTCAGAGAAGACCCGGTTGATCTCCGCAAGCACACCCGGCACGTTGCGATGAACGTGCAGAAGACGGTATTTGCCGGGGTGGGCGGGCAGGGCGACTTCGGGGAAGTTGACCGACGAGGTCGAGGTCCCGTTGTCGCTGTACTTGACCAACTTGGCTGCGACTTCGATACCGATGTTCTCCTGGGCCTCCACCGTAGACCCACCGATGTGCGGTGTCAGGATCACGTTGTCCAGGCCCTGAAGGTGCGACTCGAAGGGGTCGTCGTTGCTGCTCGGCTCCTCGGGGTACACATCGATGGCGGCGCCAGCCAGGCGCTTGCCTCGCAAGGCGTCGGCCAGAGCCTCGATGTCGACGACGGTCCCGCGTGATGCGTTGATCAGCACGCCGCCATGCTTCATCGCGGCAATCTGGGCCGAGCCGATCATCCATCGGGTGGCTGCGGTCTCGGGTACATGCAGGCTCACGACGTCGGCTTGAGCCAGCAGGTCCTCGAGACGGGCAACCTGGCTGGCATTGCCCAGGGGGAGCTTGCTCACGACGTCGAAGAAGATCACTTTCATGCCCAGGCCCTCGGCCAGCACCGACAGCTGCGTTCCGATGGCGCCGTAACCCACGATGCCCAGGGTTTTGCCGCGTACCTCGAAGGCGCCCTTTGCCGACTTGAGCCATCCGCCGCGATGCGCCGCAGCGCTCTTCTCAGGGATGCCGCGCATCAGCAGGATGGCTTCGGCCAACACCAGCTCGGCCACCGATCGGGTGTTGGAGAAGGGCGCGTTGAAGACCGCGATGCCCAGATCACGCGCCGCCGCCAGATCTACCTGGTTGGTGCCGATGCAGAAGCATCCCACTGCGGCCAGCCGGTTGGCATGCGCCAGCACTTGCTGTGTCAGCTGGGTGCGCGAACGAATGCCCAGGAAATGCACGCCACGGAGCTTGCTCTCGAGCGCTTCGCCAGACAGAGCGCCCGCGATGCTTTCTATCTGCGTGTACCCCGCCGCCTGGATCACGGCGACGGCCGAGGGATGAATGCCTTCGAGCAGCAGGAACTTGATCTTGTCCTTGTTGGTCGAGGTCTCGGTTTCGGTCACAAGCGCATCACGGGTGGGTTGTTGCATGGTGATTGGAGGGGATGAAAGCAGAAGCAGGGATTGCTGGAACCGGGGTTGGACAGCGCGTCAGCGTGGAAGGAGACCCACCGCTCGCGCCTGTTCGTCGGCGTGGTACGAGCTGCGGACTAGGGGACCGGAAGCCGCGTGCCTGAAGCCCATGCGGTTGGCTGCATCGGCATACATCCTGAAGACATCGGGATGTACATAGCGCCGCACGGGCATGTGGCCACTGGTGGGCTGCAGATACTGGCCGATGGTCAGCATGTCGACGCCATGGGCGCGCAGCGCCTGCAGCACGTCCAGCACTTCTTCGTCGGTTTCGCCCAGGCCGACCATCAGGCCGGATTTGGTGGGAATGCCGGGCTGCCGCGCCTTGAAGCCCTGCAGCAGGTTGAGGGTGTTCTGGAAGTCTGCGCCGGGGCGCGCTTCCTTGTACAGGCGCGGCACGGTTTCGATGTTGTGGTTCAGCACGTCGGGCGGCGCGGCGTCCAGGATGTCCAGCGCCAGGTCGAGCCGTCCGCTGAAGTCGGGCGTCAGGATCTCGATGGTGGTGCTGGGTGCCAGCGCGCGTATGCGCTGGATGCACCGCACAAAATGGCCGGCGCCGCCGTCGCGCAAATCGTCGCGGTCGACTGAGGTGATGACGACGTAGTTGAGTTTCATCAGCGCGATGGTCTCGGCCAGGCGCTGCGGCTCGTCGGCGTCCAGCGGGTCGGGCCGGCCCGTGCTGACGTTGCAGAAGCGGCAGCGGCGCGTGCATTTGTCGCCCATGATCATGAAGGTCGCCGTGCCCTTGCTCCAGCACTCACCGATGTTGGGGCAAGAGGCTTCTTCGCACACGGTGATCAGTTGGTGGGCGCGCACGATGTCCTTGGTCTCGCGAAAGCGGCCTGTCGGACTCGCCGCCTTGACGCGGATCCATTCGGGCTTGGGCAGGCGGTCGTCGGGATTGGTCGCGTCGCGCTTGGTCTTGAGGGTGCCCCTTTGCTGGTCCGGCCGGGGGTTGATCGTGGACGCGTGCGGCAGCACCGACACGATGCTTCTGAAGCGGATGGTTTCAATGTTCATGATGCTGTTGTCCTGGTTGACGCGCAAGCCGCAGTGCTGGCCATTCACTCATTTCAATCCTTCAGTCAAAAAATCTGGATTTGGTGCGCATGCCCGTAATGAGCCGGGCACCGCGCTCGTAGCTGACGTAGGACCAGAGCCACTGCGTCACGACGATCAGCCGATTGCGCACGCTGATCAGGAAGTAGACGTGAGCGATGCCCCATATCCACCATGCAAACCATCCCTTGAGCCGCAGGCGCCCGAACGCGATGACAGCGGTCTTGCGGCCGACCGTGGCGAGCAGGCCCCGGTCCCGATAGCGAAAGGGTGGCAGCGCGGTCTTGCCGGCGAGGTGCGCCCTGATGGCCTCGGCCACATAGGCCCCCTGCTGCTTGGCGACCGGGGCGATGCCGGGAAGTGGCTTGCCGGCAACATCCTGGACGAGCGCCGTGTCGCCGATGACGAAAACGTCGTCCATGCCGGGTGGCCGCAAATCGGGCCCGACCACCACACGACCAACCCGATCGCCTGCCACGGCGAGCCAGTTGACAGCTGGCGAAGCAACGATCCCGGCGGCCCAGATCATCGTGCCTGCGGACACGCTTTCGTCGCCCAGCGTGACCCCGGTCGCACTGCAGTGCGTGACGGCCTTTTGCAGGCGCACATCCACGCCGACTCGACGAAGCGCCCGTTCGGCATGGTTCGACAGTGGCTCTGGAAAGCCTGGCAGCAGGCGTGGCCCGGCCTCGACCAGAAGCACGTGCGTCTGCTGTGGATCGATGGAGCGGAAGTCGGCCGCGAGCGCTTTGCGCGCCAACTCGACTACAGCGCCGGCCAGTTCGACCCCGGTCGGTCCGCCGCCCACGATGACGATGGTGAGGAGCCGTTCACGCTCGCGCGCATCGGATTCCATCTCCGCGCACTCAAAGGCGAGCAGCAGACGGCGGCGGATCTCCGTGGCATCGTCGATCGTCTTCAGGCCGGGCGCATGGGCGGCCCAGCTGTCATTGCCAAAGTAGCCATGGGTCGCCCCGGTCGCGAGCACCAGAACGTCATAGCCAATATGGTGGTGCGCCATGATCACGCGCTTTTGCACACAATCGACGCCCGTGACCGCGCCCAGCAGCACGCTCGTGTTGCGCTGGTCCCGCACCAGACTTCGAATGGGCCAGGCGATGTCTGCCGGCGACAGGCCGGCCGTGGCCACCTGGTAGAGCAGCGGCTGAAAGAGGTGGTGGTTCTCCCGGTCGATCAGGGTGATGTCCACCGGCGCCCTGGCGAGCCGCTTCGCGACACTGAGGCCGGCGAAGCCGGCGCCGACGATGACCACGCGCGGGCGTCGGCCGTCCACGCTGCTGCTGGTCAAAGGTTGAAGCCGGCTTGGCCTTAGGGACTGCGCCGAATCGGTGGTCATGAACACGTTCCAAGATAGAAGGCACGTATGGCACCGCTGTTTCCGGCTTGCTGCCTGAGAGACGTGAAGACTTCGTGGGGCAGTCGTTTTGACATGCAGCTACTTTCTGATCACCCTGGCATCGAACCAGCGCGCGGGTAGAAGGGCTGCTTCCCCGCCGCGTGGTCCGTCGCATCGACAATGGCCGTGATCTCGGGCGCCACCCGTTTCACCATGACTTCGAAGCCCTCGCGCAGCGTCACCTGCGACGAGGCGCAGCCCTGGCAGCCGCCGCTCATGGTGATGAAGAGCCGGCCACCCTGCACCTCCACCAGCGAAATCTTGCCGCCGTGACTGGCAATGGAGCGATTGACCTCCCGGTCCAGCAGTTCCTGAACCGCTGCGCCCAGTTCGGCGTCTGACCTGGCCAGCGTGCCGCCGGGAGCCACCGTCTCCAGGATCGCCGGCATGCCGCTGAGCAGCTGCGCTCGGATGACCGAGCCTATGGCCGCTTTGAGTCCGGTCCAGGAAGCGTCCGGTGCCTTGCCGGTGGTCACCACGTTCCCGGCAATCAGCACGCTGGCGACACCGCCCAGCGCAAACAGCCGCTCGCCTAGCGGCGACCCGGCTGCGCGTTCTCTGTCGGCGAAAAAGAAGGAGCCGCCCGAATGCACGCTGCAGCTGACTGTGAATTTGCAGCTGTCGGGATCGACCAGCGATGCCTCGGCGCGGATGCTGACCGGCTGTTCCGCCCGAATCCGATCCGGCGCCAGGGCTTCAGACATCTTCGACGCTTTGCAGACCAGCCCGTTCGCCCAGGGCGCGCAGGTCGTTGAAGGCATAAATCCCGCTGTTGTGGCCGTCGTTCCAGTCGAACTGGATCGCGTAGTTGCCGATGCTGGTGATCTGGCGCGGGCTCACATCGGCCCGCACCGTCCGGGGGTCGAGCAGCTTGCGCCCGCTCATCTCCTCCACACAGAGGGCGCAGCGACAGGCCAGGCGCAGGTCGCGCACATCGAGGTCGTCGCGATGGCCGTCTTCCCACAGCAGCGACAAGGTGCGCAGATCGCGGCGCAGCAGGCCCACCGGGACGGTGCGCGCGCCGGCAGGCTGCACAGCGCCTTCCATCCAGGCTGGTGCACCCTCGTTGCTGTCCCATTTCCAGACAAAGGGCTTGAGCACCGTGACCGCCGCGTGCACCTGCTCGACCAGCGCGTCGGCGATGGCGGCATACACCCGTGCGCTGAGCGACGCCGGTTGCGCGACCACGATGGGACGCCCTTCATCGCCGCAGGTGACGACCTCGGCGGCCAACGGCAAGGCGCCCAGGAACGGCACACCGAGTTCCTCGCTCATCAGCTCGCCGCCGCCGTGGCGGAAGATGTCCGTGGTCTCGCCGCAGTGTGGGCAGGTGAAGGTCCGCATGTTCTCGACGATGCCGAGAATCGGGACCTGCACCTTCTCGAACATGCGCAGGCCCCGGCGGGCGATCTTCAGGCTCACGGCCTGCGGTGTCGTCACGATCACCACGCCCGACAGCGGCATGCTCTGCGCCAGAGTCAGCTGGGTGTCGCCGGTGCCGGGCGGCAGGTCCAGGATCAGGTAGTCCAGCTCGCCCCATTGCACGCCATCAACGAACATTTTGAGGTACTTCCCCACCATCGGCCCGCGCAGCACGGCCGGCTGGTCGTCTCCGGTCAGCATGCCCATGGACACCACCTTCAGCCCGTAGCGCTGGGCCGGGATCATGCGGCTGTCGGCCGTCATCTCGGGCGGTTCTCCGGTCGGTATGCCCAGCATGCCAGGGATGCTGGGGCCCAGGATGTCGGCGTCCACCAGCCCGACGCGCGCTCCGCGCTGCGCCAGCGCCAGCGCCAGATTGACGCTGACCGTCGATTTGCCGACGCCGCCCTTGCCGCTGCCAACCGCAATGAGGTGACGGATGCCTGGCAGTTTCCCGGAGCCTGTGGCTGGCTGGGGCGGGGCGCCTTGCGCGGGCTTTTGTGCGGGGTCTGTTTTCTGCATTGCGGTGTTACCTGCCTTGTGAGTTCAGGGATGAAGAGTTGTCATGGCAGGGTGTCTCGCGGGCTGCTGGCCTGTCGCGGCGGCAAGCTACACCGACACCACGGCGAGTTCCGGCTCGATCGTGCGCACCAGGTTCTGGATCGCGGCCAGCGTGCCGGAGATCGAGCTCGGGCAGCTGCCGCAGGCACCCTGGTAGTGGATGCTGAGGTAGTTGCCGGCCAGGCCCACCACATGCAGGTCGCCTCCGTCGGCCTGCAGCGACGGCCGGATTCGCTCATCGAGCAGCTCGCTGATGACATCCAATCGCCCCTGGTCTTCCTTGCTCATGTGGTCGATGGACACCCGTGCCGCAAACACGGCGGCGGCCGATTGCGCAGCGGCGGCCGGCGCGGCGCGCAGCGGTACGGCAATCAGCCGCACCAGCTCCGGCCAGTCAGCGCCGCCGTCCTGCGTCACGGTCAGCCAACGGTCCACGTAAAACACGTTGCTGACATGGGGAATGGCGAACAGCGCCGAGGCCAGCGCGTCGCCGCTGGCTTGCTCTGCAGTCTCATAGGAGTGCGAAACACCCCAGGTCAGCGGCTCGTGAAGCGTGAACTTGACCGCGTTCGGGTTCGGTGTGTCGTCGATTTCGGCAATTTTCGGCATTCAAGCCTCCTGAAGAAAATGCACCTAGCGGATGTGACACGAGGGCAATGGCAAGGTCATGAAGCCCCTGACGGATTGACCAGCGTCTTTAGCTCGCCCGACTCGTACATCTCTCGCACGATGTCGGCGCCGCCCACCAGTTCGCCGTTGACGTAGAGCTGCGGAATGGTCGGCCAGTTGGCATAGGCCTTGATACCGGTGCGGATCTCCGGGTCGGCCAGCACGTCAACGGCAGCAAAGTTGTGCACGCCGCAGGCCTTGAGTATTTGCACCGTGGCGCCTGAAAAGCCGCACTGCGGGAACTGCGGCGTTCCTTTCATGTAGAGCACCACCGCATTGCCATTTACCTGTGCGTGAATTCTTTCGTGGGTGTTCATGTGAGTTCCAAAGTTATTGAGGAATCGATTTCGCCCAGGCCTCGGGCGTGAAGGTTTGCAGCGACAGCGTGTGGATTTCCGAGCGCATGCGATCGCCCAGCGCCTGGTAGACCTGCTGGTGCTGCTGGACCCGGGTTTTCCCGGCGAACTGCGGGCTCACGACCACCGCCTCGAAGTGCTGGCCGTCATCGCCCAGTACCTGCGCGTGGTCGCAGGCCAAGCCGTTCACGATGTAGTTTTTCAGTTCATTTGCCGTCAGCATGTTGGCCTTTCAAGGGAGTAAACCGTCATAAAAATCTACGTTTCTGTGCTGGCCATGGCCTGCGAATTGAAAGCGGCCTGCA
>JBBQSX010000153.1:0-8812 GCA_038213545.1 Burkholderiales bacterium
TGCGCCCGCGCATACGGCTTGGCCTGCTTCGGAATGGCAGGCAGTATCGCGGAGACCGAAGACATGATCGTCTTCGCGCAGTTGGTCGCCCAAAGCCGCGCCGTAGGCTTTTCCGGCAGCGTCTGCATCCATCCGCGCCAGGTGGCGGTGGTTAATGCGGGCTTCGGGCCGACTACGGAAGAACTGGACTGGGCACGCAAGGTGATTGCTGCGGATGCAAAGGCACGCGTCGAAGGAAAAGGCGCCGTGCTGCTGGAAGGCCGGATGATTGACGCGCCCATCGTGGAGCGCGCGCGACGCTGGCTGGAGCGCTACTGAGGGTCAGCCATCCAACTCTTCGGGAGAGATGAACCGTGTACAGGCCTGCACATACGTCTGCGGTGGGTGCTGCGACCCAAACCCGCAGCCCACTGCGCCGGATGCGGCTCGAGAGCGGTTCCGTCGCAATAAGCGCCGGCTGGTAATGACAACCGATGAGATTTGACCGTACCAGGATGATCGAAGCGCTCTGCCGAGTGGCTTATCGGCCTATCTGCTGTGCCCCGCTGACCTTGGCAGCGCGCTTGTCGAATGTCCACAGAGGCAACTCACCGGCCTGCGCCGCCATAGCGATGTGCAGGCAGGCAGCGAAATCGGCGCGCCCATTTCGATACAACTGCAGCGCGACCTAAAGCGCGCGCTCAGATTCGAAGGTCAACTCGGCTGCAGAAAACAGGCTGGCAAGCACCTGGATGACTTCGTACTTGGCGTATTCGAAGCTGGAGCGCAGTACCTGCTCGACTTCAAGGGTTACGGTTAGCGGCACAAACAGTGTGAGCCCTTCGCTGACGCACTTGCATCATGCCGGCCATATCGAGGATGGACTTGGTCCTGGCGTGAACGATGATGGTGCCGTCAGGCATCACGGACCAGATCAGGCGCGTACCCGGCTTGGCTTGTACCAGCGCCCGGATGTCCGCCGGTACCGTCGTCTGCCCGCCAGAACACTGACTCTTTGACTAAGGGCGCGCGGTAGCAATAAGGTTGACGAGCCTTACCCCCGGCACTGGCTCCACAGTTAGGGCTGCTTGGTTCCCCATCTGACCCGGTTGGCCGCTTCACCATGCGGGAAGGCCCGTCGAGGGTGATTGTAGGCGATGCAATGCGGCCTCACAGGGCTTTGGCCCATAACCCGCCGCTTAGAATCGAGCGCATGTCCTATGTCGTTCTGGCCCGCAAATACCGCCCGCGCAATTTCACCGAAATGGTGGGTCAGGGCCATGTGGTGCAGGCCCTTTCGAACGCACTGACCACCCAGCGACTGCACCACGCCTACCTTTTCACCGGCACACGTGGCGTGGGCAAAACGACCATCTCGCGCATTCTGGCCAAGTCGCTCAACTGCCTGGGCGCGGATGGACAGGGCGGCATCACCGCCGAGCCTTGCGGCGTGTGCCAAGCCTGCACCGACATCGACAGCGGCCGCTTCGTGGATTACACCGAACTCGACGCCGCCTCCAACCGCGGGGTTGACGAAGTGCAGGCGCTGCTGGAGCAGGCGGTCTACAAGCCGGTGCAGGGCCGCTTCAAGGTCTTCATGATCGACGAGGTTCACATGCTGACCAACACGGCGTTCAACGCCATGTTGAAGACGCTGGAAGAGCCGCCCGAGTACCTCAAGTTCGTGCTGGCCACGACCGATCCGCAGAAGGTGCCGGTCACCGTGCTGTCGCGCTGCCTGCAGTTCAACCTGCGGCCGATGGCGCCCGAGACGGTGCAGGCGCACCTGATGCAGGTGTTGCAAGCCGAGCAGGTGCCGGCCGACACCCAGGCCTTGCGCCTCATCTCTCGTGCCGCGCGCGGCTCCATGCGCGACGCCCTCTCGCTCACCGACCAGGCCATTGCCTTTGGTGGTGGTCAGTTGCAGGAGGCCACGGTGCGTCAGATGCTGGGCGCGGTGGATCGCTCGTATGTGTTGCGGCTGATCGATGCATTGGCGCGTGCCGACGGCGCGACGGTGGTCGACACGATCGACGCCTTGCGCCTCAACGGCTTGAACGCGGCCACCACGCTGGAAGACATGACGGGTGTGCTGCAGCGCATGGCGGTGCTGCAGGCGGTGCCGGGGCGTGCGCCGGCCGACGGCCTGGAAGATCCTGACGAGGTGGAGATCGAGCGCCTGGCGGGCAGCCTGCCGGCGGACGAGACCCAGCTGCTCTACAGCCTGTGTCTGCATGGCCGGGCCGAACTCGGCCTCGCACCTGACGAATACGCCGGCCTGACCATGGTGCTGCTGCGGCTGCTGGCGTTCAAGCCCGCAGATTCGGCCAGCGCCACGGCGGAAAAAAAAACTCTGAAAGTCGCTGAGGCGCTGCCGCCGGCGACCGTGATTGCTGCGCCAGCGATTGCAAAGGTGGCGCGAACCGCACCGGTTGCCGCGCCCGCCGCTACCCTCGCTGCCGCTCCCGCGCCAAAGCCTGCGTTGGCCGCGCCTCCCGCTCTTGCTCCTCCGGCACCCAAACCCGCTCAGGTGGCAGCCCCAGCCAGCGCTGCCTCGGCGCCACCCGAGCTGGACGAGGCACCCTGGCCCGACGACGACGGTCCGCCCTGGGAAGAGAATCCCGAGAACGCACCCACTCCAAGCCGCACGGTGGCCATTCCGGTGCGCGACGCGGGTGAGCCAGGTCGCGCGGACCAGCCCCGGATTCGAGCCCAGGCAACGAGTTTCGGGATGACGCCCACGGCTGCCAGCGAAGAAGGCGATTTCTGGTTCGATGCCGTCATGCAACTGGTGCGCGCCGAGGCGATTTCGGCCCTCGCGCGCGAACTCGGCCTGCAGTCGCAGCTGGTGGCACGCGACACCGACCGCTGGGTGCTGCGCGTGGAACGCGAGTCGCTCAACCAGGGCAACAGCCGCGAACGCCTGGCCACGGCTTTGCAAACCATCGGCCACCAGGTGCGCCTGGTGGTGGAGATCGGCACCGTGAACGATTCACCGTCAAGGCGCCTGGCGCTGGAGGCCGAGCGGCTGCAGCGCGAGGCCGAGGCCCAAATCCTGGGTGATCCTTTCGTGCAAACCATGATGCGCGACTTTGGCGGCAGAATCGTCCCCGGCACGCTCAAGGCCACCCGGGTCTGAGCCTCACATTCACTCTCACCAAGAAAGACACAGCATGTTCAACAAAGGACAACTCGCCGGCCTCATGAAGCAGGCCCAGGCCATGCAGGACAACCTGAAGAAAGCGCAGGACGAACTGGCTTTCGTGGAAGTCACGGGCGAGTCGGGGGCTGGCTTGGTCAAGGTGCTCATGACCTGCAAGCACGACGTCAAACGCATCACCATCGACCCCAGCCTTCTGACCGACGACAAGGACATGCTTGAAGACCTGGTGGCTGCAGCCTTCAACGCCGCGGTGCGCAAGGCCGAAGAAACCTCGGCCGAGAAGATGGGCAAGATCACCGCCGGCATGCCGGGCCTGCCCGGTGGCATGAAGTTTCCTTTCTGAACGCCGCTGCACGATTGCATGGCTGAAGCCCATTCCCTTGAACACCTGGTCCAGGCCTTGCGCCGCCTGCCGGGGGTGGGCGTCAAGTCGGCCCAGCGCATGGCGTTTCATCTGCTGCAGCACGACCGTGAAGGGGCACTGGCTCTGGCGCGGGCGCTGGACCACGCGGCCGCGACGGTACAGCACTGCGCGCTGTGCCACACCTTCACAGAAGACACCATCTGCCACACCTGCCTGGACCCACGGCGCGACCGCAGCCAGCTGTGCGTGGTGGAGACGCCAGCCGACCAGGCCGCGATGGAGCGCACTGGTGCGTACAAGGGTCTGTTTTTCGTGCTGATGGGCAAGCTCAGCCCGCTGGACAACGTGGGCCCGAAAGACATCGGCCTGCAGAAGTTGTTCGACCGCATCGATGCGCCGGCGCAGATTCCGACCGGCGTGTCCGAGGTGCGTGAGGTGATCCTGGCGACCAACTTCACCGCCGAGGGGGAAACCACCGCGCATGTGATTGCCCAGGCGCTCAAGGGGAGGGGTGTGCAGGTGACGCGGCTGGCGCGCGGCGTGCCGGTGGGCAGCGAGCTCGAATACGTGGACCTGGGCACCATTGCCCACGCGTTGGTGGACCGGCGCTGAGCCACATCGATTCACTTTTCCTGAAAGAACGAACCCATGAAACTGGCGGGATTGACCGTGGCTTACTGGTGCGTTGTGGTGGCGTCGCTGCTGCCCATCGCGTGTGCGGGCCTGGCCAAGTGGGGCATGTTCGGCACACCCAGGCGCCAGGGTGGCTACGACAACAACCACCCACGTGCCTGGTTGGCCAGGCAGACCGACTGGCGCGCACGCGCCAACGCAGCGCAGGCCAACAGCTTCGAATCGCTGCCGTTTTTCATTGGCGCCGTGATCATCGCTCACCAGCTCGGCGCTTCGCAGTTGCGGCTGGACGTGCTGGCGTTCCTGTACGTCGTGTTGCGGCTGCTCTACATCATGATGTACGTGGCCGACCTGGCCACGGTGCGCAGTCTGGTGTGGGTGCTGGCGCTGGTGGCGAACATTGCCATCCTGTTTGCCTGACCCGCTGCGGTTGTTTGCGCCGTTACATCGGCTTGCAAAAGACACCCTGAAGTTGCTCCGTACAAACCCGCTCGGGAATGGTCCCGATGCGGGTTTTTTCTTCGCTGACTACGCTCTGTGTATTCATAAAGCAATACAGAGAGGATTTTTGGGCATGTTGAATCGGAGAAACTGGGGTCGGGTGGCGGCGGCGATGGCCCTGTCGGCGGGGCTGCCGGATTCGCGCGCCCAGCCGGTCTCATCGCCCGCGCCCGCAGCCGCCGTGCCCGCGCAGCGCAGTGCGCCCAAGCTGGTGATCGCGGTGGACAACCGCATTGATTTCTCCTGTCTTCCCCTGACCATTGCCGACCGGCTGGGTTACTTCAGGATCGAAGACCTGGATGTCGAAGTTCGCGATTTCCCCGACGCTGCCCAGTCCTTGCAGGCGCTGGTGTCTGGTGCCGCGCACGCGGTTTCCGGCACCTACAGCAGCACCATTGCCGGGCAGATGCGTGGTCAGTCCCTGCAGTCGTTCGTGCTGCAGGGGCGCACTCCGCAGATCGCGGTGGGCGTGTCGACCAAAACGATGGGGCACTTCCGGCAACTGGGCGATTTGCGAGGCAAGCGGGTCGGTGTGCAGGCACTGGGGTCCCCCGCACACCGGGTGGCGCGTGCGGTCTTGAGCCGTGGCGGGATCAGGGCCAGCGATGTGCAGTTCGTGGCCATGCCCAACCCCTGGGCTGCTGTCTCCGCGTTCCGCAGCGGCGCGATCGATGCCATCAGTTACACCGACCCGACCATCACCCAGCTCGAGCTGGCGGGCGAGCTGCGCGTGGTGGCCGACACCCGCAGCGTGCGCGGCAATGCCGATGTGTTCGGTGGGCCCATGCCATCGGCTTGCCTGTGTGCCACCAGCGAATTTCTCGCCCAGTTTCCACGCGTCAGCCAGTCCATGGCAGACGCCATGGTGCACGCGCTGAAGTGGCTGCAGACGGCGGGACCATCCGACATCATCAAAGTGGTGCCGGAGCGCTACTTTCAGGGGGATCGCTCGCTCTACCTCGCGGCGTTCAACCGGGCACGAGAGGCCTGGTCGCCCGACGGGATGATGCCCGCGGAAGGACCTGAGATTGCCGCACGCCTGGTGGCCCAGTTCGAAGAGCCCGGGTCCATGGACCGGTTCGACCTCGGCAGCACGTTCACCAACGTGTTTGCGCGCAAGGCCAAGGCCCGTTTCAGGGCCTGAGGTGCGCGGAACTTCAGCGCTTTTTCTCGACTTTGGTGCTGGAGGCCACGCGGGTCTTGATGCCGCTTGATGAAGCGGTCTTGGTGGTGGACTTCTTCGTGGCCACAGCCTTGGATTTGGTGGGCTCGCGCGAGCTCCCGGCCACTTTGCGTGTGTTGCCGGCTGCAGTGGCCTTCCGGGTGGTCGGCTCGCTCGCGGACGCCGCCAGCGACACCCGCTTGGGCAACATCAGCGTGACCTGCTGACCGGGTTTGAGCGCCGCATTCACGGCCAGCTTGTTCCAGCCCGCCACACTCACCGCGCTCACGCCGTAGCGCTGCGCCAGACGAGCGAGGGTGTCGCCTTTGCGGGCCTTCACCACCGAACGCCGCAAGACCACATCGGGCTGCAGATTGAGCTGGGCGTTGTCGGCCACGTGCAGGGGCACGTCGCTGTTGCGCTGGCCAGTGCGCGGCACCAGCAGGCTGGAGCCAGCACGCAGACTCATGCGCGGCGGAATGTTGTTGACGTCGCGCAGCTCGTCTTCGCTCATGCCCACGCGCGAAGCGGCTTGCGCCACCGTCATCGTGGAGGGCACGACCCAGGCGGTCCAGCTGGCCAGCGGGCCGGTGTGGGTGGTCAGCTTGTTCTGGAAGATGACCGCGTTGTCCCAGGGCAGCAGGATGTTGGGCGTGGCGGAGGCCATCACCACCGGTTGTTTCAGCGAAGGGTTGAGTGCCCGGAAGTCGGCTTCGCTCACCTCGGCCATGCGCGCAATCACAGCCACGTCGATGTCGCGGTCGAGTGTGACGGTGTCAAAGAAGGGATGGTTACCGATCAGGGGCAGCGTGGCGTTGTAGGCCTGTGGCCGGGCCATGATGTTCTTGACCGCCTGCAGCTTGGGCACGTAGGTGCGCGTTTCCAGCGGCATGTTGATGTCGAGGTAGCCGGTGGGCAGACCTTGGCGCTGGTTGTTGGTGATGGCACGGTTCACATTGCCCTGGCCCCAGTTGTAGGCGGCGAGGGCGAGGTGCCAGTCGCCAAAGCGGCGGTGCAGTTGCTGCAGGTAGTCGAGCGCGGCGCGGGTGGAGGCCAGCACGTCGCGGCGGTCGTCGCGAAAGGCGTTTTGTTTGAGGTCGAACGACTGGCCGGTGGCGGGCATGAATTGCCACATGCCGGCGGCGCGCGCGCTGGACACGGCCTGCGGGTTGAAGGCGCTTTCAATGAAGGGCAGCAGGGCCAGCTCCATCGGCATGTTGCGGCGTTCGATCTCCTCGACGATGTGGAATAGGTAGCGGCTGGAGCGCTCGGTCATGCGCTGGATGTAGTCCGGCCGCGTGGCGTACCAGCGCTCCTGGTCGCGCACAAGATCGCTTTCCAGGTCGGTCATGGCAAAACCGCGGCGGATGCGCTCCCACAGGTCGGCCGGGGCTGCGAGTGATGCCACCGGCGGCACGCTGGTGCTGGCGACGCCGATATCGCTCAGCGGGATGTCGCCGGGCAGACGGTACGAGGGCAGGCGGGGGCCGCTGGGAGCGATCGAAACTGGTTCGCCGGACGATGAAGGCTGGCTGGTCGAGCCGGTGTCGACCGTGGCGCAGCCTGCGAGAAAGAGGCCGAAAGCGAGTGCGGCGGCAACATGCCAGCGCGGCTGGCGGATGGGGGCGGGATAGCGGGGAGGCAGGGCGCAGGCGAGGGTCATTTGAAGTTGTTTTTCCAGATCCGCAGCGTGGCAAAGACCGACACGGCATCGGTGGTGCCGGCCGGCTCGTGGGCCAGGGCCGACCGCACCACGGTTGCTTCTGCGGTCCGCAGGAACGGGTTGATGCGTTTCTCCACCCCGATGGAGCTGGGCAGGGTGGGAAAGTTCATGGCGCGCTGTTGCTGGCAGTGTTGCGTGTAAGCGGCCAGCTCGCTGTTGTCGGGCTCAATGGCCTGAGCGAACTTGAGGTTGGAGAGCGTGTACTCGTGGGTGCAGCACACGCGGGTGGCTGCGGGCAGGGCCGCGAGCCGGGTGAGGGAGTCGAGCATCTGCGCGGGCGTGCCTTCAAACAGGCGGCCGCAGCCTCCCGAGAACAGCGTGTCGCCGCAGAACAGCAGCGGCGTACCCTCGGCCTCGGCGGCGTAGAAGGCGATGTGACCGGCGGTGTGACCCGGCACCTCGATCACATCGAAGCTCAGACCCAGCGCGTCCACGTGTTCACCAGCGCTCACGCGCTGCAGCGGCTCGGGCATGGGCTCATAGGCCGGACCAATCACGCGTGCACCGGTGGCTTCGCGAAGTGCGGCCACGCCACCTGTGTGGTCGGCGTGGTGGTGGGTGATCAGGATGGTGTCAAGCTGCAGGCCGTGTTGGTCCAGCCAGGCCAGCACACCGTCGGACTCGCCGGGGTCCACCACCAAAGCCCGCTGGCCGTTGTGCAAGGTCCAGATGTAGTTGTCGCTGAAGGCGGGCAGGGGAAAGAGTTCCATGGATCGAGGAGGGCGTTGAAGGGGTTCCGGCGTGTAGAGTGCGGGGGTTTGCCCGAAGGCTTGCAGTGTCGCAGACTTCGCCTGTTTCATTGCCCGCTTGCCACGACCCATGCCCGAAAAATTGACCGGTTTGACCGAATGGTTCCAGACCCCGCCAGGCCACTACCTGCTGGGTTGGGAGCAGACCCAGTTTGACCTGGCGGTGGCCGATCTGTTTGGTTACAACGCGCTGCAGCTTGGCCTGCCCGAGTTGCAGGCCCTGAAGTTCAACCGCATGCCGCACCGCTGGATGGCCTTGCCGGAGGCCCTGCTCCCCACGCAAGTGGTGGCGTGGACACCGGGCGGCAGCAAGGGTGACGAAAGTGAGGCTGCGGCACAGCAACCCATGAAGGTTTCGCTGATCACCGACGCCGCGGCCTTGCCTTTCCCCGCGGCCAGCCTCGACCTGGTGGTGTTGCCGCACACGCTGGAACTCAGCGCGGATCCGCACCAGGTGCTGCGCGAGGTCGAGCGGGTGCTGGTGCCCGAGGGTCGTGTGGTCATCTCCGGCTTCAACCCCGGCAGCCTCTGGGGTCTG
>JBBQSX010000154.1:0-8811 GCA_038213545.1 Burkholderiales bacterium
GCCCGTTTTCCATTGCACCGGACCCACGCTACCTCTTCATGAGCGAGCGTCACCGGGAGGCGTTGGCGCATCTGCTCTACGGCATTCGGGGCGGTGGTGGTTTCGTGCTGCTCAGTGGCGAGATCGGCGCTGGCAAGACCACGGTGTGCCGCTGCTTTCTCGAACAGCTGCCCGAGAACTGCCGGGTCGCCTACATCTTCAATCCCAAGCTCACCGTCAGCGATCTGCTCAAGACGATCTGCAGCGAGTTCCACATCGAGGTGAGGCACGAAGGCATCGGCCCGGCCACCATCAAGGACCACCTCGATCCGCTCAACGCCTACCTGCTGGCCAGCCACGCCCGGGGCGAGCGCAACGTGCTCATCATCGACGAGGCGCAGAACCTCACGCCTTACGTGCTGGAGCAACTGCGCCTGCTGACCAACCTGGAAACCAGCGAGCGCAAGCTGCTGCAGATCATCCTGATCGGTCAGCCCGAGTTGCGCACCATCCTCGCCAAACCCGAACTCGAACAACTCGCCCAGCGGGTGATTGCGCGTTTTCACCTCGGCACGCTCGACAAAGCAGAGACCTTGCAGTACATCCAGCACCGCATGCAGGTCGCCGGTTTGCGCGGGCCCTTGCCCTTCTCCCGTCAGGCCGTGGCGCGCATCCACGACCTGGCCCGTGGCGTGCCTCGGCGCATCAACCTGCTGTGCGACCGTGCGCTGCTGGGCGCCTACGCCAGCGGCGTGCCGCAGGTGGCGGCTGCGGTGGTCGACAAGGCCGCGCGCGAAGTGTTCGAGGGTGAAGCAGCTGGGACGCCCGCGCACGGAGCATCGACGCGACTGCAAGCCCTGCCCGGCTGGCTGGGCACGCTGGGGGCTGGCGCTCTGGGCGGCGCGCTGGTGGCTGGGGCTTTGTTCTGGTGGTGGAGCACGTCACAGCCAGGGGTCCGGCCGCTGGAGTCCGGCGCTGCGGCCGTGAGCGTACCGTTGGTTGCCGCTCAAACGTTTCCTGCGCCTGAGGCGCCGGTGGCGGCCAGCACGCCACCCCAGGCCGACCCTGCACCCGAGCCGGCTCCCCCACCGATGGAAGGCGCACCGGCCTTCAGTGCACTGATCAACAACGAGACCACCGCGTGGCGCGAACTCGGTCCGCTCTGGGGGCAAGCGCTGACCGCCGGCGAAGCCTGCGCGACTGCACTGCAACACCAGCTGCAGTGCTACCGCACGGACCGCATGACCCTCAACGGGCTGCGCCAGCTCAACCGCCCCGGCATCCTGGTGCTTCGCGCCGATGGACAAGGCGTCGGGCGTGCGCTGGTCACGGCCATGACGGCCGACAGCGTGACGTTGCAGGCGGGCGAACAACAATGGCGCCTGCCCCTGGCCGCGCTGGCAAGTCTGTGGCGAGGCGAGTTCTCCACCTTGTGGCGCACGCCACCGGGTCAAAGCGGCCGGTTGGTGGATGGCCTGGAGGGTCCCGCAGGCCTCTGGCTGGGCGAACGCATCGCCAGTCTGCAGGCGCAAGGCCGTGTTCCACCGTCGGCCAGCAGTCTGGATGCGCGTGTCAAGGCGTTTCAGCAATCACAAGGTGTGGACGCCGCCGGGGTGGCCGGGCCCGTGACCTTCATGCAGGTCAACCTCGCCAGTGGTGTCGATGAGCCCCGGCTTTTCGCCATCAAGCCCTGACCCACCGTCTGGCGCGAAACCTCACCGAATTGCATGTCCTACATCCTCGACGCACTCCAACGGGCCGAAGCCGAGCGCGAGAGGGGCCACGTGCCCGGACTCAAGAGCCAGCTCGTCCCCCCACCCGGGCGCGACCGCACCAAGCCCAGCGCCCTTCGCCCCTGGCACGGGCTGTCAGGCCTGGCCGTGCTGCTGGTCGCGCTGGGCGTCTGGTGGTGGGCAAGCGGCACGGACGCGCCCGCAACGCCAGCCAGCGCCCCGGTGATCGCGCCGCAGCCCGATGCCGTGAACACCGCACCTCAGGTGGTGCCGGCCCAGCCTGTGGTGCCCGCGAACACTCCGCCGCAGATCGCCACCCCACCGGAGCCGGTGCAGTCCATCCTCGCGCCGCCGCGCCCTGCGCCGGTGGCCACCAAGCCAGCGCCAGCGGCCACAGCGCCCGCTGCAACCACCAGCGTCGCCCCCCCTGCCGCTGCGCCAGCGCCGTCAAACGCACCCACAGCCACAAGCACCGCCGTGCCAACGTTTGGCGAACTCACGGCCGATGCACGCGCACAGCTGCCCGCTGTCAACGTGAGCGGCTCCACCTACTCGCAAAATCCGGCGCTGCGCATGCTGATCGCCAACGGCAAGGTGGTGCAGGAAGGCCAGGACATCGCGCCCGGCCTGCGGCTGGAAACCATCGGCCCCCGCAGCGCGGTGCTCAACCACCAGGGCCTTCGTTACAGCATTGGCTACTGAGGCATGGAGCAAACCAACACCGATGCCGTGCTGGAGGTTCGAGGGCTGCAGTTCGGCTGGCCGGGCATCCCGCTGTTTCACGGCCTGAATCTGGTGCTTCCGGCTGGCGTGTCGGTGGTGTGTGGGGACGAGAGCAGCGGCAAGACCACGCTCTTGCGCTTGCTATCGGGCGACCTGTCCGCCAACAGCGGATCCATCGTGTTGCGTGGCTCTGCACATCAACCGCTGAGCACGCAGGTGTTTCGTACCCAGCCGCGCAGCGATGCGCTCGATGCGATCAGCGCCCGGGACTGGTGGACCAGCCTGCCATCGAGGTACCAGAACTTCAACGGAGCCCAAGCCGTCGAACTGGCCAACGGCTTTGCACTGGAGCCGCACATCGAGAAGCCGATGTACATGCTCTCCGCGGGCAGCAAGCGCAAGGTCTGGCTGTGCGCAGCCTTCGCAGCCGGTGCGCCCCTCACGCTGATCGACGAGCCTTTCGCAGCGCTGGACTTGGCCTCGATCCGGTTTCTGCACCGCCTGCTGGAAGACGCCTCCAACCACCGCGATCGGGCTTGGGTGCTGGCTGATCACACGGTGCCCGATGGGCTTGAGTTGAAAACGCAACTGGTGCTGCCGACACCCGATTGATTTTCACTATTCAGTTCTGCGACATGGCCATCGCCAAAGTCGACATGGACGCCAGCCGGGTGCGCTTTTAAATTTCTTCCATCGACACAACAGTCAACGGAGGAAGTTCATGCCATCCCACACGCCCGCTCGCACATCCAACAGCGCTTTCAACACCGGCTTTCGGGAATGGCTTCGCAAGATCACGTCCACCCCGGACGACGCCACCAAACTGGCCTGCGAACAACTCCGGCTGGAGCAGGTGAAGAAGCTGGTGGCCGACCTGCTGGGCGCCCATGTGTCGAGCATGTCCGCCCGCGACCTCCGGGTCTACCTGAAAATCGTGATGGCCTCGCAGGTGGACAGTGTTCGCGAGGTGCGTTTTGAGTGCTTTGACCTGATGTGCCGCAAGATCAGCGAGCAAGTGGCCGTGCGCCAACTGCAGCATCTGGACAACCTGATCGCATGATTGATGCTGCCAGATTCAACGTGCGCCTTGCCCAGCAGCGCCCGGCGGCGTCTGCGCGGTATTGCCGGGCAACGGCTCTTCGGCCACCGCAGACAAGAATTCCCGCAACTGCAGACGCAACCACCGATGAGGCTTGCTGTTGTGGGTGCGCTGGTGCCAGATCATGTTGACCGGCATCGTGGGCCACTCAAAGTCGGTCGGCAGGGGAACACTGCGAATGCGCGGATTGCTGCGTTCGAGCTGCCAGGCTTGCTGACGGCTGGTGGTCACCAGCCGGTCGGTGCGGGCCAGCAGCTCCGAGCACAGGTGCCAGGAATTCACGATGGTCGTCTTGCGAGGGGGAAAACCGCGCAATTCCAGCTCCAGGTCGATGGGGCTGCGG
This sequence comes from Burkholderiales bacterium, assembly GCA_038213545.1. Classification (GTDB taxonomy): domain Bacteria; phylum Pseudomonadota; class Gammaproteobacteria; order Burkholderiales; family Burkholderiaceae_C; genus Hydrogenophaga. The sequence continues at coordinate 3,878 of JBBQSX010000154.1, forward strand.
CGACCGCCATGGCGCTTGAGGAACGTGATCAGCAAATGCTCCTCCGCCTGGTACTGCGCCAGCGTGAGCGTATCGCGGATGCGGGGATGGTCCACACTCACGCAGCAGTGTGTGATGTGGAAATGTTTGACGGTCTCCCGGTACAGGTCGCGTGCATCGGCCGGTGGTTCGTAGTGGCTGCACACCACATCCACCGCCCCGTCGCGCAACGCCACCACATCGGCCGGCCCGTTGGCCGGCGCGTGGATGTCCAGCCCCAGCTTGGGAGCCTTGCGCGTGATGCTGCGGTAGAGCTCGGCGAGCTCGGTTTCACCAAAGGCGTCGTAGCACGACATGATGATGTGCGAGTCGCAATCCAGCGGGTTGAAGACCCACGCGTTGTTGCTCACGTCTTTCCACAGGTCGACCATCTGCTGGAACACACCGTAGGCGCCGTCGGCATACGGTGTGAGCTGGTAACGGTTTTTTTCGCGCACACACAGGTCGTCGTTGAGCACGTTGCGCAAGCGGGTGAGCGCCTGGCTGGCGGCCGAGGGCGTGATGTTCATGCGGTAAGCCGCTTCGGTCAGGCTCTGGCTCTCGATGAGTTCGCAGAACAAAGCCAGCTGTTTGATGTCGACGTTTTTCATATTTCCACCTTCCCTGTGCGGCACGCCCGGCAATCATACTTTTGAACTACATTGAGGCCGTGCCAGTGAAGGACACGCGGCCAAATAGACACGTTCAGTGGTGCGAGCAGCGGTCGCGACTGTCGACCGTCGAACAGGTGGTTGCACGGTGCACCACCGCTGACACACGCACCGAAGGGCCCGTTCCTTGAAACCTCTGCCCCTTGCCACTGCAGCGTCCGCTGCGCTGGGCAGCACTTGGCGGCGGCAGCCCGAAGGCGAGCGGCAAGGCCAAGTCGGTGCGCGGCCTGGCACTGGCATTCCAGCTGCCCGGCGGCGAGCAATGGCAGATGGACAACATCTCGGCGCCGGTGTTCTTCGTGAGCAAACCCGAGCAGTTCGCGCCCTTCGTGCAGGCCCGCACCGCCGACACGGCCACGACGCGCCAGGGCGCTCACCAGGCCTCAGCACCTGTACCAGCGAGCTACGGTGCCGTGAATCGCTGGGGCGTGAACGCGTTCGAGGTTGAAGCCGCGCCCGGCAAGAGCCGCTTTGTACGCTGGCAGTTCGTGCCGGAAGCCGGCGTGCAGGGCCTGAACGAAGACCAGCTAAAAATCATGGGTGACGCATTCCTGGCCAGCGACCTGCGCGAGCGCGCAGCCAAGGCACCGGCGTCGTTTGACTTCCGCTTTCAACTGGCCGAGGCTGGCGACAACCTGACCGACCCGACCCTGACCTGGCCCGATGCGCGCACGGTGGTCTGGGCAGGCAAGCTCGTGATCGACAGGGTGAGCGCGACGCCGTACCCGATCTCGCTGGGTCGTCGCCTGGGCGAAAAGGCCAAGCAATAACGAGGGCCGGTTTCGGGCGGGCCTTCAGCGCCCGCCCAGCCCCATCGCGCGCGAGATCACCTCTTTCATGATCTCGTTCGTGCCCCCGTAGATGCGCTGCACGCGCGCATCGGCGTAGGCCCTGGTGATCGGGTATTCCCACATGTAGCCGTAGCCACCAAAAAGCTGCACGCATTCGTCCATCACCTTGCACTGCAGGTCGGAGCACCAGTACTTGGCCATGCTGGCGGTGGCGGTGTCGAGTTGGTCCACGTTCACCAGTTCACAGCATTTGTCGACGAACACACGCGCCACCTGCACCTCGGTCTGCAGCTCGGCAAGCTTGTAGCGTGTGTTCTGGAATGCGGCCACCGCCTGGCCAAACACCTTGCGGTCTTTGGTGTAGGCCACCGTCCAGTCGATGGCGGCCTGGGCTGCGGCCACGGCGCCAATGGCGATCTGCAAACGCTCCCAGGGCAGCTGCTCCATGAGGCAGATGAAACCCTTGCCTTCACCACCCAGCAAGTTCTCCGCCGGCACCTTCACGTTGTCGAAGAACAGCTCGGATGTGTCTTGCGCCTTCATGCCCAGCTTCTTCAGGCGTTTGCCCTTCTCGAAGCCTGGCATGCCGCGTTCCACCAGCAAGAGGCTCGTGCCCTTGGCGCCCGCAGCCGGGTCTGTCTTGGCGACCACGATCACCAGGTCGGCGTGCCACCCGTTGGTGATGAAGGTCTTGCTGCCGTTGAGCAGGTAGCTGCCGTCGGCCTGTTTGATCGCTGTGCTCTTCACGCCTTGCAGGTCGCTGCCGGCGGCGGGCTCGCTCATGGCAATAGCACCCACCATTTCACCCGTGGCCAGCTTGGGCAGGTACTTCTGTTTCTGCGCTTCGGTGCCGTAGTGAAGTATGTACGGCGCCACGATCTCGCTGTGCAGCCCAAAACCGATGCCCGTGAAACCGGTGCGTGCGATCTCTTCCATCTGCACCACCGAGTACAGCTTGTCCGCCTCGGAGCCACCAAAGGCCTCCGGCAGCGTCATGCACAAAAAGCCGTTTTCACCGGCCTTGCTCCACACAGCGCGGTCCACATACCCCTGCTCTTCCCAGGCCTCGTGGTGGGGCGCGATTTCTTTCTCGACGAACTTGCGGAAGCTGTCGCGAAAGGCCTCGTGGTCGGCGTTGAACAGGGTGCGTTCGATCATGGTGTCACCTATCAGACTGAGGGCGGGAATTTGACAAAGCAGATGCTTGGCAAAAGTCTATACTGATTCGCGGCATCCGCCTTCCCCCAGGAGACACCATGAGCGAAGCATTCCTTTTTGATGCCGTGCGCACGCCGCGCGGCAAGGGCAAGAAAGACGGCAGCCTGCACGAGGTCAAACCGATCGACCTGCTGGCCGGCGTGTTGACCCACCTGCAACAGCGCAACGGCTTCGACACGGCGGCGGTGGACGACGTGGTGATGGGCGTGGTCTCGCCCATCGGCGAACAGGGTTCGGTGATCGCCAAGGTGGCCGCGCTCAAGGCCGGCTGGGACTGGCGCTGTTCGGGCGTGCAGCTCAACCGTTTCTGCGCCTCGGGCCTGGAGGCGGTGAACATGGCGGCCATGAAGGTCAAGAGCGGCTGGGAAGACCTGGTGGTGGCCGGCGGCGTGGAGAGCATGAGCCGAGTGCCCATCGGCTCGGACGGCGGCGCCTGGGCACAAGACCCACAGACCAACAGCGACACGCTGTTCGTGCCGCAGGGCATCGGTGCCGACCTGATCGCAACGCTGGAGGGTTTCAGCCGCGAAGACGTGGACGCCTTCGCCCTCGAATCGCAAAAACGCGCCGCCGCCGCGCGAGCATCGGGTTACTTCAAAGGCTCGATCGTGCCGGTCACCGATTTCCTCGGCCAGACCATCCTGGAGGAAGACGAGTTCATCAAGCCGCACACCACGCTGGAAGGGCTCGCCACACTCAATCCTGCGTTCGAGCAACTCGGCGGCATGGGTTTTGATTCGGTCGCACTGCAGCGCTACCCGCAGGTCGAGCGCATCCACCACGTGCACCACGCGGGCAATTCGTCCGGCATCGTTGACGGCGCCACGGCCGTGCTGATCGGCAGCGAGGCCGCGGGCAAAACGCACGGCCTCACCCCACGTGCGCGCATCGTCTCGGTGGCGCTGTCGGGCGCCGACCCGACCATCATGCTCACCGGCCCCATGCCGGCGGCGCGCAAGGCGCTGGCCAAGGCAGGCCTGACCATTGACGAGATCGACCTGTTCGAAGTGAACGAGGCCTTCGCCGCCGTGCCCATGAGATTCATGAAGGAACTCGGTGTGCCGCACGAGAAGGTGAACGTGAACGGCGGCGCCATCGCCATGGGCCATCCACTGGGTGCCACGGGCGCCATGATTCTGGGAACGCTGGTGGACGAGTTGCACCGCCGGCAGTTGCGCTACGGCCTGGCCACCTTGTGTGTCGGTGGCGGCATGGGCATTGCAACGATCGTCGAACGCAACTAGCAACGAAACCCCCACCCCATACCGTTCGGGCTGAGCCTGTCGAAGCCCTCATGCGATGCACCGCGCAAGCCCTTCGACAGGCTCAGGGCGAACGGTGATTCCAGAAACGCCCACAGCATGAAAACCATCCGCTACGAACTGCACGACGGCATCGCCACCCTCACCTTCGACGAGCCGGGCTCGCCGGTGAACACCATGTGCGCCGACTGGCAGCGCGATCTGACCACTGCCACCGGCCTGGTGGTGCGCGACAAGGGGCTGATCAAAGGCATCGTTCTCGCTTCGGCCAAGAGCACCTTTTTTGCCGGTGCCGACCTGAAGAGCACCATGCGTCTGACGCCGGCCGATGCTCCGCGTGTCTTTGCTGAAATCGAGCAGACCAAGAAGAACTTTCGCACCCTGGAAACGCTGGGCGTGCCGGTGGTGAGCTGCATCAATGGCGCGGCCTTGGGCGGCGGCTGGGAAGTGGCGCTGGTGGGCCACCACCGCGTGGCGGTGGACAACCCCAGGATCCAGCTGGGCCTGCCCGAGATCACGCTGGGCCTGATCCCCGGCGCCACCGGCATCACCAAGATGACCCGGCTCCTGGGCCTGGCCGGGGCCCAGCCTTTCATCCTCGAAAGCCGCCTGTTCGGCCCGCGCGAGGCACTCGAACTGGGCCTGGTGCAAGAACTGGTGGCCGACGCCGCCGCCCTGCGCCCGGCCGCCCTGGCCTACATCGCCGCCCATTCCGAGGCCCGCCATCCCTGGGACGAGAAAAGCTACCGGATGCCGGGCGGCACGCCGGACGATCCGAAGGTTGCCGCCATGCTGAGCGTTGCGCCGGCCATGCTCAAACGCAAGACCCGGGGCCTCTATCCCGCGCCCGAAGCCGCGCTGGCGGCGATGGTCGAAGGGGCCCAGGTCGACTTCGATACGGCCTTGCGGATCGAAAGCCGCTACCTCGCGCGCCTGCTGGTCGGCCCGGTGGCGCGGAACATGATCAGCGCCTT
>JBBQSX010000155.1:0-8772 GCA_038213545.1 Burkholderiales bacterium
GATGGCGGCGACGATCGGCTTGGCCGACTCCTCGACCACGCGGAACAGGGTGTGCAGCGATGGCTCTGCCAGCGCTTTCGCAGAATTAAAATCCTTGATGTCGGCGCAGCCCGAAAACGCCTTGCCGGCGCCGGTGATCACGATGGACTTCACGGCCGGATCGGCTTCGGCTTTCTGCAAGCCGGCGGCAATGCCTTGGCGCGTGGAGAGACCCAGGCCGTTGACCGGCGGGTTGTTCATCGTGATGACGGCCACATCGCCGTGGACCTGGTACTCAGCGGTCATGGAATCTCCTTCGTTGTTGGCAGAAAACGGGTGCCCGGGGGGCGTTGACTGTGACGCTCTTCCTGAAAAAGAACGATCGTTCGATTCTAGGAACTTGCTGCGCTGCCGCAAGGACCTCTTGTCGCCAGCGAGTCAGGCGCCGAAGTGCACGCACGGCGCCGGGCCGCCCCAAGCCGGGAACGCCCCCTTGGGGGGCAGCTACTCCCGAAGCGGTGGAGCGTGGAGGCCATACCTAGACCTCGAGCCACTCTTTGCGGATTTGAGCGTCTGCTCGCAGGGTCTCAGGCGTGCCCTCAAACACGATGCTGCCATGCCCCATCACCAGCACGCGGTCTGAAATGCTCAGCGCGATGGTGAGCTTCTGTTCGATCAGCAACACCGACACACCACGGCTTTTCAGCTTCTGCAGGTATTCGGCCACCAGTTCCACTATCTTGGGCGCCAGACCTTCGGTGGGCTCGTCGATGATGATCAGATCGGGGTCGCCCATGAGGGTGCGGCACAGCGTGAGCATCTGCTGCTCGCCGCCCGAGAGCACACCGGCCTCGGTGTGTTCTCGCTCTTTGAGGCGCGGGAACATGGCGTACATGTCGTCGAAGCTCCAGCGCGCGCCGATCCCCTTGCCTTTCTGGCCCAGCAGCAAGTTCTGGTGCACGGTGAGCTTGGGGAAGATGTCGCGGTTCTCCGGCACATGGCCGATGCCCAGGTGGGCGATCTCGAACGGCTTCTTGCCCAGGATGGGCTTGCCCAGCCAGCTGACGCTGCCGGTGGCCTCAACCAGGCCCATGATGGCCTTGGCGGTGGTGGAGCGGCCCGAGCCGTTGCGCCCGAGCAGCGCCACGATCTCGCCCTTGCCAACCGAAAACTGCACCCCGTGCAGCACGTGGCTCTTGCCGTAATAGGCGTGAAGGTCTTGGATGTCGAGCATGGTGTGTCCTCAGTGGCCTGCCGCCTGTTGATCCGCCAGCACCGAGCCGAGGTAGGCCTCCTGCACGCGCGGGTTGGCGCGCACGGCCTCGGGCTTGTCAAAAGCGATCACCTCGCCGTACACCACCACCGCAATGCGGTCGGCCAGGCCGAACACCACACCCATGTCGTGCTCCACAGTGAGCAGCGTCTTGCCCACCGTCACCTCGCGGATGAGGTCGATGAAGCGGCTGGTTTCGCTCTTGCTCATGCCGGCCGTGGGTTCGTCCAGCAGGATCACCTGCGCACCACCGGCGATGGTGATGCCGATCTCCAGCGCACGCTGCTCGGCGTAGGTCAGGTTCATGGCCAGCGTGTCGTGCTTGCGCTCCAGGTGGATCATGCGCATGAGCTCCTCGGCCCGGTCGTTGGCGTCTTTCAGGTTGGCGAGGAACTTCAGGAAGGTGTACTTGTAGCCCAGGCTCCAGAGCACGCCGCAGCGCAGGTTCTCGAACACGCTGAGCTTGGGAAAGATGTTGGTGATCTGGAAGCTGCGCGAGAGGCCGAGCCGGTTGATCTCAAACGGTTTGAGGCCGTTGATGCGGTGGCCGCCGAGCATCACGTCTCCGCTGCTGGGCTCGAAGCGGCCCGAGATCAGGTTGAACAGCGTGGATTTGCCGGCGCCGTTGGGGCCGATGATGGCCACGCGCTCACCCGGGTTCACGACCAGGTTCACGCCACGGATGATGTCGGTCTTGCCGAAGCTCTTGCGCAGGTCGCGCAGTTCAAGTGCGGGGGTTGTCATACAGCCTCCCGTTGTTGGATGTGTTTTTCAATCGTCACCTGGATGTCGTTCCACTGCCGCATGAAGCGCCGGCGCACCCATTCAAAGAGGCCAAACCCGACCGCGAGAACCGCCAGGGCACCCACCCAGCTCGCGGGGCTCCTGGCGTTGAGGTCAAGGCCGAAGAAGCGCAGCAAGGTGTCCTGCCCGGCGTTGAGCTGCAGGTGGTACATCATTTCGATCATGGCGCCGGCACCGGCGAACATGATCAGGCCGAACAGCGCCAGCAGCACATAGCTGCCGAGCACGCGCTTGAGCATTCCGTAAGCCGCCACGCGCACGTTCATCATGATCAGGCTGGCCACGCCGCCGGGCGCGTACATCACCATGAACAGGAAGATCAGGCCGAGGTAGAGCAGCCAGGCTTTGGTGAGCTCCGAGAGCAGCACCGAGGCCAGCACCATCAGGACGCCGCCGATGATGGGGCCGAAGAAGATGGTGGCGCCGCCCAGGAAGGTGAACAGCAAATACGCGCCTGAACGCCCGGCACCGACCACCTCGGCCGTCACGATCTCGAAGTTGAGCGCACCCAGGCCACCCGCGATGCCGGCGAAGAAGCCGGCGATCATGAACGACAGGTAGCGCACCTTCTGCGTGTTGTAACCAATGAACTCCACGCGCTCGGGGTTGTCGCGCACGGCGTTCAGGATGCGGCCCAGCGGCGTGCGGGTGAACGCGAACATGAGACCGACGCAGATGAAGGTGTAGACCGCGATCAGGTAGTACACCTGACGCGGCGGGCCATAGGTGATGCCCATGAACGCTTCGCCGATCACGCGGTTGCCCGACACGCCGGCTTCGCCACCAAAGAACTCCGAAAACATCAGCGACATGGCAAACACCAGCTCGGCCATGCCCAGCGTGATCATGGCGAAGGTGGTGCCGGCTTTCTTGGTGGTGACGTAGCCGAACAGCACGGCGAAGAACAGGCCCGCCACGCCGCCCACCAGCGGAAGCAGCGTCACGGGAATGGGCAGCTGCCCGCCCGCTGCGGCGTTGAGCGCGTGCATGGCGACGTAGGAACCCAGTCCGGTGTAGACCGCGTGGCCGAAACTCAGCATGCCACCCTGCCCCAGCAAGATGTTGTAGGACAGGCAGGCAATGATCGCGATGCCCATCTGCGAGAGCATGGTCACCGCGAGGTTGCTGCTGAACACGAAGGGCGCGACCAGCAGGACCGCGGCGAAGAGGGACCAGACCGTCCAGCGGCCTTTGTTGTAGCCAGAGGTGGTGTGTTGCATGGTGGTCATCGGGTCAGCCCTCGCGCGTGCCGAGCAGGCCCTTGGGGCGGAAGATCAGGATCAGCACCAGGAACAAGTAGGGCAGGATGGGCGCCACCTGCGACAGCGTGAGCTTGACCACCGAGTTGTTCCTGGTCGCATCCGAGAGTTCGATGCCGAGCTGCTGCGCGAGGCTGATGAAGGAATAGTCAAAGGCCACGGCAAAGGTCTGGATCACACCGATGAGCACCGAAGCCAGGAACGCGCCCGAGAGCGAGCCCATGCCGCCGACCACCACCACCACGAAGATCACCGAGCCCACGGTTGCGGCCATGGCTGGTTCGGTGACGAAGGTGCTTCCACCAATCACCCCGGCAAGACCTGCCAGACCGGTACCGGCGCCGAACACCAACATGAAAACACGGGGCACGTTGTGCCCCAGGCTCTCCACCGTTTCGGGGTGGGTGAGCGCGGCCTGGATCACCAGGCCGATGCGGGTGCGCGTGAGCAGCAGCCACAGCGAGAGCAGCATCAAGAGCGCCACCAGCATCATGAAACCGCGCGTGGCGGGAAACGGCGAGCAGATCACGTTCGCAGCCGAACACACCTCGCTGGCCGCTGCACCCCAGACCATCTGCAGGGAGTCGTCGGCCAGGTGGACCAGCGTGAAGGCCGGGCCGCGCAGGGATTCGGGTGGCGCGAAGTCAAGCGCCGTTCGGCCCCAGACCAGTTGCACCACCTCAAGGAGGATGTACGAGAAGCCGAAGGTCACCAGCAGCTCGGGCACGTGGCCGAACTTGTGGACCTTGCGCAGCGTGAGGCGCTCAAACAGTGCACCCATGGCGCCCACCAGCACGGGGGCCACGATGAGGGCGGGCCAGAAGCCGATCCAGTTGGACAGCGTGTAGCCCATGTAGGCGCCGACCATGTAGAAGCTGGCGTGCGCAAAATTGAGGACGCCCATCATGCTGAAGATGAGGGTCAGCCCCGAGCTCAGCATGAACAGCAGCAGTCCGTAGCTGATGCCATTGAGCATGGAGATGATGAAGAACTCCATGAGTTCGCCTTTCGTGGCTGGTGTGTCAGCCGTCGGAGCACGGTGAAAACAAACCAGCGCCTGAAACGGCGCTGGTTCTACCCAAAAAGACCACCTGCACGAAACCTCGTTCGTGCACGGCGGTCTCGTCGATCAGCCTGGCCGCTTCATCTGGCAGCTGGTGGGGGTGCTGGCGATGTAGGAAGGGTATTCCTTCACCGGCGCCAAGGTCATGGTGGTGTTTTCAGGGCTGTACGGATACTTCTTGTCAGCCTTCTGCCAGACAGTCACAAACAGGGGTTGCTGCAACTGGTGGTCCAGCTTGCGCATTTCCACTTCGCCGTTGAAGCCCTTGAACTTCAGGCCTTCCATGGCGGCGGCCACCTTCACCGGGTCGGTGGACTTGGCCTTGGCCATGGCTTCGGACACGGCGGAGTAAGCCAGCGGGATTGCGCCGGTGTACATGTCGTCCTTGTACTTCGCCTGGAACTCGTCGGCCCACTTGCCCATCTGGCCGCCCATGTTGTAGTGCTGGTAGGCCACCTGGAACACGCGACCTTCGCCGCCGGTACCCAGCGCGGTGGGGGTGCCGGTAACGCCGGTGTAATAGGTGTAAAACTTGCCGGTGTAGCCGCCTTCGTTTGCGGCCTTCACCAGCAACGCGAGGTCGGAGCCCCAGTTGCCGGTGATCACGGTGTCGGCACCCGATGCCTTGATCTTGGCCACGTAGGGCGCGAAGTCTCGCACCTGGGCCAACGGGTGCAGGTCTTCACCGACGATCTTCACGTCGGGGCGCTTGCGGGCGAGGTTTTCCTTGGCAAAGCGCGCCACCTGCTGGCCGTGCGAGTAGTTCTGGTTGAGCAGGTAGACGTTCTTGACATCGGGCCGGTCCTTCATGAAGGTCGTCATGGCCTCCATCTTCATGGACGTGTCAGCGTCGAAGCGGAAGTGCCAGTAGTTGCACTTGCTGTTGGTGAAATCGGGGTCCACCGCAGCGTAGTTCAGGAAAATCACTTCCTTGCCGGGGTTGCGTTCGTTGTGCTTGCTCACAGCGTCAATGAGCGCACCCGCCACCGAAGAGCCGTTGCCCTGGGCGATGTAGCGCACGCCCTGGTCCAGCGCGGCCTTGAAGTTGTTCAGGCTCTCGGCGGGGCTGAGCTTGTTGTCGAAGCCGACCACCTCGAACTTCACACCGGCCGGATTCGATGCGCTGAATTTTTCAGCGAAGAACTGCCAGCTCTTGAGCTGGTTGTTGCCCACGGGGCCCATCAAACCGGTCTGCGGGTCGATCAGGGCGATCTTGACGGTCTCGCCCTTCTGGGCGTGTGCGCCGAGGGCGCAGGCGAGCAGCGCGGCTGCGGTGAGGCTCTTGATGGCGAACTGCATTGTTTGTCTCCGATGGTTTGAGGAAGTCGCCCACGCAGCTTACAAGCCTGTTGCGGTGCAGCACTCAGGGATAGCCCCTAGGGGCTATCACGCTGGCGACTTCAAGCTCAAAAATCCGGGACTGGAGGGCCTCAGATGCCGGGCAGCACGTAGTCCTTGAGCTGCTGGCGCAAGGTCATCTTCTGCATCTTGCCGGTGGCACCCAAGGGGATCGCCTCGACAAACACCACGTCGTCGGGGATCTGCCACTTGGCGGTCTTGCCTTCGAAGAACGCCAGCAGTTCCTCGCGCGAGACTTCCATGCCCGGCTTCTTCACCACCACCACGATGGGCCGTTCGTCCCACTTGGGGTGGCGCATGCCCACGCAGGCCGCCATGGCAATGGCCGGGTGGGCCATGGCGATGTTCTCGACGTCGATCGAGCTGATCCATTCGCCGCCAGACTTGATCACGTCCTTGCTGCGGTCGGTGATCTGCATGAAGCCATCGGGGTCGATGGTGGCCACGTCGCCGGTGGGGAACCAGCCCTGGCCCTGGGCGTCGTAGCGCAGCGGGTCGCCGCCCTCGCCTTTGTAATAACTTGCAATGATCCACGGCCCGCGCACCAGCAGGTCGCCATAGCGCTTGCCGTCCCACGGCAGCTCTTCGCCGGCCTCGTCGACGATCTTCATGTCCACGCCGTACACCGCACGGCCCTGTTTGAGCAGAATTTTTTGCTGCTCTTCGGGTGGCAACTCCATCTGCGCGTTTTTCAGCGAGCACACCGTGCCCAGCGGCGACATTTCGGTCATGCCCCAGGCGTGGATCACGGCCACGCCGTACTGGTCGTTGAAGGCTTTCATCATGGCGGGCGGACATGCCGAGCCGCCGATCACGGTGCTCTTGAGGGTGCTGAACTTCAGGTTGTTGGCCTGCAAGTGACCCAGCAGCATCTGCCACACCGTGGGCACGCCGGCGGCCATGGTCACTTTTTCGGGTTCCAGCAGTTCGTAGATCGATTTACCGTCCATCGCCGGGCCGGGGAACACCAGCTTGCAACCGGTGGCTGCCGCCGAGTACGGCAGACCCCAGGCGTTGACGTGGAACATGGGCACGACCGGCAGAACGCTGTCGCGCGCGCTCAGGCCGAGCGCGTCGGGCAACGCGGCGGTGAAGGCGTGCAGGATGGTGGATCGGTGGGAGTACAGCGCCGCCTTGGGATTGCCGGTGGTGCCGCTCGTGTAGCACATGCTGGAGGCCGAGTTCTCGTCGAACGTGGGCCAGTGGTAGGTGTCGGGCTGGCTGCCGATCCAGGCCTCGTAACTCTGCAGGCCGGGCAATCCACTGTCGGCGGGCAGTTTGTCGGCGTCGCACAGCGCGATCCAGTGTTGGACCGTGGGGCATTTGGACGCCACCGCCTTGATCAGCGGCAGAAAGGTCATGTCGAAGCAGACCACCTTGTCCTCGGCGTGGTTCACGATCCAGGTGAGCTGCTCGGGGTGCAGGCGTGGGTTGAGCGTGTGCAGCACATGGCCGGTGCCGCTGACGCCGAAGTACAGCTCCAGGTGGCGGTAGCCGTTCCAGGCCAGCGTGGCCACGCGGTCGCCAAAGTCCAGGTTGAGCGCGTTCAGGGCGTTGGCCACCTTGCGCGAGCGCACAGCGATCTGGCCCCAGTTGCTGCGGTGGATATCGCCCTCGACGCGGCGGGACACGATCTCGCCACTGGCGTGGTGCCGCTCGGCATGCACGATCAGTGTCGAAATCAAAAGGGGTTGGCTCTGCATCTGGCCCAGCATGGAAATCTCCTGTGTGGTTTTGGCGGGTTCTGACAACCGTCAGATCATGCCGCAGACGCTGCACGTGGCCCAACCGGGTTGGTCCCGATAGCCTGGCCGACAGTGGGTACAAGTCGTCTCGGTGACAATACACAAATGAGTCTCCCCTTGGCCTGGACCCACCGCTTCGCCGATCTCGGCCCCGATTTCCACACCGAATTGCACCCCACCCCCCTGCCCGATCCGCACTGGGTCGGCCGGAGCCACGGCGTGGCGCGTGAGCTGGGGCTGACAGATGCGTGGATGCAGAGCGACCAAGCCCTGCAGGCCTTCACCGGGAATGCGGTATTGCCCGACTCGCGGCCGCTGGCCAGCGTGTACAGCGGTCACCAGTTTGGCCATTGGGCTGGCCAGCTGGGTGACGGCCGCGCCATCTTGCTGGGCGAGTTGCCTGGCCCCCAGGGACCACTGGAAGTGCAGCTCAAAGGCGCCGGGCTCACGCCCTACTCCCGCATGGGCGACGGTCGCGCCGTGCTGCGCAGTTCCATCCGAGAGTTCCTTTGCAGCGAAGCCATGCACGCGCTGGGCATTCCGACCAGCCGGGCGCTGTGCGTCACCGGCTCACCCGGGCGGGTGCGTCGCGAAGAGATCGAGACCGCGGCGGTGGTCACGCGGGTGGCCCCCAGCTTCATCCGCTTCGGCCACTTCGAACACTTCTCGCACAGCGGTCAACATGCACAGCTGATCACCCTGGCCGACTTCGTCATCGACCAGTTCTACCCCGCTTGCCGCAAAGCACCGGGCAGCCCGTATGCCGCGCTGCTGCAGGCCGTGAGCGAGCGCACGGCGGACATGGTGGCGCAGTGGCAGGCCGTTGGCTTTTGCCACGGCGTGATGAATACCGACAACATGAGCATCCTGGGCCTGACCATCGACTACGGTCCGTTCCAGTTCCTCGACGCCTTCAACCCCGGCCACATCTGCAACCACAGCGACAGCGGCGGACGCTACGCCTACAACCGCCAGCCCAACATCGCTTACTGGAACCTGTTTGCGCTCGGCCAGGCCCTGCTGCCGCTGATGGACGATCAACAGCAGGCGCTGGACGCACTGGAGTCTTACAAGGCCCGCATGCCGGCCGCGTTGCAGCAGCGCATGAACGCCAAGCTGGGCCTGGCCCACGTGCAGGAAGGTGACGCCGGTTTGACCGAATCGCTGATGAAGCTGATGGCTGCCGACGCGGTGGACTTCACCATCTTCTGGCGGCGCCTGAGCCACGCGGCCACTGGCAACCTGCAGCCGGTGCGCGACATGTTCCTGCAACGCGATGTTTTCGATGCC
>JBBQSX010000156.1:0-8753 GCA_038213545.1 Burkholderiales bacterium
AGGGCTTCACGCTGGGGCCGGTGACGGGGGAACTGCTGGCCGCGATGATGACTGGAGGAACCCCGAGGGTGGATGTGAGGCCGTTTTCGCCGGCGAGGTTTGGGTAGGCGTTGAACATCATTGCGACCACCCATGAAAAAAGCCCTGACTCTTGCGAATCAGGGCTTTTGAATGTTGGTGCCGGAGAGATGAATCGAACACCCGACCTTCTCATTACGAATGAGCTGCTCTACCGACTGAGCTACACCGGCAACGCCCTCGATTATAGCCCGGTGTGGTAGCTGGTCACGCGCTCGACTTCGTTCTTCGAGCCCAGCACCACGCTCACGCGTTCGTGCAGTTTGCCGGGCTGGATGTCGAGGATGCGCTCTTTGCCATTGGTGGCGGCGCCGCCAGCTTGCTCCACCAGCCAGCCCATGGGGTTGGCTTCGTACATGAGGCGCAGCTTGCCGGGTTTTTCGGGTTCGCGCTTGTCCCAGGGGTACAGGAAAACGCCACCACGCGTGAGGATGCGGTGCACGTCGGCCACCATGCTGGCCACCCAACGCATGTTGAAGTCCTTGCCGCGCGGCCCTTCCTTGCCAGCCAGGCATTCGTCCACATAGCGCTTCACCGGCTCGTCCCAGTGGCGCATGTTGCTCATGTTGATCGCGAACTCTTTCGTGTCGGGTGGGATCTGCACGTTCTCTTTGGTGAGCACGAACGAGCCTTGCTCGCGGTCCAGCGTGAACATGGCCACCCCGTCGCCCACGGTGAGCACCAGCGTGGTCTGCGGGCCGTAAACGCAGTAGCCGGCGGCCACTTGCTGGGCGCCGGGCTGCAAGAAGTCTTGCTCGCTCACGCCGGCGCTGCCTTCGGGCTTCTTGAGCACGCTGAAGATGGTGCCGATGCTCACATTCACGTCGATGTTGCTGGAGCCGTCGAGCGGGTCGAACAGCAGCAGGTATTCGCCCTGCGGGTAACGGTTGGGCACCACGTAGATGCTGTCCATTTCTTCGCTGGCCATCGCCGCCAGGTGGCCGCCCCATTCGTTGGCTTCGATCAGCACTTCGTTGGCAATGATGTCGAGCTGCTTCTGCATTTCGCCCTGTACGTTTTCGGTCGTGGCCGCGCCGAGCACGCCGCCGAGGTCGCCTTTGTTGACTGCCTGGCTGATGCCCTTGCAGGCGCGGGCTACCACCTCGAGCAGCAGGCGCAATTGCGAAGGGATATGGCCGTCGACGCGTTGTTGCTCGACGAGGTAGCGGGTGAGGGAGATGCGTTTGGTCATGGTGATGGCTCTGGAGGGGCTTCGACAGGCTCAGCCCGAACGGGGCAATGGCTCTGCTCAAGCGTTGGATTTCAGTCTGCCAAAGCCCGCGTCACGACTTCCCGCACGTCGTTGCTCAGGTCGGTCTTGGCTGCAACGCGGGCGATGGCTTCGCGCGCGGCGCCGCGGTAGGGCTCGGCAAGCTTCTTCCAGCGGTCCAGCGCGCGGGCCAGGCGGGCGGCCACTTGCGGGTTGAAGGCGTCGAGTTCCACGACGCGCTCGCTCCAGTACAGGTAGCCTGCCGCATCAGCGCGGTGGAACGCGCCGGGGTTGGCGCTGCAGTAGCTGAAGATCACGCTGCGCGCCCGGTTGGGGTTCTTGATATGAAAGTCGGGATGCTTCATGAGCTGGCGCACCGCGGGCAGCACATTGCCGCCACGGTCGGGTGCACCGGCTTGCAGGGCAAACCACTTGTCGAGCACCAGGGCTTCGTGCTGGAACATGCTGTGGAAGCGGGCCAGCGCCTCGCGGGCCAGAGCGTGGTCGCTCACCACCAGGGCCGACAAGGCATTGAACCGGTCGGTCATGTTGCCGGCGTCCTTGAAGCGCTGGTAGGCGCGGCCAGGCCACACCACATCGCCGCTGGTGCGGGCTTCCAGGCAGAGCATGGTGAGTGCCATGCCGGCGAGCGCACGCCGGCCGGTGCTCACCGGGTCGGGCCGGTAGGCGCCGTTTTCCTTGTGCGCGTCGAATGCCCAGGCCCAGTCGGCTTGCAATGCCTGCGCCAGTTGCAGCCGCATGGCCTCGCGCACGGCGTGCACGCGCTGCGGGTCTACCTCGCCCAACTGCTCCGAGATGTAGGTTTCACTGGGCAGCGTGAGCACGAGTTCCTTGAAGGCAGCGTCCAGCGTGGGGTGGCGCAACACGTCGCGCATGGCGCCCAGGCAGGCGTCGTCCAGCGGGGCAGCGGGCACGGGGCCGTCGCTCAGGATCGCCATGAGCGCTCGGCGCAGGGCCAGGCGCTGCGCCGCTTCCCAGCGGTTGAAAGGGTCGGGGTCGAACGCAAGCAGTGTGAGCAGTTGTGCGTCGGTGTAGTGGCAGTCGAGGACCACGGGCGCCGAGAAGCCGCGCAGCAGAGATGGCACAGGCTCGCTGTCGAGGTTCACGAAGGTGAAGCTCTCGCTGGTTTGCGTCAGCACAAAGGTGCGACTGCCAGCCTCCGCTTGCGTCCAGTGGGCCAGTTGCAACGGCAGTTGCGCGCCGTCGGCACTCAGCAAGCCGAGCGAAACCGGGATCACGAACGGCTCTTTGACACTCTGGCCGGGCGTGGGCGCACAGCTCTGCGTGAGTGTGAGCGTGTAGCTGCGGGCAGCGGCGTCGTACACGCCCTCGGCGCGCAGGCGTGGCGTGCCGGCCTGGCTGTACCAGCGCTTGAACTGCGGCAGCAGGCGGGCGAGGTCGCTTTGCGGGTTGGCATCGGCCAGCGACTGGGCGAAGTCGTCGCAGGTGACGGCCTGTCCGTCGTGGCGCTCGAAGTAGAGCTTCATGCCTTGGGCAAAACCTTCGCGCCCCACGAGGGTCTGCATCATGCGAACGACCTCGGCGCCTTTTTCGTACACGGTGACGGTGTAGAAATTGTTGATCTCGGCGTAGCTGTCGGGCCGCACCGGGTGCGCCATGGGGCCGGCGTCTTCGGGGAACTGCGCAGTGCGCAGCACGCGCACATCTTCAATGCGCTTGACCGCGCGCGCCGAGGATTCGGCGCAAAGGTCCATGCTGAATTCCTGATCGCGGAAGACGGTGAGGCCTTCCTTCAGCGACAGCTGGAACCAGTCGCGGCAGGTCACGCGGTTGCCGGTCCAGTTGTGAAAGTACTCGTGGCCCACGACCGATTCGATGTTGGCGAAGTCGGTGTCGGTCGCGGTGGCGCTGTTGGCCAGCACGTACTTGGTGTTGAAGATGTTGAGGCCCTTGTTCTCCATCGCGCCCATGTTGAAGTCGGCGGTGGCCACGATCATGAAGCGCTCCAGATCGAGCGGCAGGCCAAACCGGGCTTCGTCCCAGGCCACGCTGGCGATCAGCGAGTTCATGGCGTGTTCGGTCTTGTCCATGTCGCCCGGGCGCACATACACCTGCAGCAAATGGTTGCCGCCGCTGCGCGAGGTGATGCGCTGCTCGCGCGCCACGAGCTGGCCCGCGACGAGCGCGAACAGATAGCAGGGCTTCTTGTGCGGATCGACCCACTTGGCGAAGTGGCGGCCCTCATTGCCAGGTCCTTGCAACGGGCCTTCTTCCACCAGGTTGCCGTTGGACAGGAGCACCGGGTACTTGGCCTTGTCGGCGCGCAGCATCACGCTGTAGCTGGCCATCACATCGGGTCGGTCCAGAAAATACGTGATGCGGCGAAAGCCCTCGGCCTCGCACTGCGTGAAGAAAGTGCCCTGGCTCACGTAAAGGCCCATGAGCTGCGTGTTCTTCTCGGGCGTGCAGGTGGTGAAGATTTCCAGATCGAATGGTTCCGCGCCTTCGGGCAGACTCTCCAACACCAGCTTCTGCCCCTCCATCTTGAACGAGCAGCCCGCGCCGTTGACGAGCACACGCGCGAGGTTCAGGTCTTCACCATCCAGACGCAAGGCTTGCGCCGGCACGTCCGGGTTGCGGCGCACGCGCATCTTGTTGAGCACGCGTGTCTTCGCCGGGTCGAGGTCGAAGCACAGGTCGACCGTGTCGATCCAGTAGGCCGGGGCGGCGTAATCTTCGCGGCGAACCACGGTGGTGGGACCTTCACGCAGTGAACTCATGGATCAAACCCCTTGCTTCAGTGATGCTTCGATGAACGGATCGAGATCGCCGTCCAGCACTTTCTGCGTGGCGGAGATCTCGACGTTGGTGCGCAGGTCCTTGATGCGGCTGTTGTCCAGCACATAAGACCGGATCTGGTGACCCCAGCCCACGTCGGTCTTGGTGTCCTCCAGTTTCTGCTGTTCTTCCTGCTGTTTGCGCAACTCGAAGTCGTAGAGTTTGGAGCGCAGGCGTTTCCAGGCCACGTCGCGGTTGCCATGCTGGCTTCGACCGTCCTGGCACTGCACCACGATGCCGGTGGGTATGTGCGTGAGGCGCACGGCCGAGTCGGTCTTGTTGATGTGCTGGCCGCCGGCGCCGGAGGCGCGGTAGGTGTCGGTGCGAACGTCGGCCGGGTTGATGTTGATCTCGATCGAGTCGTCGATCTCGGGGTACACAAACACCGACGCGAACGAGGTGTGGCGACCGCCTGAAGAATCGAACGGGCTTTTGCGGACCAGGCGGTGCACACCGGTTTCGGTGCGCAGCAGGCCAAAGGCGTAGTCGCCCTCGATCTTGATGGTGGCGCTCTTGATGCCGGCAGTGTCGCCTTCGGTCTCGTCTTCAATCACGGTCTTGAAGCCCTTGCGCTCGGCGTAGCGCAGGTACTGACGCAGCAGCATGCTGGCCCAGTCGCAGGCCTCGGTGCCACCTGCGCCTGCCTGAATGTCCAGGAAACAGTTGAGCGGATCGGCCGGGTTGCTGAACATCCTGCGGAATTCGAGCTTCTCCACCTCGACCGCGACTTTGGCGGCTTCGCCTTCGATGGTGATGAGCCCGGCGTCGTCCCCGTCTTCGCTCGACATCTCGAACAACTCGGTGTTGTCTGCGAGCTCGCCAGTGAGGCGATCAAGCACCAGCACCACGTCTTCAAGGGATTTTTTCTCACGGCCCAGGTCTTGGGCGCGTTTGGGGTCGTTCCAGACCGTGGGGTCTTCCAAAGCCGATTCGACTTCCTTCAACTTCGATGCTTTGGCATCGTAGTCAAAGATACCTCCGGAGCTCGACCACGCGTGTGGTCAGGTCTTCGAGCTTGGATCGGATGGCGTTGCTGCGTTCGGCTTCCATGGGGATGTTCCTGCGGTCATTGTTCAAAACCGCGATTTTCTCACGCCATGCCGCCGCCAGCGGCCGTGCTGTTCAAAAGCGCCAGGTGGTGCCGAACATGACCGCTGCGGTACCCAGCAGCTGGATCTCGAGCGTGCTTTTGGGTGACAGGCGATAGCCGACGGCTGGAATGATCACGGGTGAGAAGCCACCCACGTTGAGTGGCACCTTGTTCTTGTACTGGCCCACGTAGCCGTAGATGATGCCGGCGCTCACCGAGGCATAGACATTGGGGTAGGACTTCCACAGTCCGGGCCAGCTCTTGCCCACGAAGGCGTAGGCTGAAGGCTGACCAAAGGAGTTGTTGAACAGGCTGAAGCCGCAGTAGCGGTTGTTGGGCAGCAGCCGGCTCACGCTCACCGCGTACACCTGTTCATGTTCGCTGTCGGGCGACCAATGGTGGGTGTAGGGCGAGAAGAAAGCCTCGTAGCGGGGAGCGTTGGGTTCTGCGCTGGCTGGCTGGTCGTAGCCTGGGCACAGGTCCCAGTCCCCTGCTTGGGCCTGAGCGCCCATGAAGAGGCCCAAAATGGCCATGGCTGCGGGCTTGAAAAAAGTGAGTGGGATCGTTTTCATAACGCGCGAGTATGCCCGGCAGCATTCGACCGCGCGATCAACGGGACGCTGAACCCCGCATACCTTGTCGACGTCTCTCAGGGAGGGGAGTTCAGGAACGCTTCGATCAACTGGGCCAGTTCAGCTGGCTGATCGTGGTGCATCATGTGGCCCGCTTCCTGCACCACGGCGCTTTCCAGACGCGGCACAGCGCGGATGCGATCCTGGTACTGAGCCAGCGTGTAGCGGCCTTTCCACCACTGACCCAGGCTGTCGTCGCTGGCGGTGACCGAGAGCACCGGGGCGCTGATGCGGCGGTAGATCTCCAGCGCTTCGTCCAGTCGGTAAATGTGGGCGCTGGTCACTTTGTGGGCGGCGTCGCCCAGGATTTCCCACTCGCCTTGCACGTTGGGCGCTGCCCATTGTTGGGCCAGCCAGTCGGCTTTGTCTTGCGCGAGGCGTGGGTTGGTCTTCATGAGCCTGCTCGCCACGCCGTCGGCATCGGGGTAGCTCTTGAGCGCTTTGCCGCCCCGTTGAACGGTCTTGATCTCGTCCATCCACTGTGCGTAGCGGCTGGGCGCCTGGGCGGGTCGTGTTTCGGGCATGCCGAAGCCTTCGAGGTTGACGAGGTGTTCAATGCGCTGGGGCCGCACGCCCGCGTACATCATGGCGATGTTGCCGCCCATGCTGTGGCCCACCAGATCGACCTTGCGCTCGCCAGCGTAGTGGTCGAGCAGTGCGTCGAGATCGGCCATGTAGTCGGGGAACCAGTAGCTGTCCACCGGCGGGCCTTCCAGCTTGGTATGGCCGAAGCCGCGCCAGTCGGGCGCGATGATCCAGCGCTCGGTCCGCAAGGCGTCCACCACGAACTGCCACGAGGCCGCCACATCCATCCAGCCGTGCACCAGAACCAGCGGTGTCACGCTGTCGCTGCGCTCACCCCACGTGCGCACGTGGTAGTTCAGGTTGCGGACCGGGACGAATTCGCTGCGTGAGGCTCTCAGTGCTTGGTACATTCGTTGGATCATAGGGAACGAGACCGAGACACACCATGCGCCCGAGTCAAGCCAGAGACAAGACAAACCATCCCATCGACCTGTACGACAAGCTGCACAGCCGCTTTGGCTGGCAGGTGCCCGAACACTTCAACATGGCGCAGATGTGCATGCGGCGTTGGGCAGAAGACCCGGCGCGCGCCAGTGATGTGGCCGTGGTGGCCTGCGTGCCGGGCCTCAGCGATCAAACCCACAGCTACGCCGAGCTGCTCGACCAGGCGAACCGCCTGTCCAACGCACTGGCCGCGCTCGGCGTGCAGCGTGGTGACCGTGTGGCCATCGTGCTGCCGCAGCGTTTTGAGACCGCTGTGGCTTACATGGCGGTGCTGCAGATGGGTGCGGTCGGCATGCCGCTGTCGCAACTCTTCGGGCCCGAGGCACTTGAGTTCCGCCTGCAAGACAGCGAAGCGGTGGTGGCCATCTGCGACCAGCCGTCGTTGTCCAACTTGTTGGGTGTGAGAGACGACTGCTCGCTGCTTCGCTGTGTGATCGGCGTGGACGGCGACGGCACGCCCGAAGGCATGCGCGCCGATCTCGACTGGACCGCGCTGCTGGCGCAGGAGCCCGCCGATTTCACACCGGTCAATACCCAGGCCGACGAGGCCGCCGTGCTCATCTACACCAGCGGTACCACCGGCAACCCCAAGGGAGCGCTGATCCCGCACCGCGCACTCATCGGCAACCTCACCGGATTCGTGTGCAGCCAGAACTGGTTCGGCTTCGATCCGTTTGATGCCACGGTGCCGTCCAAAGCGGTGTTCTGGTCGCCCGCCGACTGGGCCTGGACCGGTGGCCTCATGGATGCGCTGCTGCCCACGCTGTATTTCGGCCGCCCCATCGTGGCCTTCAACGGGCGCTTCAGTCCGCAGACCGCTTTCGAGTTGATCGAGCGCCACGGCGTCACGCACAGCTTCCTGTTTCCCACCGCGCTCAAGGCCATGATGAAAGCCGTGCCCACGCCGAAGCAGCAATACAAGTTCAAGCTGCAAGGGCTCATGAGCGCCGGCGAGGCAATGGGTGACGCGGTGTTCGCCTGGTGTCGCGACCATCTGGGTGTGACTGTGAACGAGATGTTTGGCCAGACCGAGATCAATTACATCGTGGGCAACTGCGCGCGCCTGTACCCGGCTCGGCCTGGCTCCATGGGCAAGGGCTACCCAGGTCACCGCGTTGCGGTGATCGACGACAACGGTGACGAGTGCCCGGTGGGCGTGCCGGGCGAAGTGGCGGTGCACCGGCTGGACCTGCACGGCGACCCGGATCCGGTGTTTTTTCTGGGCTACTGGAAAAACGACGCATCAACCCGCGCCAAGTACACCGGCGACATGGCCAACAGCTGGTGCCGCACCGGCGACCTGGCCGCGCGCGATGCCGAGGGTTACCTCTGGTACCAGGGCCGCGCCGACGACGTGTTCAAGGCCGCGGGTTACCGCATCGGGCCGAGCGAGATCGAGAACTGCCTGGTCAAACACCCGGCGGTGGCCAACGCGGCGGTGGTGCCCAAACCCGATGCCGAGCGCGGCGCTGTGGTGAAGGCCTATGTGGTGCTGGCGGCGGGCCATGTGGCGGGTGACGAGCTGGTGAAGCAGCTGCAGTCGCATGTGAAGGGCAAGCTCGCGCCCTACGAATACCCGAAAGAGATCGAGTTCATTGACTCGCTTCCCATGACCACCACGGGCAAGGTGCAGCGGCGGGTGTTGCGGTTGCAGGAAGAAGAACGGGCTCGGGATTCATTGCGCGCTTGAACCTCGCGGGCTCGCGAGCGATCGGCGCTCTGCCCCGTGGTCGCCGCTGACCGGATCAGCCAGATGAAGAACTCAGGCCACAGAACGCCGGGACCGCGACTGGTCCCGCGCCACCTCGATGAACTCCAGCACCTCCGCGCGCGGCTGTGAACCGCGCCGCCACACCAGCCCCACATCCACCGTGGGCACCGCATCGCGCAAAGT
>JBBQSX010000157.1:0-8745 GCA_038213545.1 Burkholderiales bacterium
GGTGATGGCAGCAACGGCCAGTTGACCCGTCAGCGCCAGACCGGCGTGAGCAGCCAACGCACCTGCGGACATGCCCACCGCCAGCATGAGCAGGTAAAAAGTACCGGTGAACAGTTCGAGTGCGACGGTGGAGCCCGCCAACAGCCACCACAATGTTGAATCCGACATGCATGCTCCCGTGATGTGAATGGATCGCTTCAAGGCTTTGCTCGAAGTGTTTGTCTGTCCAATGCCACATTCTGCGATAAATGAATGGACGCACCGCGAGCCTGTCTCACGTTGTCCGTACACTTCGCGCTTTCTTTCGCCTGATGGCTGCGACCCCTGCGGCTGGAGACCCCCATGAAATTCCGCTTCCCCATCGTCATCATCGACGAGGACTTCCGCTCCGAGAACACCTCGGGTCTGGGTATCCGCGCGCTGGCACAAGCCATTGAAGTCGAGGGCTTCGAGGTGGTGGGTGTGACCAGTTACGGCGACATGAGCCAGTTCGCCCAGCAGCAGAGCCGTGCGAGTGCATTCATCCTGTCGATCGACGATGAGGAATTCAGCGCCGGATCCGACCTCGATCCCGTGGTGTTGAACCTGCGCACCTTCATCAACGAAGTGCGGCGCAAGAATTCGGACGTGCCGATCTACATCTACGGCGAAACCAAGACCAGCCGGCATCTGCCCAACGACATCCTGCGCGAGCTGCACGGCTTCATCCACATGTTCGAAGACACCCCCGAATTCGTGGCGCGTCACATCATCCGCGAGGCCAAGAGTTACCTCGAAGGCATCCAGCCGCCGTTTTTCAAGGCGCTGCTCGACTATGCGGAAGACGGCTCGTATTCGTGGCACTGCCCCGGTCATTCGGGTGGTGTGGCGTTTCTCAAGAGCCCGGTGGGCCAGATGTTCCACCAGTTCTTCGGCGAGAACATGTTGCGCGCCGACGTGTGCAACGCGGTGGAAGAACTGGGCCAGCTGCTGGACCACAACGGCGCCATCGGCGCCAGCGAACGCAACGCGGCGCGCATCTTCAACGCCGATCACTGCTTCTTCGTGACCAACGGAACCAGCACCAGCAACAAGATGGTCTGGCACCACACGGTGGCGCCCGGCGATGTGGTGGTGGTGGACCGCAACTGCCACAAGTCCATCCTGCACAGCATCATCATGACGGGCGCGATCCCTGTCTTTCTGAAGCCCACGAGGAACCACTACGGCATCATCGGCCCGATCCCGCAGAGCGAGTTCGAGATTGACGCCATCAAGGCCAAGATCCGCGCCAACCCGCTGCTGGCCGGTGTGGACGCGGACGCTGTGAAGCCCCGCGTGCTCACGCTCACACAGTCCACCTACGACGGTGTGCTCTACAACACCGAAGCCATCAAGCAGATGCTCGACGGCTACGTGGCCAACCTGCACTTCGACGAGGCCTGGTTGCCCCACGCAGCCTTCCACCCGTTCTACGGCAACTTCCACGCCATGGGCAAGAAGCGCGTGCGCCCGTTGGAGTCGGTGGTGTACGCCACGCAGTCCATCCACAAGCTGCTCGCCGGCATCAGCCAGGCCAGCCACGTGTTGGTTCAGGACTCGCAGCACGTCAAGCTCGACCGCCACCTCTTCAACGAGGCCTACCTGATGCATACCAGCACCAGCCCGCAGTACGCGATCATTGCCAGCTGCGACGTGGCTGCGGCCATGATGGAGCCGCCCGGCGGCAAGGCGCTCGTGGAGGAGAGCATTTTCGAAGCGCTCGACTTCCGCCGCGCCATGCGCAAGATCGACGCCGAGTTTGGCGACGATGATTGGTGGTTCAAAGTCTGGGGGCCAGACGATCTGGCCGACGAGGGCATGGGAGAAGCCATCGACTGGGTGCTCAACTCCGATCCAGCGGGTTCGCAGGCCACGGCCAAGGAATGGCACGGCTTTGGGGACATGGCGCCCGGCTTCAACATGCTGGACCCGATCAAGGCGACCATTGTCACGCCGGGCCTGAATCTGGACGGACGCTTCGAGCCCGAAGGTATCCCTGCCTCCATCGTTACCAAGTTCCTTGCCGAGCACGGTGTGGTGGTGGAGAAAACGGGCCTCTACAGCTTCTTCATCATGTTCACCATCGGTATCACCAAGGGCCGCTGGAACACCTTGCTCACCGCGCTGCAGCAGTTCAAGGACGACTACGCCAAGAACCAGCCGATGTGGCGAATCCTGCCGGAGTTCTGCCAGAAGCACCCGCGCTACGAGCAGATGGGGCTGCGCGACCTGTGCCAGCATGTGCACGAGCTCTACGCCCGCTACGACATCGCGCGCCTGACCACCGAGATGTACCTGAGCGACCTCACGCCGGCCATGAAACCGACCGATGCCTTCGCTCACATCGCGCAGCGCACCACCGAGCGCGTGCCGATCGACGAACTCGAAGGCCGCATCACCACCAGTCTGGTGACGCCGTACCCACCGGGTATCCCGCTGCTGATTCCGGGCGAAGTGTTCAACCGCAAAATCGTCGACTACCTGAAGTTCGCGCGCGAGTTCAACGCCCAGTGCCCAGGCTTCGAGACCGACATTCACGGCCTCGTGGAAATGGTGGGTGACGACGGCAAGAAGCGCTACTTTGCCGACTGCGTGAAGGCCTGAAAGGCCGCCTCTGCGAGAAAAAAGGCCCCTGAGAGGGGCCTTTTTTCATCGTGGGGGCAGGTGATCGTTCAGCCCAGCGCGTCGCTGTCGCGGCTCACGCCTGTGGTGTGGCTGTAGCCGCCGTCGACGTAGGTGATCTCGGCGGTCACGCCGCCGGCCAGGTCGCTCAGCAGGAAAGCGGCCACATTGCCCACGTCTTCAATCGTTACATTGCGGCGGATCGGTGAGGCGCTGGCCACCATGCCCAGCAGCTTGCCGAAGTCCTTGATGCCGCTGGCGGCCAAGGTCTTGATGGGGCCTGCGCTGATGCCGTTGACGCGCATGCCCTTGGGGCCCAATGACTCTGCGAGATAGCGCACCGATGCTTCCAGGCTGGCCTTGGCCAGGCCCATGGTGTTGTAGTTGGGCACGGCGCGCAGGGCCCCGAGGTAGGTGAGGGTGAGCAGGGCCGACTTCTGGTTGAGCATGGGCAGCGCGGCCTTGGCCATGGCCGGGAAGCTGTAGGCGCTGATGTCGTGCGCAATGCGGAAGTTTTCGCGCGTGAGACCGTCGAGAAAGTCTCCGGCGATGGCCTCGCGTGGTGCAAAGCCGATGCTGTGCACAAAGCCGTCGAACTTGGGCCAGACCTGCGCCAGGTCGGCAAACAGCTTCTCGATCTGGGCATCGTCGCCCACGTCGCAATCGAAGATGAGCTTGGAGTCGAAATCTGCCGCGAATTCGGTGATGCGGTCTTTGAAGCGCTCGCCAACGTAGCTGAATGCGAGCTCGGCGCCTTGCTGATGGCAGGCCCTGGCGATGCCATAGGCGATGGACCGGTTGGACAGCACGCCCGTGATCAGCAACTTCTTGCCGGTGAGAAAACCCATGTTTCTGTCTCCAATGAAAAATCCTTCAGAATTGTCGCATGCAGTTCTCCCGCATTCGCCCCGGTCACCGACTCGTCCCGACGTCCCTGGCCGCGTTGCTGATGCTCTTGTGCACGCCCGGTTGGGCAGCCCACGGCTATGCGCTGTGGGGCCAGCTCAAGTACCCCGACGGCTTCACCCACTTCGAATACGTCAATCCCACCGCCCCCAAAGGCGGCGAGCTGCGGCTCGTGAGCAACCTCCGGCTGTCCACCTTCGACAAATACAACCCGTTCACACTGCGTGGCAGCGCACCGGCCTACCTGTCCAACCTGATGTTCGACTCGCTGTTGGCCGGCGCGCTTGACGAGACCGGTGCAGCTTACGGCCTGCTGGCTGACGATGTGAGCACCGCGCCCGACGGTCTGTCGGTCACCTTCAAACTGCGCGACACCGCACGTTTCCACAACGGCGACCCGGTGCTGGCTGCCGACGTGAAGCACAGCTTCGACACGCTCATGGGGCCACACACCTCGCCAGCGTTCAAGACCATCCTTCAGGAAGTCGCTGGTCTGGACGTGCTGGGCGAACGCACCGTGCGCTATCGGTTCAAGAAGCCCAACCGCGAATTGCCGCTGACCGTGGGCGGTCTGCCGGTGTTCAGCCGTGCGTGGGGCAATGCGGTGGATCCCAAGACCGGTCAGCGCAAGACGTTTGATCAGGTGGTGACCGACATTCCCATCGGCAGCGGTCCTTACAAAATCGGCCCGGTGCAATTCGGCAAGGACATCACTTACGTGCGCGACCCGGCTTACTGGGCGCGTGATTTGCCGGTGCGCCGCGGCACCGCCAACTTCGACCGCATCCTGGTCAAGATCTACAAGGACAATACCGCGCGCCTTGAAGCGCTCAAGGCCGGCGAATTCGACCTCATGCGCTTTTTTTCGGCGGGCGACTGGGCGCGCCGTGTCAACGGCAAGAAGTTCGATACCGGGGAGCTCGTGAAGGGCGAATTCACCCACCGCCTTCCCACCGGCTTCCAGAGCTATGTGCTCAACACGCGCCGTCCGCCGCTGGACGATATCCGCGTGCGCGAGGCGCTGGGCCTGGCGATGGATTACGAATGGATGAACCGCCAGATGTTCTACAACGCCTACCAGCGTGTGCAGGGCCTGTTTGGCAACACCGACTGTTCGCCCGAGGGCACGCCGTCTCCTGAGGAGCTGGCCTTGCTGGAGCCTTGGCGCAAGCAGTTGCCACCGGCCGTGTTCGGCCCGGTGTACGCGGCGCCGCGCACCGATGGCGCAAATTCCCTGCGCGGCAACCTCAAACGCGCGCAGGCCTTGCTGCGTGATGCAGGCTGGAGCGTGCAGGATGGTCAGCTGCGCAACGCACAGGGCAAGCCCATGTCGCTTGAGTATCTCGACAGCAACGAGACCGGCGCGCGCGTGGTCACACCTTGGATACGCAACCTCACCAAACTGGGCGTTGAACTCAAGTTCCGCCCGGTGGATTTCGCGCTGTACCAGCAGCGACTGCGCAGTTTCGACTTCGACATCGTCTCGCTGGCTTACGCCGGCACCAACAACCCTGGCGCCGAGTACGCCGACCTTTTCGGCAGCGCGGCCGCCAAGACCGAAGACTCGGGCAACCACACCGGTACCGCAAACCCGGCGGTGGATGCGCTGATCGAACGCATGGTGGAGGCGCCCACACAGCCCGAATTTCTGGCCGCCTGCCGCGCACTGGACCGCGCCATCACGCACATCCATGTGCTGATTCCACAGTGGTCGGCCACGACGCACCGCATGGCCTACAACGCATGGCGGCTGGCCAGGCCAAAAGACATGCCGCCGTACGCCAGCGGCGAAGTCTGGGCCATCGACACCTGGTGGGCTCAGAAATGATGCCCCCACGCTCCACCGCTGCGCGGGTCGCTGCCTCCCGATGGACCTGGCCATGCTTGGGTCGGCCCGGCGCGGCGGCCTCCTCACATCGGAGCAACTGACACACCATGTGGGTCTACATCCTCAAACGCCTGCTGCTCATGATCCCGACGCTGTTCGGGGTGTTGTTGCTGACCTTCGTGGTGATCCAGTTTGTGCCGGGTGGGCCGGTGGACCAGTACCTGGCCGAAGCCCGTGCGGGCGCCGGCGCGGCAGGGGCAGAAGGTGGTTCGGTCTATCGCGGCGCGCAGGGGGTGGATCCCAAGCGCATCGAGCAGATCAAGGCGCTTTATGGTTTCGACAAACCAGCGCACGAACGCTTCTTTCAGATGATTGGGCAGTTCGCGCGGTTCGACCTGGGCACCAGCTTTTTCCAGAACAAGGCGGTGTCCCAACTCATCATGGAGAAGCTGCCGGTTTCCATCACGCTCGGACTCTGGACATTCCTCATCAGCTACGGTGTGGCGGTGCCGCTGGGTGTGGCCAAGGCGGTGCGGGCCGGCTCGCGCTTCGATCTGGTCACCACCTTGCTTGTGCTCATCGGCTACGCCATTCCCGGTTTCGTGCTCGGTGTCGCGCTTCTGGTGATCTTTGGCGGGCAGCTCCAATGGTTCCCGCTGCGTGGCCTCACGTCCTCCAACTGGGAAGAACTCAGCTGGGGCGCCCGCATCGTCGACTACCTCTGGCACATCACGCTGCCGGTGGTGGCCATGGTGCTGGGCAGCTTCGCGGTCACGGCCATGCTGACCAAGAATGCGTTTCTGGAAGAGATCCGCAAGCAGTACGTGATGACCGCACGTGCCAAGGGCCTGAACGAGCGGCAGGTGCTTTGGAAGCACATCTTTCGAAACGCGCTCATCCCCATCGTCACCGGTTTTCCCTCGGCCTTCATCGGCGCCTTCTTCGCTGGCTCGCTGCTGATCGAAACGCTTTTCTCGCTCGACGGCCTGGGCTTGCTCAGCTATGAGAGCGTGATCCGGCGCGACTACCCCGTGGTGCTCGGCACGCTGTTCTTCTTCACCCTGATCGGCCTGGTGACCAAGTTGATTTCCGACCTCTGCTACGTCTGGGTGGACCCGCGTGTCAAATTCGACTGAAGCCGTGACACCGTCGTTGTCGCCGAGTGCCCGCGCCTGGCGCCGCTTCAAACGCAACCGCCTGGGTTACTGGAGCCTCGTGCTGTTCTGCCTGTTGGTGGTGGGCAGCCTGTTCGCCGAGGTGTTGTCGAACGACCGGCCTTTGGTCGTTCGCTACGAGGGAACGACCTACTTTCCCATGGTGAAGGACTACGCCGAGACGGTCTTCGGCGGCGATTTCGACACCACCACCGATTACCTCGACCCCTTCATTCGCGAACAGATCACCAAAGGTGACAACTGGGCCATCTACGCGCCGAATCCGTATGGCCCGCAGACGTTGAACTACTTTGCCAAGCTGCCGAACCCTTCGCCGCCCACGTTGGACAACCTGTTGGGGACCGACGACCGCGGCCGCGACCTGCTGGCCCAGCTGATCTACGGCTTTCGCGTGAGCGTGTTGTTTGCACTCACGCTCACCGTCATCGGCGTGCTGCTGGGTGTGGTCACCGGCGCCATTCAGGGCTTCTTTGGCGGCAAGACCGACCTGGCCTTCCAGCGCTTCATCGAGATCTGGGGCTCCATGCCCGAGCTGTATTTGCTCATCATTTTTTCGGCGGTGTTCGCGCCCAGCATCAGTCTGTTGCTGATCCTGCTCAGCCTGTTCGGCTGGATGGGCCTCTCCGACTACGTGCGCGCCGAGTTCCTGCGCAACCGACAGCTCGACTACGTGCGCGCCGCGCGTGCGCTCGGATTGTCCAACTGGCAGATCATCTGGCGCCACGTGTTGCCCAACAGTCTTACGCCGGTGGTGACCTTTCTGCCTTTCCGCATGAGCGCGGCCATCCTGGCGCTGACCTCTCTCGACTTTCTGGGCTTGGGGGTTCCACCCGGCACGCCCTCGCTGGGCGAACTGCTCAGTCAGGGCAAGAACAACATCGATGCCTGGTGGATATCACTCTCCACCTTCGCGGTGCTGGTCATCACGCTGTTGTTGCTCACCTTCATGGGCGATGCGCTGCGCGATGCGCTCGATCCGAGAAAGGCCGACAAGTGATGGTTCCGATACTTCTTGACGTCAAAGGCCTGCGCGCCTCGTTCGGCGGCCAGGAAGTCGTGCACGGCATCGATTTTTCCATCAAGGCGGGTGAGAAGCTCGCGCTGGTAGGCGAGTCCGGTTCAGGCAAGACGGTGTCGGCGCTGTCGCTGCTGCGCCTGGTGCACAACGCCGACGTGAGCGGGGCGGCTCTGCTCAACGGGCGCGATCTGCTGCAGATGACCGAGCACCAACTGCGCGGCGTGCGCGGCGACGAGGTGGCCATCATCTTCCAGGAGCCCATGACCGCGCTCAACCCGCTCTACACCGTGGGCGACCAGATCGGCGAAGTGCTGCAGTTGAAAAAGGGCCTCACCCCTCGGCAGGCGCTCGCCTCCACCGTCGAACTGCTGGCGTCCACCGGCATACCGGAGCCCGCGCGCCGCGCCAACGCCTTTCCGCACCAGCTCAGCGGCGGTCAGCGCCAGCGCGCCATGATTGCCATGGCGCTGGCCTGCCAGCCCGCGCTGCTGATTGCCGACGAACCGACCACGGCGCTCGACGTCACGATCCAGGCGCAGATCCTCAACATCATCCGCGAGTTGCAGCGCGACCTGAACACCGCCGTGATGTTCATCACCCACGACATGGGCGTGGTGGCGCAGATGGCCGACGACGTGGTCGTGATGTGGCGCGGCCGCCAGGTCGAGCACGGTACGGTCGACCAGATTTTCAACGCGCCGCAGCATCCCTACACGCGCGCCCTGCTGGCCGCCGTTCCCCGGCTGGGCAGCATGCGCGGCCAGGCCTTGCCCAAACGCATGCCGCTGATCGTGCTCGAAGGCGACGAGTTGCAAATAACCGGCACCGAGCGGGTTCAGGACACGGTGGACCACCGCGCGCCTCTGCTGTCGGTCGACAAACTCAGCACCCGTTTTGATGTGGCGCACAGCCTGCTGGGGCGTGTCACGCACCGCGTGCATGCGGTTGAAGCAGTCAGCTTTGAGATTTACCCGGGCGAAACACTGGCCCTGGTCGGCGAGTCCGGCAGCGGCAAGTCGACCATCGGCAAGACCCTGCAGCAACTGGTCGAATCGACCAGTGGCACGATCCGCTTCAACGGCCAGGACATCGCCACGCTGGGCACATCGGCCAAACGGCAGCTGCGGCAAGACATCCAGTACATCTTCCAGGACCCGTATGCCGCGCTCGATCCG
>JBBQSX010000158.1:0-8734 GCA_038213545.1 Burkholderiales bacterium
GGTGCGGCTCTGCAGCTTCAGGCCTTCACCGGTCTGCACGAACGCGTCGATGTAGCGCCCCACCTGGTAAACCTCACTCACGCCACCGGGTTTGGTGCGGAACACCGCGTAATTCGCCTCGGCGCAGATCGGATCGTCGGCTGTGCCCGAGCCGGCCTGCGTGATGCGGGCCGGGCTCACCACATGCCGTGTGTAGTAGGGCCCGTGGTAGATCGTCTGGCTGGTGCCGTAGATGCGGTCGCGCAGCATGCCCTGGCTCTCCAGCGCGAGCAGCGCCAGCGGCAGGCCACGGTCGAAGTTCTCACGCGCCTGCACCTTGTAGCGCGCGTCTTCCACGAAGCACTCGGGCCACTCGTTGAAGCGGCGGTCGTCCAGCGTGGCCGCGTAGGCGGCGTTGAAGCGGTCCACCGCGTGGTGCAGCATCAGGCTGTGCAGGTCCTCGTCGATCACTGGCATGTCATTCCCCCATGGCCTTGCGCCAGTAGGCGTACATCGACCGGATCAGGGTCTCGGTGACCATGTGCTCGGTGGGCGGCTGGCCCACGCCGTCCCCTCGGCCGCCGAGCTCCACCAGCGTGGCGCCACCTTCGCCCCCTTGTTTGAAGCCGTCCTGGCTGAACTCGATGACCTCGCCGTCGTCGGCGCTCACGAAGCCTGCCGGGCCGAACAGGTTGGCCTGGCGCAGGCGGCGCTGCGTCATTTCCTCGGTGTCGTCAGCAAAGCCGAAGTGCGTCCACACAAAATCAAACTCGGCCGTGCCGCGCGGCACGATGTGGCGCGTACTCAGCGAGTTCACCTGCTGCTGGATGATCAGGCTGGGGAACAGCGTGATCATGGTCACTGTGGGGGTGATGGTGGTGCCGGGGCTGGACGGATCGTCCACCGCCCACCACGCCTCGGGCACCACGTCGAGCAGGCGGTTGTCCTGCAGCGTCATGTCGGCCTTGAAGCTGGTCACTCCTTCGGTCACGCTCTTGTTGGCGCCGCCATCCGCGACCGACGGGGCATTCGGATTTCGTCTGGAAATCATCACCGCGTGGCGGCCATGCTCGTCCATCACCATGCGGCTTTTCTGGTCGGCGCGCCACAGGCCGAAGGTCACAAACCAGGTGTGCAGCAGACCCGGGTGGTAAGGGTCCTTGATGTTCTCCATCATCAGCTTCCAGTTGCCTGGAATGCGCTGGCGGTTGTAGCCCAGCAGCTTGAGTTCACGGCCCTTGAAGATGCGATCCAGCCACGGCATCACGGCCGGGCCGATGTACTGCTCGAAGGGCTCGGCTTCATCACTGAAGGTGGCGAACACCAGGCCATGCAGCACGGCCACGCGCAATTTGGTCAGGCCGTTCTTGCTGAGGTCGAAGTCGATGGGCATGCCGCCGTTGACACACTCACCCTCCTTGACCCCATCCTTGAACGGCAGACCGGCCAAGTCACCGTTGAGCTTGTAGGTCCACTGGTGGTAGGGGCACACGAAGCTGCGCGCGTTGCCGGTCTGGCCGTCCATGGGCGGCTGGCAAAAACGAACGCCGCGGTGCGCGCAGCGGTTCTCGACCACGCGGATACCGGGGTCGGTGCCACGGTCCTTGGGGGCCACGCGGTCGCGCACCATGATGACCTGGCGCTCGCCGACCCAGCTGAGCTTGTAGTCGCCGGTGTTGGGGATTTCGATGGCCAGGCCCACATAAGACCAGTGGGGTCCGTAGAACAGGCGCTCCAGCTCGCGTTGGTAGAGGTCGGGGTCGGTGTAGGCCCAGAAGGGGATGCGGCTGGTACCGCGGTCGTGCCAGCGCACAAGGGCTTGGGGTGCGTTCATGTCTCCTCACGTCATTGTGTGTTCAGAGAAATGATAAGCCTGCTGTCTTTCTCCGGGGGCTCCGGTCATCGGCGGCCACGGGGCACGGCTCCGCGAATGTCCCCCGGGGCCTGCGGCCCCTCCTCCTTTATTTCGCTGCGCCGTGCCCCATGGCCGCCGATGACCTCGTTGGCATTCGGTCTGGACGGAGCAAACATCAGTTCAGCTCGTGAGTGAGTGGCGTTCTGCGCAGCGGCATAAAGGAGGAGAGGCGGCAAAGCCGCCTCGGGGGACAGCCGCGGAGCAGAGCGCCACTCACTCACGAGCCCGCGAAGGTGCAGGCACACAACGCCACGAAAACCCAAGAATCAGCCAGCGTCCCGCAAAGACTGCTGCCGAGCCCGCCAGGCCCCGAAGATCGCAATGAACCCAGGGATGAAAATCATGGCCCAGATGATCTTGCTCAGGTTGGCCTGCACCCACGGCAAATTGCCGAAGAAGTAACCTGCCCCCACCAGCCCCACCACCCAGATCAACGCGCCCACCACGTTATAGGCCGTGAACTTGGTGCGCGTCATCTCCGCCACCCCAGCCACAAACGGCGCGAAGGTGCGAATGAAGGGCATGAAACGCGCCAGGATGATGGTGATGCCACCGTACTTCTCGTAGAACGCGTGCGCCTGGTTGAAGGCGTTTCGGTTGAACAGCTTCGAGTTCTCCCACTGGAACACCTTCGGCCCGAAATAGCGGCCGATCGAGTAGTTGGTCTGGTCGCCCAGGATGGCCGCGGCCACCAGAAGGCCCATCGCCAGCGGAAGACTCATCAGTCCCGCGCCGCACAGCGTGCCCACCACAAACAACAACGAGTCACCCGGCAGAAAGGGCATCACCACCACGCCGGTCTCGGTGAAGATGATGAGAAACAGCAAGGCATAGACCCAGGCGCCGTAGTTCTGCACAAAGGTCTGCAGGTGCTGGTCCACGTGCAGGATGAAGTCGATGAGAAAAGCAAGGATTTCCATGGAGGGGGATTATCCCTGCGCCCTACAATTTGCCGGTGACAACCCCACCCAGCATCCTTCAGCTACCCCGCCGGCCCATCCGCGAACTCCCCGATGAACTGATCAGCCAGATCGCCGCTGGCGAGGTGGTCGAGCGGCCGGCCTCGGTGGTGCGCGAGCTGGTGGACAACGCACTGGACGCAGGTGCCACACAAATCACGCTGCGCCTGCAGGCCGGTGGTGTGCGGCTCATCAGCGTTGAAGACAACGGCAGCGGCATTGTGCGCAGTGACCTGCCCAACGCCTTGAAGCGCCACGCCACCAGCAAGATCGCCAGCCTCTCCGACCTGGAGTCGGTGGACACCATGGGGTTTCGCGGCGAAGCGCTGGCGGCCATCTGCTCGATTGCCGAGGTGTCGCTGCTCACGCGCGTGGACACGGCCAGCGAGCCGCACGGCTGGCTGCTCGACGGGCGCAGCGGTGAGCTGCAGGCAGCAGCGCGTGCACCGGGCACCACGGTGGAGGTGCGCGAGCTCTTCTTTGCCACACCGGCACGGCGCAAGTTTCTGAAGACCGACGCCACCGAACTGGCGCATTGCATCGAGGCGGTGCGCCGCCACGCACTGGCGCGGCCCGAGGTGGGTTTTTCGATCTGGCACGAGGGCAAGCTCGTGGCGCAATGGCGCGCGGTGGCGGGCGGCGGCATGGAGGCCCTGCGCCGGCGCCTTGCAGATGTCCTGGGCGACGACTTTGTGCAGCAGGCCGTGGCGCTCAACTGGCCGCTGGATCCACCCGCGGACGATGGCCCGCAGCGGTTGCGCGTCTGGGGCTTTGCGGGTGTGCCCGACGCCGCGCGCTCGCGCGCCGACTGGCAGTTCGCCTACGTGAACGGCCGCTATGTGCGCGACAAGACCATCACCCACGCCGCGCGCAGCGCGTACGAGGACGTGCTGCACGGTCACCGCCAGCCGGTGTATGCGCTCTTCGTTTCGATCGACCCCGCCCGGTTGGACGTGAACGTGCACCCAACCAAAATCGAGGTGCGCTTTCGCGATGGGCGCGAGGTGCACCAGGGCGTGCGGCATGCGATGGAAGCGGCGCTGGCCGTGCCGCGCTCAAGCGGTGCGGCCGAGCCAGTGATCGCAGAGCCTGCTCCCGCGTGGACACCGCCAGGACGGCAAGCGCCTTTCTCGTTTGCGCCGCGTGAACCGGAAGCGGGCCACCGGGTCAGTGATGTGGGGGCCTTGTGGGGCTACGGGTCTGGCGGGGCTTCGACAGGCTCAGCCCGAACGGAAGCGGGCTCAGCCCGAACGGAAATTGGCTCAGTCCGAACGGAAATTGGCTCAGCCCGAAAGGAAGTGGACTCGACCGGAGCGGAAGTGGACTCGACCGGAACTGAGATGGCTTCGACGGGCTACACCTATGCCGTTCGGGCTGAGCCTGTCGAAGCCCTCGCCAACCAGCCCCTGCCCCCCGGCGACTGGCCCCTTGGCCGCGCCATCGCACAGCTGCAAGGCGTCTACATCCTGGCCGAGAACAGCCGGGGTCTCGTGGTGGTCGACATGCACGCCGCTCACGAGCGCATCGTCTACGAGCGACTCAAGCAGCAGCTCGACGACCAGCAAGTGGCCAGCCAGCCACTGCTGATTCCGGCCACCTTTACCGCCACGCCCGACGAGGTGGCCACTGCCGAAGACTGCGCCGAGGTGCTCAAGACACTGGGCCTCGAAATCACCGCGCTGTCGCCCAAAACGCTGGCGGTTCGCGCCGTGCCCACCACACTCGCCCAGGGCGACCCGGTGGAACTCGCGCGCAGCGTGCTCACCGAACTGGGCCAGCACGATGCGAGCACGGTGGTGCAACGCGCCCGCAACGAGTTGCTGGCCACCATGGCCTGCCACGGCGCGGTACGCGCCAACCGGCGCCTCACGCTGGACGAGATGAACGCGCTGCTGCGCCAGATGGAAGTGACCGAGCGCTCCGACCAGTGCAACCATGGCCGCCCCACGTGGCGCCAGGTGGGCATGAAGGAGCTGGACGCGCTGTTTCTGCGCGGCCGCTGAACCGCTCTTGTGCGGGGCCTGTGCCGAGCCTGTGCCGGGCCTTTGGTCGGGAATTCGGCGAGAAATCCCGCCACACGCCATCATGCATTGGCCCGCTGGCACGAAACGTGCGCGCGGCGAGGTCTGAACTTTTTCCCCAGCGAGCCGCTCCATCACCGACATGAAACGCCTCATCGCTCTCCTGCTGACCGCGCTGGCCCTGCTGGCCGGCTGCGCCACGCTCGACGAGCAGCAGCGCACCTGGATCTTCCAACCGTCTGATCGCAGCTGGGCCGGCGGCACCTACGCGGCCGAGAGCATGGAGAACGTGTGGATCGATTTCACCTCCAAGGTCACCGACAAACCCGTCAAGCTGCATGGCCTGTGGGCACAGAACGAGAATTTCAGCACACGCCCGGATGCCCCGGTGATGCTGTATTTGCACGGCGCACGCTTCAACGTTACCGGCTCTGCGTTTCGCGCCCAGCGCATGCAGGAGTTGGGTTTTTCGGTGTTGGCCATCGACTACCGCGGCTTCGGCAAGAGCACCAACGAACTCCCCTCGGAGAAGAAGGCCTACGAAGATGCCCGCGCCGCGTGGGACTGGCTGGGTGAAAAGTACCCGGGTCGCCCGCGCTACATCTTTGGCCATTCGCTGGGCGGTGCCATCGCCATCGAGCTCGCAGCGCAGGTGAAAGACGAAGCGGGCACGGTGGTTGAAGGCACCTTCACCTCCATCCCGGACGTGGTGAGCACCTTCAAATGGGGCTGGCTGCCGGTGTCGCTCCTGATCACGCAGCGCTTCGAGGCCGTCAAGCGCGTGCCCGAGATCGGTTCGCCGCTGCTCGTGGTGCACGGCGGTGAGGACCGCCTGATCCAGCCCGAGCTGGGACGCAAGCTGTTCGAGGCAGCCACCGGCCGCAAGGCCTTTGTGCTGGTCGAAGGTGGGTCGCACCACAACACCAACTCGGTGGGCCAGGCGCAGTACCGTGTGGCCCTGGCCAGCCTGTTCGGCTTGCGCCCAGATGTTCAGTTGGTGAAGAACTGAACCCGGCGAGAGGGCTTTCACGCAGGGTGTTCTGCTACCCTCGACCGGATGCCCGCAACGCTGACTTCTGCTCCAACATCATCGGCCATGTCGCCTGGTTTGGTGGTGCTCACGCTCTCTTTGCTGCTGGGCCTGCAGCCCATTGCCACCGATTTGTACCTACCCGTGTTGCCCGCGCTCACCGCGGGGTTTGGCGCGGCCATATCGCAGGCACAGCTCACGCTCACCGCCTTGCTGCTGGCGTTTGGCGTGTCGCAAATGTTCTGGGGACCCCTGTCCGACCGCTTTGGCCGGCGCCCGATTTTGTTGATCGGCATGAGCGCGTTCGTGGCGGCTTCGGTCGGCAGCACCTTTTCGCCGTCCATTGAACAACTCATCGCGTGGCGCGCGGTCCAGGGCGCGGCCATGGGCGCCGGTGTGATGTGCGCGCGTGCTGTGGTGCGCGACCTCTACGCGCCCACCGAAGGAGCGCGGGTGATGTCCAAAGGTCTCACCGGCCTGGGCGTGATCGCCTGCGCCAGTGCACCATTGGGTGGCTTGTTGTCGGACTTGGTGGGCTGGCGCCTGTCGCTGATGGCGGTGGCGGTGTTCGGCGCCATCACGCTGGGCTTGATCGCCTGGCGTTTCGAGGAAACGTTGGCGGCAAAGAACCCCCGCGCGCTTCAGCCCGCCATGCTGCTGGGCACGTGGGTGCGGATCGCGCGCCACCCGACCTTCTGGGCATTTGCGCTGCTCTCCGCCACCTCGTACTGTGGCCTGTTCACGTTTCTGGCCGCCTCGCCGTTTGTGTTCATCCAGGTGCTGGGCCTGTCCAAGACGGGCTACGGCCTGATGATGACGACGATGTCGCTGAGCTACATCGCGGGCACCTTCATCTGCCGCCGCCTGCTCGTGGCGTTCGGCGTGCGGCGCACGGTGGCCCTGGCTGCGGTGCTCACATTGGCGGGCGGTACCAGCATGGGGGTGCTCGCGTTGATGGGCGTGCAGAGCGCCTGGGCCATCATGCTCCCCTTCTACCTGTTCATGATGGGCCACGGTGTGCACCAGCCTTGCGGCCAGAGCGGTGCCGTGGGGCCGTTCCCGCTGGCGGCTGGCGCGGCCTCGGCGCTGGCCGGTTTCATCATGATGATCGCGGCGTTTCTGGTGGGCGGCTGGCTGGGCAAAAGCCTGGCGGCCATTCAGGCCGGCAACGGCACGGTGCTGCCGCTCACCAACGGCATCTGGTTCTGGAGTGTGCTCATTGCGCTGACCGCGTGGACGCTGGTGCAGCGCTTCGGCGAAAGCCAGCCCGGTCCCGAGCGTGCCCTGCCCCTCGAAGCAACACGAGGCTGACCCAGTCCATGTCCATACCTCCTGTGTCCTGCATCGGCCTGGCCGGCCCCACCGCCAGCGGCA
This sequence comes from Burkholderiales bacterium, assembly GCA_038213545.1. Lineage (GTDB taxonomy): Bacteria > Pseudomonadota > Gammaproteobacteria > Burkholderiales > Burkholderiaceae_C > Hydrogenophaga. The sequence continues at coordinate 7,279 of JBBQSX010000158.1, forward strand.
AAAGCGCCGCCTCGCTGGCCATCGCGCAGCGCTGGCCGGTGGAGATCATCAGCGTGGACTCGGCCCTGGTCTACCGCGGCATGGACATCGGCACCGCCAAGCCCACGGCGGCAGAGCTCGCGCTGGTGCCGCACCACCTCATCAACATCCTGGACCCGCTGCAGAGTTACAGCGCCGCCGACTTCGTGCGCGACACCACGCGCCTGGTGGCGGAGATCAACGGGCGCGGGCGCACCGCGCTGCTGGTGGGCGGCACCATGCTGTATTTCAAGGCGCTGCTGGTGGGACTGGACGACATGCCGCAGGCCAACGCCACCGTGCGTGCCTCGATCGATGCGCGGGCCATGGCACTGGGCTGGCCCGCACTGCACACCGAGCTGGCGCGGGTGGACCCGATCACCGCCGCGCGTCTGCCACCTTTCGATGCGCAGCGCATCCAGCGTGCACTCGAGGTCTACGAAGTCTCGGGCCAGCCACTCTCCAGCTTCCAGACCGGTCGCACCCACAACCCCGACAGCCCGCTGGCGCCCGAGCACCTGATCTCGCTCGAACCCCGTGACCGGGCCTGGCTGCACGCGCGCATCGCGAAGCGCTTCGACGCCATGCTGGCAGAGGGCTTCATGATCGAGGTCAAGCAACTGCGCGCGCGCGGCGATCTGTCGACCGACCTGCCTTCCATGCGCTGCGTGGGGTACCGCCAGGCCTGGGACATGCTCGATGCCTACGGCAACACACTCAAGCCCGCGCAACTCGCCGAGTTGCGCGAACTCGGCGTGGCCGCCACGCGCCAGCTTGCCAAACGCCAGCTCACGTGGCTGCGTTCCATGCCACAGCGACGGGTCATTGCCTGCGACGCACCCGATGCACTGGCGCGCGTGCTCGAATCGGTGCAAGCCTTGCTGGGCGCACCCACCTGAACCGCATGTCACTCGTCGTTGAACACCTCGCCAAGCGCTACGGCAGCACCACCGTCTTCAGCAGCGTCAATCTCACCGTGGCGCCGGGCGAGTTCATCGCCATCGTGGGCGAATCGGGCGTGGGCAAATCGAGCTTGCTCAACTGCCTGGCCGCGCTGGACGACTGGAGCGAAGGCCGCATCACGCACGCCGGCGTGGATCTCGGAACCTTGAGCGACACGCAGCGCGCGCACTGGCGCCGCGAACACCTGGGCTTCGTGTTCCAGGCTTTCCACGTGCTGCCGCACCTGGACGTGGCACAAAACGTGGGTTTGCCCTTGCTGCTTTTGGGCCGACCGGACACCGCGCGGGTGCAGCAGATGCTGGACGCCGTGGGCCTGGGCGAGCTGGGCGCGCGCCTGCCAGCCGAACTCTCGGGCGGTCAGTTGCAGCGCGTGGCGATTGCGCGCGCGCTGGTGCACCGCCCCGGTTTGCTGCTGGCCGACGAGCCCACCGGCAACCTCGACCCGAGCACGGCCGCGCAGGTCATGGATGTACTG
>JBBQSX010000159.1:0-8661 GCA_038213545.1 Burkholderiales bacterium
AAAAAAAGCCGGTCTGGTAATCCATGGCGTTGTTCTTGTGTCGTCTGTTCCGGGCCATCCCGGGTTCGGAGCGGATCAGCGGTAAGGGGCGTCGGCAGCCCGGGCAGCGGCAATCTCGGTCTCGTAGCGGTCGCCCACGGCCAGCAGCATCTCCTTGGTGAAGTACAGGTCTCCGCGCTTTTCGCCGTGGTACTCGAAGATGTGCGTCTCGACGATGGAGTCGACCGGACAGCTCTCTTCGCAGAAGCCGCAGAAGATGCACTTGGTCAGGTCGATGTCGTAGCGCGTGGTGCGACGGGAGCCGTCGTCGCGCACGTCGGACTCGATGGTGATGGCCATGGCCGGGCAGACTGCTTCGCACAGCTTGCAGGCGATGCAGCGTTCTTCGCCGTTCTCGTAGCGGCGCAGCGCGTGCAGGCCACGGAAGCGCGGCGACAGCGGTGTCTTTTCTTCGGGGAACTGCACCGTGATCTTGCGCTTGAAGGCGTAGCGACCGGTCAGGGCCATGCCCTTGAACAGCTCCACCAGCAGGAAGCTGTTGAGGAAATCGCGGAAGGAAAACGGCGCGACCACCACAGGGGCAGCGACGGGGTTGGCAGTGATGGTGGACATGGTCAATCGCCCTCTTATTTCCAGAGGTTCCAGGACGTCTGCATCAGGCCGCCCACAAGGAGCAGGTAGATGAGCGTGACGGGAATGAAGATCTTCCAGCCCAGACGCATGATCTGGTCGTAGCGGAAGCGCGGGAAGGTGGCACGGATCCAGATGAACATGGAGACCACGAGGAAGGTCTTCAGACCCAACCATATCCAGCCGGGGATCCAGTTGAACAGCGCGCTGTCGATGGGCGGCAACCAGCCTCCCAGAAACATCAGCACCGCCAACACAGAGATCAGCCACATGCTGGCGTATTCGGCCAGGAAGAAGATGGCAAAGCCCATGCCCGAGTACTCGACCATGTGGCCGGCCACGATCTCGGCTTCGCCCTCAACCACGTCGAATGGGTGGCGGTTGGTCTCGGCCACGCCGGAGATCAGATAGACGAAGAAGATCGGCAACAGCGGCAGCCAGTTCCACGACAGGAAGTTCAGCCCTTGCGAAGCGGCCATGCCGCGCGCCTGCGAGTTCACAATGTCCACGAGGTTGAGGCTGCCCGAGACCATGACGACCACCAGGAAGCAGAACCCGATGGCGATCTCGTAGCTCACCATCTGGGCCGAGGCGCGCAGTGCGCCCAGAAAGGCGTATTTGGAGTTGGAAGCCCAGCCCGCGATGATCACGCCATAGACCTCGATCGAGGTGATGGCCAGAATCACCAGCAGACCCGCGTTCACATTGGCCAACACCGCTTCGGGGCCGAAGGGCACGGCGACCCAAGCAGCGAGCGCCGGCATGATCGCCATGATGGGCCCCAGGCGGAACAGGCCGTTGCTCGCAGCGCTGGGGCGAATCAGTTCTTTGGTCAGCAGCTTGAGCGCATCGGCGATCGGCTGCAGCAGACCAAAAGGGCCGACGCGGTTGGGTCCGTGGCGTACCTGAATCCAGCCGAGCAGCTTGCGCTCCCACAAAGTGAGGTAGGCCACCGCACCCATCAAGGGCGCCAGCACGGCCACGATCTTGATCAGGTTCCAGATGACGGGCCAGGCCGCCGTGGTCCACCAGGGCGCGGCGATCAGGCCGAGACCGCCGTTGTACATCGCGTCGATCATGCGAGCACCTCGTCAGCGATCAGGGCTGCGCGGGCATCGGCTGTCATTTGCAGCGCAGGGGCTCGGCGCACCAGACTGTCGAGCTGGTAGATGCTGGCCACGCAGGGTTCTGCACTCGCGGGCGACGTGTCGATCGATGCGTTGCTGGTGTTGTTCAGACGGGCTGCATCAACCACGGTGCCGCTGGCCACACCGGGCAAGGCATTCGCCAGCACGGTCTGAGACGAGTCGGCATCAAAGCCCTTCAGACCCAGCAGGTTGCCCAGCACACGGATCACTTTCCAAGCTGGGCGCGTTTCACCCAAGGGGCGCACGACAGCGTGGAAACTCTGGAGACGGCCTTCGGCATTCACGAAGGAACCCGAGGTTTCGGTGAACGGAGCGATCGGCAGCAGCACATCGCTGATGTCGAGGTTGGTCTTGAACGGGCTGAGCGTGACCACCATGCCAGCCGCAGCCAGACCTTGGGCGCCCGCAGCGCTGTCGTGAGCGGGCTCGGTGTTGAGCAAAACGAGCGCCTTGACCGCGCCGCCGAGCATCTGCCCGGCGTTCAAGCCGCCCTGCCCCGGCACAGCGCCCACGAGCTGAGCGCCCACCGTGTTGGCGGCTTCACTCAGGTATCCCACCGAGGCACCGGTCTGCTGAGCGATCCAGTTGGCCAACGACAGCAGGCTGGCTGCTTTTTCGTGGTGGGCAGCGGCGTTGCCGAGCAGGATGGCTTTGTGCTCACCACCCAGCAACGACTTGGCCACGGCGCGGTGCGCATCGGTGGCGTCAGCATCAACAGGCGCGCTCGCGCCGGTCTCGGCGGCGATGGCAGACGCGATACCGGCCAGTGCCGACACCCAGACATTGCTGTCGGCGAGCACCACGTTCTTCAGGGGCATGGCCCAGTCTTGCGCCACGGCATTGAGCACGCTGACCTGTGCACCTTTGCGCTGCGCCTGACGGATGCGTTGAGCAAACAGCGGGTGGTCCTTGCGCAGGTTCGAACCCACGACCAGCACGCGCTGGAGGTTGGACAGCGACGCTGCGGGCAGTCCAAGCCAGCGCGCTGCACCGGCAGGGGCAGAGGTGGAGAAATCGGCATGACGCAAACGGCTGTCGATGTTCTGACTGCCCAGGCCGCGCACGAAGGCGCCGGCCAGGGCCAGCTCTTCCAGCGTGCTGTGCGGGCTGGCCAGCAAGCCGATGGCAGCCGCTCCGTGTTCGGCCTTCACCTGCTTCAAGCCATTGGCCACGTATTCCAGTGCGGTCTGCCAATCAACCGTCTTCCATTCACCGCCCTGTTTGAGCATGGGGGCGGTCAGGCGGTCTTCGCTGTTGACGGCTTCGTACGAGAAGCGGTCGCGGTCAGCGATCCAGCATTCGTTCACCGCTTCGTTTTCCAATGGCACCACGCGCATGACCTTGTGGTTCTTGACCTGGATGATCAGGTTGGCACCGGTGGAGTCATGCGGACTCACGCTCTTGCGGCGCGAAAGCTCCCAGGTGCGGGCGCTGTAACGAAACGGCTTGCTGGTGAGCGCGCCGACCGGGCAGATGTCGATCATGTTGCCCGATAGCTCGGAGTCGACCGTGTCGCCCAGCACTGTGGTGATCTCGGCGTGTTCACCACGGTGGATCATGCCCAACTCCATGACGCCGGCCACTTCCTGGCCAAAGCGCACGCAGCGGGTGCAGTGAATGCACCGGCTCATCTCCTGCATGGAAATGAGCGGCCCGACATCCTTGTGGAACACGACGCGTTTTTCTTCTTCGTAGCGCGAGCCGGAGCTGCCGTAACCCACGGCCAGGTCCTGCAACTGGCACTCACCACCTTGGTCGCAGATGGGGCAGTCCAGCGGGTGGTTGATGAGCAAGAACTCCATCACCGACTGCTGCGCCTTGATGGCCTTGTCGCTCTTGGTGCGCACGATCATGCCCTGCGTGACAGGCGTGGCGCACGCCGGCATGGGCTTGGGCGCCTTCTCTACATCCACAAGGCACATGCGGCAGTTGGCTGCAATGGACAGTTTCTTGTGATAGCAAAAGTGCGGGATGTAGGTGCCAGCCTTCTCGGCCGCATGCATGACCATGCTGCCCGGAGGCACTTCGACTTTCTTGCCGTCGAGTTCGATTTCAACCATGGGAGTTTTTCTCTTATGCAGCCTTGGCTGGCGACTGAGCGGCCGCGATCTTGGCCTCGAACTCATGCCGGAAGTGTTTGATCATGGCGCGCACCGGCATGGCCGCTGCATCGCCCAGGGCGCAGATGGTGCGGCCCATGATGTTCTCGGCCACGTTGTCCAGCAACGCCATGTCGGCCGGGCGGCCTTCGCCCTCGTCGATGCGGCTGACCATGCGCCAGAGCCAGCCGGTGCCTTCGCGGCACGGCGTGCATTGGCCACATGATTCGTGCATGTAAAAGTAGGACAAGCGCTTGAGCGACTCGACCATGCAACGGCTGTCGTCCATCACGATCACGGCGCCCGAACCCAGCATGGAGCCGGCCTTGGCAATCGAGTCGTAGTCCATGGTGCAGTCCATCATGATGGACGCGGGCAGCACGGGAGCCGATGAACCGCCAGGGATCACGGCCTTGAGCGTGCGACCCTTGCGCACGCCACCGGCGAGCTCGAGCAACTTGCTGAACGGCGTGCCCATGGGGACCTCGTAGTTGCCGGGCATCTCCACATCACCGCTGACCGAGAAGATCTTGGTGCCACCGTTGTTGGGCTTGCCGCAGGCCAGATACGCCGCGCCACCGTTGCGAATGATCCACGGCACAGCCGCGAAGGTCTCGGTGTTGTTGATCGTGGTGGGCTTGCCGTACAGGCCGAAGCTGGCCGGGAACGGCGGCTTGAAGCGCGGCTGGCCTTTTTTGCCTTCAAGCGATTCGAGCAGCGCGGTTTCTTCGCCGCAGATGTAGGCGCCGAAGCCGTGGAACGCGTGCAGCTGGAAGCTGAATCCGCTGTCCAGGATGTTGTCACCCAGCAGCCCGGCGGCCCGGGCTTCTTCCAGCGCCGCTTCGAAGCGGTCGTAGGCCTCGAAGATCTCGCCGTGGATGTAGTTGTAGCCCACGCTGATGCCCATCGCGAAGGCGGCAATGGCCATGCCTTCGATCACGATGTGCGGGTTGTACATCAGGATGTCGCGGTCCTTGCAGGTGCCCGGCTCGCCCTCGTCGGAGTTGCACACCAGGTACTTCTGACCCGGAAACTGGCGGGGCATGAAGCTCCACTTCAGGCCAGTGGGGAAACCTGCACCGCCGCGTCCGCGCAATGCCGACTCTTTCAAGGTGGCAATCACCTGGTCCTGCGTCATGCCCACCACCGGTGGGTCGCCCGCCGGCTCGGCGCCGTCCTTGCCCAGCACCTTGCGCAAGGCCTGGTAACCACCGCGCGCCAGGTAGTCCTTGAGCGACCAGTTTCCGCCATCGAGATCGGCGTAGATCTGCGGGTTGATGTGTCGGCCGTGGAAGCAGGTTTGCACGCCGTTGGCGCGGAACTGCGAAAGGATCTGTTCGGCGTTCATGACTGTCCTTCTGAAGCACGCAGGCCGTCAATCAACTGGTCGAGCTTGTCGTTGCTCATGAAACTGCACATGTGGCGGTCGTTGACCAGCATCACGGGCGAGTCGGCGCAGGCGCCCAGGCATTCGCTTTGCTGCAAGGTAAACAGGCCGTCGGCGGTGGTGCCGCCCATGGTGATACCCAGCCTGCGCTCCAGGTGGTGCAACGCGCTCTGGCCGTCGCGCAACTGGCACGGGAGGTTGGTGCAGACGTTGAGCTTGAACTTGCCCACCGGCTGCTGGTTGTACATGTTGTAGAAGGTCGTCACCTCGTGCACAGCAATCGGCTCCATGCCCAGGTAGGCGGCCAGCGAGGCTTCCGCCCCGGTGCTCACAAATCCCATCTCCTGCTGGATGATGGACAAGCACGCCATCACAGCCGACTGCGCCTGGTCGGCTGGGTACTTGGCCACTTCGCGCGCGAAGCGCTGCTGGGTGGCGCTGCTGAATTCCACAGCGGCAACTGCTTGGCCGGTGCTCATCGGTCGATCTCCCCGAAAACAATGTCCATGGTGCCGATGATGGCCACGGCGTCGGCCAGCATGTGGCCGCGCGCCATCTCGTCCATCGTGGCCAGGTGCGCAAAACCGGGCGCGCGGATCTTCAGGCGATAGGGCTTGTTGGCGCCGTCGCTCACCAGGTAGATGCCGAACTCGCCCTTGGGATGCTCGACCGCGGCGTAGGCTTCGCCCTCGGGCACATGGAAGCCTTCGGTGAACAGCTTGAAGTGGTGGATCAGCTCTTCCATGTTGGCCTTCATGGCCTCACGGGCGGGTGCTGCCACCTTGTGGTTGTCGGTGATCACCGGGCCGGGGTTGGCGCGCAGCCACTTGGAGCACTGCTCGATGATGCGGTTGGACTGCTTCATCTCTTCCATGCGGACGAGGTAGCGGTCGTAGCAGTCACCGGTCTTGCCCACCGGAATGTCGAAGTCCATCTGGCCATACACGTCGTACGGCTGCTTCTTGCGCAGGTCCCAGGCGATGCCGGAGCCGCGCAGCATGGGACCCGTCATGCCGAGGTTGAGCGCACGCTCTGGAGTGACCACGCCGATACCCACCGTGCGCTGCTTCCAGATGCGGTTGTCGGTGAGCAGCGTGTGGTACTCGGCGAGATACGTTGGGAAGCGCTTGGTGAAGTCATCGATGAAGTCGAGCAGCGAACCCTGGCGGTTCGTGTTCATTTGTTCCATCGCACGGGCGTTGCGGATCTTGCTGTGCTTGTACTGCGGCATGGTTTCGGGCAGGTCGCGGTACACGCCCCCCGGACGGAAATAGGCCGCGTGCATGCGCGCACCCGACACCGCCTCGTACATGTCGAACAGGTCTTCGCGTTCGCGAAACGCGTAAATCAGGATGGTGGAGCTGCCGCAGTCGTTGCCGTGCGAGCCCAGCCACATGAGGTGGTTGAGCAGGCGCGTGATCTCACTGAACATCACGCGGATGTACTTCGCGCGGATCGGTACCTCGATACCGAGCAGCTTCTCGATGGCCAGGCAGTAGGCGTGCTCGTTGCACATCATCGAGACATAGTCCAGCCGGTCCATGTAGGGCAGCGACTGGATGTAGGTCTTGTGCTCGGCGAGCTTTTCGGTGGCACGGTGCAGCAGCCCGATGTGCGGGTCGGCGCGTTGCACAACCTCACCATCGAGCTCAAGCACCAGGCGAAGTACGCCGTGCGCGGCCGGGTGCTGCGGACCGAAGTTGAGGGTGTAGTTCTTGATTTCAGCCATGACGATGTCGCAGGGAGGCAAAAGCCTTCAGTGCAAGCCCCCGTAGTTGTCTTCGCGGATGATTCGGGGGGTTATTTCACGAGGCTCGATGCTCACCGGCTCGTAGATCACGCGCTGGCGCTCGGCGTCGTAGCGCATCTCGACGTGGCCCGACAGCGGGAAGTCCTTGCGGAAAGGATGGCCGATGAATCCATAGTCGGTGAGGATGCGGCGCAGGTCGTCGTGACCTTCGAACACGATACCGAACAGATCGAAGGCTTCGCGTTCGTACCAGTTGGCTGCCGCCCACAGTGGCGTGAGCGATGCCAGTACAGGAAAGTCGTCTTCAGGACAGAACACCCGCACGCGCACGCGATGATTGTGGGTGACCGAGAGCAGATGCACCACCGCGGCAAAACGCTGACCCTCCCAACGCCCGTCGCCGTAGGTCTGGTAGTCCATGCCACACAGATCGACAAGCTGCTCGAACGCCGCCAACGGCGCATCGCGCAGGGTCTTCATGACGTCGAGGTAGTGGGCCGCTGCGACAGTCAATGTGAGCTCTTCACGAACCACCACCAACGACACCACTTGGTCACCGAGCAACTCGGCCAGGGCTTGCTTCAGGGCTTCCGGTGCAACTGCGTAGGAGGTCGTCGAGGTGTCGGTCATGGGTGCGTCTCTGGGGACTCGTTTCGCCGTGGTGCAACCAGCGCTCAGGCGCGGGCAATGGTCTGGGTGCGGCGGATCTTCTGCTGCAGCTGGATGATTCCGTACAACAGGGCTTCTGCCGTGGGAGGGCAACCCGGCACGTACACATCCACCGGCACGATTCGGTCGCAACCGCGCACCACGGAATAGCTGTAGTGGTAGTAGCCACCACCATTGGCGCACGAACCCATGGAGAGCACCCAGCGCGGCTCGGCCATCTGGTCGTACACCTTGCGAAGTGCGGGCGCCATCTTGTTGCACAGCGTGCCGGCCACGATCATCAAATCGGACTGGCGCGGGCTGGCACGAAACACCTCGGAGCCGAATCGTCCGATGTCGTAGCGCGCGGCAGCGGCGTGCATCATCTCGACCGCACAGCAGGCCAACCCAAAGGTCATGGGCCACAGCGAGCCGGTCTTGGCCCAGTTCACCACCGAGTCGTAGCTGGTCGTGACAAAGCCTTCCTTGAATACGCCTTCAATCATGAGCCGCTCCGGTGCATTCGTGTGTGTGCAAGTCGATCATTCCCAGTCCAGTGCGCCTTTCTTCCACTCGTAGGCAAAGCCCACGGTGAGGATGGCCAGGAACACAACGCCCGCGAGGAAGCCGGTCATGCCGATGTCGGAGAAGGCCACAGCCCAGGGGATGAGGAACGCGATTTCGAGGTCAAACAGGATGAAAAGAATGGCCACGAGGTAGTAGCGCACATCGAACTTCATACGGGCGTCTTCGAAGGCCTCGAAGCCGCATTCGTAAGGCGAATTCTTCTCAGCATCCGGGAGGTTGGGGCCGAGGATATAACCCAAAACCTGCGGGATTATCCCGATAGAGATACCCACCAAGATGAAAAGAAGCACAGGTAGGTATTGCTCGAGACTCATCTTGGTCGGTTCCGCTGACACGGCGCGGGGCCGTGTTGTCCAAAGATTGGTGCCGACGGCGAGACTCGAACTCGCACAGCTTTCGCCACTACCCCCT
>JBBQSX010000160.1:0-8657 GCA_038213545.1 Burkholderiales bacterium
GATCTCGATACCGAGGTCCTTGGCGATGTGGAACACGGTGTTGCGCGTGATGCCGTTGAGCGCACCGGCCGAGAGGTCGGGCGTGTAGATCACACCGTTTTTCACCACGAAGATGTTCTCGCCAGCGCCTTCGCTCACAAAGCCCGAGGCGTCGAGCAGCAGCGCTTCGTCGTAGCCCTCGTCGGTCACTTCCATGTTGGCCAGGATGCTGTTGGTGTAGTTGCTCACCGCCTTGGCCTGCGTCATGGTGATGTTGACGTGGTGGCGGGTGTAGCTGCTGGTCTTCACGCGAATGCCGCGCTTCAGACCTTCTTCACCGAGGTACGCGCCCCAGGCCCAGGCCGCCACCATCAGGTGGATGGTGTTGCCCTTCGGCGAAACACCCAGCTTCTTGTCGCCGATCCAGGTCAGCGGGCGGATGTAGCAGCTTTCCAGCTTGTTCTCGCGCACCACGGCTTTCTGCGCTTCCATGGCTTCTTCCATGGTGAAGGGCAGCTTCATGCGCAGGATCTTGGCGCTGTTGAACAGGCGCTCGGTGTGCTCTTCCAGGCGAAAGATGGCCGTGCCGCCCACCGCGTTGTAAGCCCTCACACCCTCGAAGGCGCCACAGCCGTAGTGCAGCGTGTGGGTCAGCACGTGGATCTTGGCGTCGCGCCAGTCCACCATCTGGCCGTCCATCCAGATCTTGCCTTCGCGGTCGGACATCGAGGGAACGATGGGGCTCATGGGGGTCCTTTGGGTTGTTCGTGGGAGGCGCCAACCACCGGGGCAAAGCGCCAAACCCGCGATTTTACGGCGCCGGGCTGTCCTGCACTGACGCCTCGGGGTCCGGCCGCGCCAATTGCCAGCGCACCAGCTTGCCGTGCTGGAACTCGGCCTCCACGGTGGACAGGCCGTTGTCGGTCCAGCGGTACAGCTCGGGGTCTGCGCCCTCTTCGGAAAGTCGTTCGCCCAGCGCCCGCGTCATGGCGATCACGTGCATCAGCGTCACCCCGGGTTTGAGCTTGGCGTTGAGCATCACGGCGCTGTCCACATGGCCGATGGGGCGGTGGGCGGCGCGCTTGAGCACCGTCATGAGTCGGGTGAAGTGCAGCAGCAGCCACATCATCAGGCCACCGCTCACAGCGGCCACGGCGGGCCAGCCCGAGGCGCGGTGCGCCACCACCAGCAGTGCGGCGCAGCCCAGGGGAATGAGGAATTTCTTGAATTGCATGGGTTGATCGTCTTGTGGCGCGCTTCAGGCCAGGCTGCGGGCGAGCTCCATGGCTTCTTCGATCCGGTCCACGCCGTGCACCGTGAGGCCTTCAAAGCTCTTGTCGTTCTTCTTGGGCAAGTTGGCCTTGGGCACCACCGCCACATTGAAGCCGAGCTTGGCGGCTTCCTTCAGGCGCTCCTGGCCGCGCGGTGCCGGGCGTACCTCACCCGCCAGGCCCACTTCGCCAAAGGCAATGAATCCTTTGGGCAGCGGCCGGCCGCGCAGGCTGCTGGTGATGGCCAGCATCACCGCCAGGTCGGCCGCGGGTTCGCTGATGCGCACGCCGCCCACGGCGTTGACGAACACGTCCTGGTCCATGCAGGCCACACCCGCGTGGCGGTGCAGCACCGCCAGCAGCATGGCCAGGCGGTCGCGGTCCAGACCCACGGAGAGGCGCCGGGGTGAGGGCCCGCCGCTGTCCACCAGCGCCTGGATCTCCACCAGCATGGGCCGCGTTCCCTCCAGCGTCACCATCACGCAGCTGCCGGGCACGGGCTCGCTGTGCTGGCTCAAGAAGATCGCACTCGGGTTGCTCACGCCCTTGAGGCCTTTTTCGGTCATGGCGAACACGCCGATCTCGTTCACCGCGCCAAAGCGGTTCTTGATGGCGCGGATCAGGCGAAAGCTGCTGTGCGTGTCGCCCTCAAAGTACAGCACCGTGTCGACCATGTGCTCCAGCACGCGCGGGCCGGCCAGCGCGCCTTCTTTCGTCACGTGGCCCACCAGCACGATCGCCGTGCCGCTGGCCTTGGCCGCGCGGGTGAGGTGGGCCGCGCATTCGCGCACCTGCGCTACCGAACCCGGGGCCGAAGTGAGCTGCTCGGAATACACCGTCTGGATCGAGTCGATCACCGCGATGCCGGGCTTCACATGGTCCAGCGTGGCCAGGATCTTCTCCAGCTGGATCTCGGCCAGCACGCTGACCTGCGAGCCGTCCAGCCCGAGCCGGCGCGAGCGCAGGGCCACCTGGGCGCCACTCTCCTCGCCGGTGACGTAGAGGGTTTTCACGCCCGCGCGCTGCAACGAATCGAGCGCCTGCAGCAGCAGGGTCGACTTGCCGATGCCCGGATCGCCACCGATCAGCACCACGCCGCCCTCCACGATGCCGCCGCCCAGCACGCGGTCGAGTTCGTCGTGGCCGGTGGGTGTGCGCTGCACGTCGGTGGCGTCGATGTCGGCCAGCGTGGTCACCTCGGCGGTCTTGGCCAGCGAGGCAAAGCGGTTCTTGGACGGCGCGGCGGATTCGGCCACCGATTCCACCAGCGTGTTCCAGGCGTTGCAGTGAGGGCATTTGCCCAGCCACTTCGGGCTGGAGCCGCCGCACTCGTTGCAGGTGTATTGGGTTTTGTCTTTGGCCATGGTGCTGGGCAATATAGTCGAGCGCCCATGACCAAGACTCCCGCCGCCTCCCTGCTCGTGCTGCCGCCCAGCGCACAACCCCTGTCCGCTGCGGCCCGCGCCTACAACCTGCAGCTCACCCGCATCGACAAGCTCAAAAGCCAGCTCGCCGAGCTGGATGCGCTGGGCCAGCTGCACCGGCAGGAGCTGCATGGCGCCATCGACCCGTTGCGCCGCCAGCTGGCACAAGGTCAGCGCGACCTGGCGCTGGCGCTGGACGGTTTTCTGCAAGGCAAGGAACTCAGTCGGGGCCAGGCCGATGTGGCGCGAGCGCTGCTGTGTCAGATCGCACGCCACTTGGTGGAGGCCGGCGGGCCGGGCAGTGAGGCCATGCGCGAACTGCACGACCGCCAAAGCCCGCGCACGCTGGCGCAGATCAAGCAGGACGCGGCCGATGCCTTGCGTGCGCGGTTGGAGTCGGTGCTGGGCGAGCCGTTGGACGACGAGGGTCAGGACTTGAGCGCCGAGCAGCTGCTGCGCGCCGGCATGGCGCGCCTGCGCCGCTCGCAGGAAGAGGCGCAAGACAAGAAGCGCGAAGCCGCCCAGGCCAAGCGCGAGCGCAAAAAACCCGGCGCCGTGCTGCGCCAGACCGAACAGCATGACGCCGACACGCTGTTGCGCCGTTTGTTCCGCCAGCTGGCCAGCGCCCTGCATCCCGACCGCGAAACCGATCCGCAGGCCCGCCTGAAGAAGACCGCGCTCATGAGCGAGGCCAACGCGGCCTACGAAAAGCGCGACCTCGTCACGCTGCTGCAGATCCAGAGCCGCGCCGAACTGGCCGACCCCGAAGCCGTGCACAAGCTGTCTGATGAACGCCTGGCCTCACTCACGCTGCTGCTCAAGGCCCAGGTGGCCGAGCTGGAGCGCGAGCGCGCCGGGCGTCAGAACGCGCTGGCCGACGAATTCGATCTGCCCGAGGGCCTGTCACCCAACGCCAACACGCTGCTGCAGAACCGCATCGATCAGGCGCAGGGCCTGGAAGCGGCGATTGCCGAGATCGAGGACGACCTGGAGCAGGTGGCGAATGGCGTGCGGGTCAAGCGCTGGCTCAACGCGCAGCGCGACGCCGTCATGCGCGGGCGCTGAAGCCCTCGATCAACAACCGTGTGATCTCGGCCGCCGGCAGCTCGCGGCAACCAGTCGCGTTCTGCCCCGACCACAGCGGCGAAAAGTCGCCACTGCCCTTGGCCTCCCAGTGCGCACGCAGCGGCGCCATGGCAGCACCCGCCAGCGGAAACGCGGGCGCCACCGGGTTCATGGGGCCGAGTTCGCGCATCACGCGGTTGACGATGCCGCGCGCCGGGCGGCCGGTGAACAGGTGGGTCAGCGCCGTGTGGTGCGCCGCCTCGCTGTGCAGCGCGGCTCGGTGCAGGGCGCTGGTGGTGGCTTCTGCGCTGCACAGGTAGGCCGTGCCCACCTGCACGCCCGCGGCACCCAGCGCCATGGCTGCGGCCACGCCGGCCGCGTCGGCAATGCCGCCGGCTGCGATCACCGGCAGGCTCACGGCCGCCACGATCTGCGGCAGCAGGGCAAAGGTGCCCACCTGCGTGGTGAGGTCGTCGGTGAGGAACATGCCGCGGTGGCCGCCGGCCTCCACGCCCTGCGCAATGATCACGTCGGCGCCAAAGGCTTCCAGCCAGTGCGCCTCTTCCACCGTGGTGGCCGACGCCAGCACCACGCTGCCCCAGCTTTTCACGCGGTCCAGCAGGTCCAGGTCGGGCAGGCCGAAGTGGAAGCTCACCACCCTGGGTTTGAAGCGCTCCAGGATGTCGGCCGATGCGCTGTTGAACGGCACGCGGCCGGGGCCGGCGGGCACGGCATCGATGTCGAGCCCGGCCTCGCGGTAGTAGGTGGCCAGCCAGGCACGCCAGGCGGCCTCGCGCGCCTCGTCGGGCACCGGCGGCGTGTGGCAGAAAAAGTTGACGTTGCAGGGGCGCGTGGTGCCGGCGGCCAGTGCGGTCAGTTCGCGCTCCAGCGCGTCGGGCGCCAGCATGGCGCAGGGCAGCGAGCCGAGCGCTCCCGCGTTGCTCACCGCCACCGCGAGCGCGGCGCCCTGCACGCCTGCCATGGGCGCCTGGATCAGGGGGAAGTCGGTACCGATCAAGGAGGTGAGTGCGTTCATGCTCGCATTCTCCGCGCGCGCTCTGGCCGGGTAAACCCTCAAAGGTGTAACACCTCATTCATTTAACATATTAAATAAATGAGCGAGACCGCCCCCTTCATCCACCGCAATTTGCCGCGTCTGTTGCTTGAGGCGCGCGAGGCCGTGATGCTGCACACCCGGCCCAGCCTGCGCGAGCACGGCCTGAGCGACCAGCAGTGGCGTGTGCTGCGCGTGCTCGGTGAACATGCGCGCCTGTCGGGTGGTGTGGAAACCGGGCGTGTGGCGCGCGAGGCGTTTTTGCTCGGTCCCAGCCTCACCGGGGTGCTCACCCGCATGGAGCGCGACGGCCTGATTTCGCGCGACCGCTGCCCGCAGGACGCGCGCCGCACGGTGGTTCGCGCCACGCCCGCCGGGCTCAAGCTGGTGAAGCGCTTGTCGGCCACGATCGAGTCGCACTACGCGTGGATGGAAGAGCGGCTGGGCGAGGCGCGCCTCGCCCAGCTGTATGTGTTGCTCGACGAGGTGATTGCGCTGGAACAGCCGGTCGAAGTCACCGATGAGGATGCGGAATGAACACCCACTGGATGCCCGAGGGCACGGTCTACGGCACCTTGCTCAACTTCCGCCGCGAACACGCGTTGTGGGCGCCGCGAATGAACGAGGCGCCGTACAAGGCCCCGCCGAACGCTCCTGTGCTCTACATCAAAACCGCCAACACCTTCACCGCGGCCGGGCACAGCATCGCACTGCCCGTTGCCCAGCCAGTGTCGGTATCTGCAACCCTTGGCCTGGTGGTGGGAGACACCGGCGTGGCGGGCGCCGTGCTGTTCAGCGACGTGGCCATCGTGCACGAGAGCTACTACCGCCCACCCGTGAAGTTCCAGTGCGTGGACGGCTTCCTGGGTGTGGGCCCCGAGTGCGTGCCGCTGCAGCGTCTGGGCGGACTCGAAGGACTGGCCGGCTTGCAGCTGGAGCTGCGCATCAACGGCATGCACCGCCAGACGACCGTGCTGGCCGAGCTGGTCCGCGATGCCACCACGCTGCTCGCTGACGTGGCTGAATTCATGACGCTGCGCGCTGGCGACGTGCTGATGCTGGGCAGCGACTGTCTGCCCGACGGCTCGCGCCCACTGGTGCATGCGGGCGACACGGTGGAGATCAGCGCCACCGGCTTCAAGCCGGCCGTGCACAGCTTCGACAAAGAGGTACTGGCATGAAACACGCCCGCATCGCCTGGGCTGGCGCGGTCCACCAAGCGGTGGAGTCCGACGGGCAACTGGTGTTGCTCACCCCCGCGTTCAAAGGCCGCCGCGTGGTCTTCGACGAGGTGGTGTGGCTCCCCCCGCTCACACCCAACCCACCCGGTCGCCCGCGCACCATCCTCGCGCTCGGCCTGAACTACGCCGACCACGCGAAAGAGCTCGCCTTCAAGGCACCCGACGAGCCGCTGGCTTTCCTCAAGGGCGAAGCCTCGCTCACCGGTCACAACGGCTTCACTGTGCGCCCGGCGGGTGTGCAGCACATGCACTACGAATGTGAACTCGCCGTGGTGATCGGCCGCACCGCCAAACGCGTGAAGAAGGCCGACGCGCTGGCCTTCGTGGCCGGCTACACCGTGGCCAACGACTACGCGATCCGCGACCACCTGGAGAACTGGTACCGCCCCAACCTGCGCGTGAAAAACCGCGACACCTGCACCCCCATTGGCCCCTGGCTGGTGGACGCGGCGGATGTGCCCGATCCGATGAACCTCGCGCTGCAGACCACCGTGAACGGAAAAATCACACAGCAGGGCAGCACGCGCGACATGATCTTCGACGTGCCCACGCTGATCGAGTACTTCAGCGCCTTCATGACGCTGCAACCCGGCGACCTGATCCTCACCGGCACGCCCGATGGCGTCGTCGACTGCCAGCCCGGCGACGTGGTCGTCACCTCCATCGAGGGCATCGGCGATCTGGTCAACACGATTGCGCTGTCCTCCGTTGGGACTGATCCCATTGCCGCTCGGGCTGAGCCAAATTCCGTTCGGGCCGAGCCAAATTCCGTTCGGGCTGAGCCTGTCGAAGCCCTTGCCCACCCTGTTCGCGTGAGCCCTTCGACAGGCTCAGGGCGAACGGATTGATCTGCACGCACACATGAACATCCAGCACCTTATCAACGGCCGGTCCGCGGCCAGCGCCACGACCTTCGAGACGATCAACCCCGCCACGCAGGCCGTGCTGGCCGAGGTGAGCTCCGGCGGCACAGACGAGATCAACGCGGCGGTTCAGGCCGCCAAAGACGCGTTTCCGAAATGGGCCAACCTGCCCGCCACCGAGCGCGCGAAACTCATGCGCAAACTCGGTGAACTGATCGCGGCCCACGTGCCCGAGATCGCGCAGACTGAAACGAACGACAGCGGGCAGGTGATCTCGCAAACCGGCAAACAGCTCATTCCGCGCGCGGCCGACAACTTTCACTACTTCGCCGAGATGTGCACGCGCGTGGACGGTCACACCTACCCCACGCCCACCCACCTGAACTACACGCTGTTCCACCCGGTGGGTGTGTGCGCGCTCATCAGCCCTTGGAACGTGCCGTTCATGACGGCCACCTGGAAGGTCGCGCCGTGCCTGGCGTTTGGCAACACGGCGGTGTTGAAGATGAGCGAGCTCAGCCCGCTCACGGCTGCGCGCCTGGGCGAGCTTGCGCTGGAAGCCGGGATTCCTGCGGGTGTGCTCAACATCGTCCATGGCATGGGCAAGGAAGCGGGCGAACCGTTGTGCGCCCACCCCGACGTGCGCGCGATTTCCTTCACCGGGTCCACCACCACCGGCAACCGCATCGTGCAGAGTGCGGGCCTGAAGAAGTTCAGCATGGAGCTGGGTGGCAAAAGCCCCTTCGTGATCTTCGACGACGCCGACTTCGACCGCGCGCTGGACGCGGCCATCTTCATGATCTTCAGCAACAACGGCGAACGTTGCACGGCGGGCAGCCGCATCCTGGTGCAGCAAAACATCTACGCGGACTTCGCGTCCAGGTTCGCCGAGCGCGCAAAGCGCATCACCGTGGGCGATCCGCTGGATGAAAAAACCATCGTCGGCCCGATGATCAGCCGGGCGCATCTGGCGAAGGTGCGCAGCTACATCGAGCTCGGCCCGAAAGAGGGCGCCACGCTGCTGTGTGGTGGGTTGGACCGGCCCTCTTACGCGGCCGATTTGCCGTCGCGTGTGGTCCAGGGCAACTACGTGTGGCCCACGGTGTTTGCCGATGTGGACAACCGCATGCGCATCGCGCAAGAAGAGATCTTTGGTCCTGTGGCCTGTCACATCCCGTTTCGCGACGAGGCGCATGCGATCGAGCTGGCGAACGATATCCAGTACGGACTGTCCAGCTATGTGTGGACGGAGAACCTCGGTCGAGCGCACCGGGTGGCGGCTGCCGTTGAGGCCGGTATGTGTTTCGTCAACTCCCAGAACGTGCGGGATCTGCGCCAGCCGTTTGGTGGCACCAAGGCCAGCGGCACGGGGCGTGAGGGTGGGACCTGGAGCTATGAGGTTTTTCTGGAGCCGAAGAACGTGGCTGTTTCGCTCGGGTCGCATCACATTCCGCATTGGGGCACTTGATTGATCGCCTGTGTTTCGCTCCAAGGGGTTCGCGGGATCGAGCGGACACGGCGCTCTGCTCCGCGAATGTCCTCCGGCGGCTGGAGCCGCCTCCCCCTTTATTTCGCTGCGCAGAGCGCCATGCCCGCTCGATCTGAAGGAGCGTGCGTTTGCTCACCTGTTGGCACGCATGACCCGCAGTGGCTGGAAGCCCTGGGGCGTCCACCGCAGCGAAATAAAGGAGGAGGGGCCGCAGGCCCCGGGGGACCTTCGCGGAGGTGGGCGCGCCAGGGCTTCCAGCCATGGAGCAACC
>JBBQSX010000161.1:0-8566 GCA_038213545.1 Burkholderiales bacterium
GCTGATGGAGCACAACATCAAGATCATCTTCGCCGTTCCCGGCATCATCCTCGCCACCATCTTCGTCACCTTCCCCTTCATCGCGCGTGAGCTCATCCCGCTGATGCAGGCGCAAGGCAACGACGAGGAGCAGGCCGCGCAGGTACTGGGTGCCAGCGGGTGGCAGACCTTCTGGTACGTGACCCTGCCCAACATCAAGTGGGGCCTGATCTACGGCGTGATCCTGTGCAACGCGCGGGCCATGGGGGAATTCGGCGCGGTCTCGGTGGTCTCGGGCCACATTCGTGGCCAGACCAACACCATGCCGCTGCACGTGGAAATTCTCTACAACGAGTACCAGTCGGTGGCTGCGTTTGCCGTGGCCTCGCTGCTGGCGCTGTTGGCCCTGGTCACCCTGGTGATCAAGTCGGTGGCGGAGTGGCGCATGGAAGCCGAGATGAAGGCGTTGGCCGAACTGCCTCCTGAGCGACCCACACCGCTCACCCCTCAAGGACAAGCGACATGAGCATCGAAATCCGCAACATCAACAAGCACTTCGGCACCTTCCAGGCGCTGAACAACGTCAACCTCGACATTCACTCGGGTGAGTTGCTCGCGCTGCTCGGCCCCTCGGGCTGTGGCAAGACCACGCTGCTGCGCATCATTGCCGGCCTGGAGACGCCCGACACCGGCAACATCTTCTTCAGCGGCGAAGACACCACCGACGTGCATGTGCGCGAGCGCAACGTGGGCTTCGTGTTCCAGCACTACGCGCTGTTCCGCCACATGACCGTGCTGGAAAACGTGGCCTTCGGCCTGCGGGTGAAGCCGCGCGGCGAGCGCCCGAGCGATGCACAGATCAAGGCCAAGGTGCACGACCTGCTCAAGCTGGTGCAGCTCGACTGGCTGGCCGACCGCTACCCATCGCAGCTCTCGGGCGGTCAGCGCCAGCGCATTGCGCTTGCGCGTGCGCTCGCAGTCGAACCCAAGGTGCTGCTGCTGGATGAGCCCTTCGGCGCTCTCGACGCCAAAGTGCGCAAGGAACTGCGCCGCTGGCTGCGCCGCCTGCACGACGAGCTGCACGTGACCAGCGTGTTCGTCACGCACGACCAGGAAGAAGCCCTCGAAGTGGCCGACCGCGTGGTGCTCATGAACCAGGGCCATGTGGAACAGGTGGGCGCGCCGCAAGAGGTGTGGGACCGCCCGGCCAGCCCGTTTGTGTACGGCTTCCTTGGCGACGTGAACCTGTTTCATGGCCGCGCGCACGAAGGCCAGATGCACCTGGAAGGTGTGTCGTTCGCCTCGCCAGAACACGCCGGTGCACAAGACGCGCAGGCCTTCGCTTACGTGCGCCCGCACGAGCTTGACGTGTTGCCCTGGGCGCCGGGTCTGAATGGCATGGTGGTCAAGCTGGACCGCGCGGTGGTGGTGGGACCGATCGCCCGCCTGGAACTCCTGCCGCTGGCCACCCCGGCCAACGGCGACCAGCCCAAGCTGATCGAGGCACACCTGTCGGCCGACCGCTTCAAGGAACTCGGCATCAAGGAAGGCGACACGGTGGTGGTGGCGCCACGCAAGGCGCGCGTGTTCCTGCAGCCTCAGGTCGTGGCTTGAATTGAGGGTAAACCGTTGACCGACCTGCGGCCCAGGGTCGCATCGGCCGACGGCGTGGCCGGGTGTGCGTGTGCTGCTGGCTTGGTCTGCAACACCGCGTCGTTGCTCAGGCGGTTGTAGGCGTCTCGGATGACGCCGTGGCATTCGCAGCTGTGCGCTTCCAGACCCGCGCGGTCGACCACCGACATCTGGCCACGGCCGTAGCGGATCACACCAGCCTTCTGCAAACGCAGGGCTCCGCCGGTCACACCCTCGCGGCGCACGCCCAGCATGCTGGCAATGCGCTCCTGCGTGATGTGCAGCTCGTCGTCGGCCTGGCGGTCCAGGTGCACCAGCAGCCAGCGCGCGAGTTGCTGGTCGAGCGAGTGGTGGCGGTTGCAGGCCGAGGTCTGCGACATGTGCAGGAACAGCGTGCGCGTGTAGTTGAGCAGGTGGTGCATCACCTGCTCCGAGCGTCTGGCCTGGTGGGCAATCGACTGCGCGCTCATGCGGTAACCGTGTCCGCCCCGGCTCACCAGGGCGGTGTTCTGCGCCATCACCGTGCCGCTGGCGGTGGTGCCGTTGTTGGCGTTGCTGCTGCCCATGAAGGCGTCCACACCCACCATGCCTTCGCTGCCCACCGCCGCCACCTCCACCGTGGCGCCGTCCAGCATGGTGGATACCAGCGAGACCACAGCCGTGGTGGGAAAGTACACGTGACGCAGGCTGCTGCCAGCCTCGAACAGCGTGCTGTGCGCGGGCATCTCCACCCACTCCAGGTGGGACTCGATGTAGCGCCAGTCATCAAACGGCATGGCCGCAAGCAGCTGGTTCTGCTCACGATGGGAAATGGCTGTGTTTGTCATTGCAGTGCGGCTCGTGTTTGTTCTCAGGAGCGCAATGTAGGTTGATGCATATGGGTTTTGCATGTCGAAAGACACATGCGTCAGCCGCTTTACACAACGTGTCAATCGGTTACATCCCAGGGTGATCTGCCTCACCCACGCCATCAGACCAGTGGCCGCTGTGGCGGATGTCCGTCCCCATAGAGATCGGCCAGCCTGGCCAGCGCCTTCACATCCCGCAGGTACAGGCGGCCGTCCTTGATCTGGTGAAGGCCACGCTTCTCCAGCTTGCGCAAGGTCTTGTTGGTGTGCACCAGCGACAGACCCAGCGCATCGGCAATGTGCTGCTGCGTGAGCGGCCACACCACGCCGCCCTTGCCGTTGTCTTCCTGCAGCGCCGCAGCGCGCTTGAACAACAGGATCAGCATGCTGGCAATGCGCTCCTCGGCGCTGCGCCGACCCACCGACAGCAAGGTGTCGTCCACCAGCGATTCTTCGTGCGCGGTGAGCCAGGTCACGTTGAAGCCCATGGTGGGCGAGCGGCGGTGGATCTCCCAGAGCGCGTCGCGCTGGAAAACGCAGAAACTGGCCGAGGTGAGCGTGTCCACCCCATGTGCGGCCGCGTCACCCATCTTTTGCTGCACGCCGATGAAGTCGCCAGCGAGGAGAAAGCTCAGGATCTGGCGCCGTCCGTCACTCAGCGTCTTGTACCGGAACGCCCACCCCTGGAGCAAGGTGTAGAGCGGTGCGTCGGTCTGACCCTCGTGGATCAAGGTCTCTCCGGCCTCCACGCGCAGCGAGCGGCGTTTGAGCGACTGCACCAGTTCCAGCTCTTCAGGCGTGTGCTCAACGAACAGCGGCAAGAGCCGCAGCGGACACTCGGCGCAAGGCATTGCACTGGCTGGCGCCTTGTCGGGCCATTCGAGGTCGGGCGCTGGGCTGGTGGTGGGTGTGGGCATGGACGCTGTTCTGTGGGAGACCGCTGGTCCCTGACAGCCAGGCGCCAGACGGACCCTTTGGACTGTAACGGCAGTCATCTGGGTTCGATAGCGCACAGACTTTCACCGTCGGCGGACTTACCTTGGTTCCATGAACACCAATCACCGAGCTCGACGCATGCCCGCCAGCCAGCCCGTGCCCGACGCGGTCACCCGCATTCAGGCCGAACACGCCGAGCTGCAGCAGATGTTCACCGCATTCGAGAACACCCGCTCGGTGAACAACAAGCGTTTTCTGGTGCAACGTATTTGCACCACGGTGGTGGTGCACTCGCAAGTCAAGGAAGAGATCTTCTACCCGGCCGTGAAGGCGGTAATGGCGCAGCCCACACCGCAACACGGCGCCATGAAGGCGATGGTGGCCCACATCCAGAGCCTGGAGCCGGTGGCCGAGCAAGTGGACGGCCCCATTCAGGTGCTCGCAGACGAGGTGAAGCTGCACGTCTCGAACCTGCACGATCAGATGCTGCCCCACATCAAGGCATCCGACATCGATCTGGTCGAGCTCGGCAACCGCATGGAGCGGCGCAAGGCCGAACTGATCGCGCAAGCCGCCTGAGGGTGGACCGGTCAGTGCGAGAAGTGCCGCGCGGCCATGGCCTCAACGTCGGTACGAGCACCGAGACGCTCTTCCTGACGACGAGCCTCCACCCGCTCGAACATCTCCAGCATCCACGCCATGCGCTGATTGAGCGGTCGCGTGGACATGCCGCTGGAGAACGCGGTGCTCTCCAGTGTGTGGCACTGGTCCACCAGATAGGCAATGGCGGCCAGCGGCGGCACCGCAGCGGCTGAGCGGCCGACCCAACCCGATTGCAGCGAAGCGCAGGCCAGCAGCACCAGCTTGCGCGACGCCGGTACCACCGCCCGTCGCGCACACGGGTCCAGCCCGTCGCGGCGCAGCTGCTGGCCGATTTCTGCGTAGATCAAACGCGCCGCGAGAATGGCCGAGCGACAGTCGCGCGGCAACTGTGCGATGCCGGCAGCGGCTTGTTCGTACAGCCGGTCGGCTTCATCAAGCAGGCGTGACACCACACCTTGCAAAGCCGGGCTGCCCACCGGTTCGAGCAACCAGGCGTTGGTGTCGATACCGGCCTGAGCCATCCACTGACGCGGCAGGTACAGGCGGCCATTGCGTGCGTCTTCGCCCACGTCGCGCGCGATGTTGGTGAGCTGCATGGCCACGCCGAGTTCACACGCCCGCGCCAGCGCCTGCGGGCTGCGCACGCCCATGATCCAGCACATCATGGCGCCCACGCTGCCGGCCACGCGCGCGCCGTAGTCGTGCACCTGCTCCAGCGTGTCGTAGCGCCGGCCCTGCGCGTCCCAGGCGAAGCCGTCGAGCAAGGCGTCGAGCAGCGGGCGGGGCAGCTCGTGCCGCTGCACCACCACCGAGAGCGCGCGGTCCTCCACAAAGTCCTGAGGCTCGCCTGCATAAATGCGGTCCAGCCGGTGAGAGAGCACGCGCATGGCGTCGTCAACGCTCATCTCGCCGCTGTCCACCATGTCATCGGCCACGCGGCAGAAGGCGTAGAGCGCAATCGACGAGGCGCGCACGCGCAGCGGCAGCAGGCGGCTTGCGGCAAAGAAGGTTTTGGAGCCGGTGCGCATGAGCGCCACGCAGGCGTCCAGATCCACCGAGGCGCGGGGCGCCACGGACTCAGCGTGAAACGTGTTTGCGAGCATGTTGTTCCTGCCAGGTTGTTGCCGAGGGAACCACCGAATCCAGCGCCTTGGCCGACATCAGCACACCCGGCACACCTGCGCCGGGGTGGGTGCTGGCGCCCACCATGAAAAGTCCGTCCACGTCTTCGCTGCGGTTGTGCGGGCGGAACCACGCACTTTGCAGCAGCAGCGGCTCCAGGCCAAACGCTGCGCCCTTGAAGGAGAGCAGGCGGTCGTGGAAATCTTGTGGCGTGGTGATCAGCGAGGCGCTGATGTGCTGCTCGAAACCCGGCAGCACGGTGCGGTCGAGCACCTCGGCGATGGCTTGGCGGAACGACTCGGCGCGTGTGGCCCAGTCGGTGCCACTGTCCAGGTGCGGCACCGGAGCGAGCGCGTAAAACGTGTCGTGCCCGGCGGGCGCCATGGAAGCATCGCTCGCTGTGGGACGGTGCAAATACAGGCTGAAGTCATCACTCAGCTTGTGGCGGTTGAAGATGTCTTTGAGCAACTCTTTGTAGCGCGGTCCGAGCAGCATCATGTGGTGCGGCACGTCGGTGTACTGCTTGCTGGTGCCGAAGTACCAGACGAAGAGGCTCATGGAATAGCGGCCGTTCTCCACCTTGCGGTCGGTCCAGTGGCGGCGGTGTTTTGCCTCGACCAGGTTGCGGTAGGTCCACGCAGTGTCGGCGTTCGACACCACGATATCAGCTTCAATGCGCTCGCCGCTGGTCAGCGTCACACCGGAGGCCACGCCTTGGTCCACCTCGATGCGTTTGACCTCGGCGTTGCAACGCAGCACGCCGCCCTGCCCTTCGAGCAAGCTCACCAAGCCTTGCACCAGCTTGCCCGTGCCGCCCACCGCCCAGTGCACGCCGTACTTGCGCTCCAGCGCATTGATGAGGCTGTAGATACAAGTCACTGAGAACGGGTTGCCGCCGATCAGCAGGCTCTGCAGGCTCATGGCCATGCGAAGCTTGGGGTGCTTCAGGTGCGCGGCCACCATGGTGTGCAGGCTGCGCCAGCCGCGCATCTTGAAAATGGCAGGGCTGGCCTTGATGAGGTCGCCCACGGTGTCGAAGGCCTTGTCGCCCAGGGCCTCGAAGCCCAGGCGGTAGCAGTGGTCGGCTTCGGCCATGAAGCGTTCGTAGCCGGCCGAGTCGCTCGGGCTGATGCGGCGCACCTCGGCGCGCATCTTGTCGGGGTCGCCGCTGTAGTTGAACTCGTCGCCGTCGTCAAAACGGATGCGGTAAAACGGATCGAGCGCGCGCAGTTCGATGTCGTCGCTGAGCTTCCTGCCCGCCAGCGCCCACAGCTCTTCAAACAAGAAAGGCACAGTGATGATGGTCGGGCCGGCATCAAAGACGTGGCCGTTCTGGTGGTGCACATAGGCACGGCCACCGGGCGCGTCGAGCTTCTCCAGAACGGTCACGCGCCAGCCTTTGGCTGCCAGTCGCACGGCAGAGGCCAGTCCACCGAAACCACTGCCGATGACCACCGCGTGCGGTGCGTCGGGTGAGGGGCGCGTGGCCTGGGAACAGGATGCAGGGGGCAAGTCCCAGAGGTCTTCGGGGGTGCGAAAGGCGTTCATGCTTTTTCCGGTTTGATCGCCGGGCTGCGCGACATGGCCCAGCCCCATAACTTCTGCATCGGCGTCGGAAACGCCATGATCACGTGTTCAACGATGGCCAGGCCCAACAATGCTGCAAGCAGGACCCAGCCGGTGGTGATGACCGCCGAGCCGCTGGACACCTGCCACACCATCCATGCCCAGACGGCGCAGGAGAGGCCGACCGTGACGTAATAGAACGGCGTGAGCGAGCCTCGTTTGAAATAGCTGGCGAGATACACCAGGTGGCTGGGCAGGTACTGCTCACCGGTTTCGGGCACGCCAAGAAAGAGGTTCATCTTGGCCGAGAAGCGCATGCACCACAGCAAGGCAAAGGTGCAGATCGCAACATGCCCGGGCTCACCCTGTTGCATCAACAGCAGCATGCCGAAGTTGGCCAGCAAGGCCAACTCGTGCCAGATGACAGCATTCACCGACTGGGTGAACCGCGCCCACCCGCGAACGCCGGGCTGCAGGGGCACGCGCCGCGGACCTGTGAGCCAGCCGGTGAGGAAGGCCATCTCGTGCCAGCTCCACATCACGATCACGCTGGCGAACGCGAGATACGCGCTGCCCACGGTGTGGTCCCGCATGCTGATCTGGGTGGTCCACAGACTGCCAACGAGC
This sequence comes from Burkholderiales bacterium, assembly GCA_038213545.1. Lineage (GTDB taxonomy): Bacteria > Pseudomonadota > Gammaproteobacteria > Burkholderiales > Burkholderiaceae_C > Hydrogenophaga. Next base: position 7,314 of record JBBQSX010000161.1, read on the forward strand.
AGCACGCTCAACACACCGAGCGTCCAGGGAAAGGTGGATGGGGCGCGTCGCACCAGCCAGAGAATGGCGCCCGTGCCGAACCACCAGCACAGCAGCGCAAACAGCGCGGGGGCGATCGTTTCGCTCATCGCTCCACCCTTTCGCCCTGAGCCCGTCGAAGGGCTCTCGCGAAGCTTCGTGCGAAGGCTTCGACAAGCTCAGCCCGAACGGACGTTGTTCGCATCACGGCAGTTACCAGACCGGTTCCATGCGAATGATCTGCGGCAGTTCCTGCTTCTTCACCGGCAGAAAGTACAGCCGGCCAAACGTGAACGCCGCTTGTACCGCGCAACTGGCCACCTGCAGCTTGCCCACCAGGCCGCCGCGCTTCTTCGCACGATCAGCGGCCAGCGAGATCTTCAGCATGCGCTCCAGGCCGCTGCGGAAAGCCGGATTGTCGATGTCGACTTCCACCGGAAACACCTGGCGGCAGATGTCGTTGGTGATACGGAACACCTCGTAGTCGTAGGTGGTGGATTCCAGGCCCATGGCCTCGTGCAGCAGCGGGCGCGTGTGGTCGCGCACGTACATGGTGGCGTACACCGCCAGGATGAAGAAACGGATCCAGAGCTTGTTGACGCCCTTGAGCAGCTCGGGCTGTGAACGCATGATGAGGGCGAACGATTCGCCGTGGCGAAACTCGTCGTTGCACCAGCGTTCGAACCAGCGAAAGATGGGGTGGAAGCGCTTGTCGGGGTTGCGTTCGAGCTGGCGGAAGATGGTGATGTAGCGCGCGTAGCCGATCTTCTCGCTAAGGTAAGTGGCGTAGAAGATGTACTTGGGCTTGAAGTATGTGTAGCTCTTGGTGCGTTTCAAGCTGCCCAGGTCGATACCGAGGTTGAAATCTTTGAGCGACTGGTTGATGAAGCCGGCGTGGCGCGACTCATCGCGCGCCATGTAAGTCATCAGTTGCTTGATGTCGGGGTTGGTGACGTTCTTGCGAATCTCGTTGTACAGGATGCAACCCGAGAACTCCGAGGTCAGAGAGCTGATGAGGAAGTCCAGAAATTCCTGGCGCATCTCGGGCGACAGCTGGGGCATCAACGTGCGCACTTCTTCGGCAAACGCGGCGTCGCGCTGGAAGTGGTCGTGGTTGTTGTCGCCCTCGTACTCTTTCATCATCACGTCCCAGTCGGCGCGCACGCTGGAGATGTCAAGCCGGTCCATGGCCTTGAAATCGGTGGTGTAGAAACGCGGCGACAGCACCGTATTAC
>JBBQSX010000162.1:0-8555 GCA_038213545.1 Burkholderiales bacterium
GCGTGGTCGCAGGCCAAGCCGTTCACGATGTAGTTTTTCAGTTCATTTGCCGTCAGCATGTTGGCCTTTCAAGGGAGTAAACCGTCATAAAAATCTACGTTTCTGTGCTGGCCATGGCCTGCGAATTGAAAGCGGCCTGCAGCGTGTGCCACGGCAAAATCGCGCACTTGACGCGCGTGGGCAGATCTCGCACGCCGGCAAAAACCGCGAGCCGCCCGATCTGGTTGGGCTGGTTCAGGTCGAGCTTGCCGGTGGCCATGGCCAGAAATTCCTGGCTCAAGGCCTGGGCCTGCTCACGCGTCTTGCCTTTGACGGCGGCCGTCATCATCGAGGCCGATGCCTTGCAGATCGCGCAGGACTCGCCCTGGAAGGCGATCTGGTCGATGGTCTCGTCCTGCAATCGCAGTGCCACGCTGAGATGGTCGCCGCACAGCGGGTTGTGGCCCTCGGCGTGGTGGCTGGGGTGGGCCAAAGTGCCGTAGTTGCGCGGCTTTTTGTTGTGGTCCAGGATCACCTCCTGGTAGAGGGCTTTGTAGTCGGCCATTACGCAAACACCTGTCGAACGCTGCGGATGCCGGCAATCAGCGCATCCACCTCGGCCATGCTGTTGTAGAACGCAAACGAGGCGCGCGTGGTGGCTGGTACCTTGAAGCGCGTCATCACTGGCTGCGCGCAGTGGTGGCCGGTGCGCACCGCAATGCCGTCCTGGTTCAGCAGCGTGCCAACATCGTGCGGGTGAATGCCGTCCAGTGTGAAAGACAAGACGGCGGCCTTGTGCCGTGCAGTACCGATGAGACGCAAGCCGGGCAGCTCGCCCAGCAGGCCGGTGGCGTACTGCAGCAGCGCGTGCTCATGCCGGGCAATCGCGTCCATGCCGAGGGATGACAGGTAATCGACCGCCGCGCCCAGCCCGATGGCGGCAGCAATTGGCGGTGTGCCGGCCTCGAACTTGTGGGGGATGGTGTTGTAGACCGTCTTCTCGAACGACACCGACAGGATCATGTCGCCGCCGCCTTTGAAGGGCTGCATTTTTTCGAGCAGCGCCGCTTTGCCGTAGAGCACGCCAATGCCGGTGGGCCCGCACAGCTTGTGGCCCGAAAAGGCGTAGAAGTCGCAGTCCAGGTCCTGCACGTCCACCGGCAGGTGCGGCACCGCCTGCGCGCCATCGACCATCACCGGCACCCCGTGGCTGTGCGCCAGCGCAATCATCTGCTTGACCGGATTGATGCTGCCCAGGGCGTTGGAAACATGGCTCACGCCAACCAGCCTGGTGCGCGCGTTGAACAACGGCTCGAACTGGTCCATGCACAGCTCGCCAGCATCGTTGATCGGCAGCACGCGGATGATCGCTCCGGTTTCTTCGGCCAGCATCTGCCACGGGACGATGTTGGAATGGTGCTCCAGCGTGGTCAGGATGATTTCGTCACCGGCCTTGATGAACTTGCGGCCGTAGCCGTGCATCACCAGGTTGATGGCCTCGGTGGTGCCGCTGGTGAAGATCACCTCGCGCTCGTCGGGCGCATTGATGAAACGCTGTAACGTGACACGCGCTGCCTCGTAGGCTGCGGTTGCACGCTCAGACAGGGTGTGCACCGCGCGGTGGATGTTGGCGTGCTCCGTGCTTTGGTAGCGCGCGAGGCGGTCCATGACGGGCTGCGGCATCTGGCTCGACGCGGCATTGTCGAGGTAGACCAGGGGCTTGCCACCGACCATGGTCTGCAGGATGGGAAAGTCGGCGCGCACGCGCTCGACATCCAGATCGGTGGGCGCGGCGATCACAGCATTCAGGCGGGCGTTCATGGCAGGCCGCCGGTTCGCGCCAGCATGCGCTGTTGCAACTGGTGTTTCAAAGAGGCGAGGGGAATGCGATCGAGGATCTCGGCGCCGAAGGCGTACGTCAGCAGCTGTCGCGCGGCGCTGTCCGACAGGCCGCGACTCTGCAGGTAAAACATTTCTTCAGCATCGAGCTGGCCAATGGTGGCGCCATGGGTGCATTTCACGTCGTCGGCAAAGATCTCCAGCTGCGGTTGGGTGTCGACCTGGGCCCGGCCGCTCAGCAGCAAGTTGCGGCTGGACTGCGCAGAGTCGGTGCGCTGGGCGCCGGGACGCACGATCACCTTGCCGTTGAACACCGCATGCGCGCTGTCGTCGGCAATGCACTTGTGCAGCTGGCGGCTGCTGCCGTGCGGCTGGGCGTGGTCGATGCAGCTGTGGGTGTCGGCCAACTGGCTGCCGGCCACCAGCGCGAGGCCGTCTACGGCGCACCCGGCACCCTCGTCCAGCAAAACCCGCAGTGAGTAGCGAGACAGCTGTGCGCCCATGGCCACGCTGACCGATTGGTAGTTCGCCGAGCGCCCCACGGACACTGCGCAGTTGGCAATGTGAAACGCCTGCGCAGCGTCGCGCTGCACGCGGACATGCGTGAGCTGTGCCTGCGCAGCCAGCACGATTTCCGTCACCGGATTCACCAGATAGGCCATGGAGGCTGAGTCCTGCAGCGCCACGTAGTCTTCAATCAGCGTCGCGCGGCTGCCCGCTTCGGCCAGCACCAGGCAGCGCGGGTGGCTGAGCGCGCCCGCCTGCGTCGCCACGAACAGCAGGTGCACCGGCTGCGCCAGCTCGATGGCGCGCGGCAGCACCACGACCGCAGCGTCCTGCACAAAGGCGGTGTTGAGCGCTGCAAACACGTCGTCGCCCAGCGCCTGCTGGCGACCCAGTTGCGCCACCAGCGCGGCCGTGTGGGTGGCCATGGCGGTCGGCAGGTCGCTCACGACCACCCCGCTTTCAGGGGCCAGGCTGGACAAGTGCGGCGCATGAACGCCATCCACAAACACAAGCCGGCAAACGGCGTCATCAAGACAAAACGGCGCGATGTCCTCAAGCTGCAGCCGGCTTGCCTGGAGCGCCAGCTGGAACTTCTGCTGGTGCAGCGGCGCCAGGTCGGTGAAGCGCCAGGCCTCTTCGCGCAGCGTGGGCATGGCAAGCGCACCCAGAGCCGCCTGGGCCTGTTCCCGCAGCGTGTTCACGTATGCCCACTGACTTGGCGCCAGCAGCGGCTGACCGGCCAGCAGCGTGGCCAGGTGGTCCACCGTTGGCGGGCGCAGGGCGGTGGCGCTGCTCATGCATTGACCTCGTTGTGGCTTGCCGCTTCATGGTCGGCGCTGACCCAGTCGTAGCCGCGCGCCTCCAGGTCCAGCGCGAGCTCCTTGCCGCCGGTCTTGATGATGCGGCCGGCTTCCATCACGTGCACATAGTCGGGCACGATGTAGTTCAGCAGCCGTTGGTAATGCGTGACCAGGATGACGGCGTTGTCGGGGTTGCCGAGCTGGTTCACGCCCTGCGAGACGATGCGCAGCGCGTCGATGTCAAGACCGGAATCGGTCTCGTCCAGAATCGCCAGACGAGGCTCCAGCAGCGCCATCTGCAGGATTTCGTTGCGCTTTTTCTCACCGCCTGAAAAACCTTCGTTGACGCTGCGATCCAGAAAATCGGGGCTCATCTCGAGCAGCTTCATTTTCTCGCGCACATGGTCGTCAAACTCCAGCGGGTCCAGTTCTTCCTGACCTCGCTGCGCCTGCAGTGTGTTGTAGCTCAGGCGCAAAAACTGGCTGTTGGCCACGCCGGGTATTTCAATCGGATACTGAAAACCCAGAAACACGCCCGCCAAAGCGCGCGCTTCGGGTGCCAGCGTCAGCAGGTCTTGACCCTCGAACTGCACGCTGCCGGCAGTGACTTGATAAGCCGTGTGGCCGGCCAGCACTTTGGCAAAGGTGCTCTTGCCCGAGCCATTGGGTCCCATGATGGCGTGGACCTCTCCGCGCCTGACCGTGAAGTCCAGGCCCTTGAGAATGTCGATGCCGTTGACGCTGGCGCACAGGCCGCGCACTTCAAGTAAAACCGGGTTGTTGGGGTGAATCATCCGACTGCTCCTTCGAGTTTGAAGCCGAGAAGCTGAGTCGCTTCGACAGCGAACTCCATCGGCAATTGTTGAAAAACATCCTTGCAGAATCCATTGATGATCATGGACACCGCCGCTTCGGCGCTGATGCCTCGCTGGGCAAAATAGAACAGCTGTTCCTCGCCGATCTTGGAGGTCGATGCCTCGTGCTCGACCTGGGCGCCGGGATTGCGCACCTGGATGTAGGGGAAGGTGTGTGCGCCCGATTTGTCGCCGATCAGCATCGAGTCGCACTGCGAATAGTTGCGCGCGCCAGTGGCCGTGGGCGCCACCTTGACCAGGCCGCGGTAACTGTTGCTTGACCGCCCGGCAGAGATGCCTTTGCTGACGATGGTGCTGCGTGTGTTCTTGCCCAGGTGGATCATCTTGGTGCCGGTGTCTGCCTGCTGGTGGTGGTTGGTCACCGCCACCGAATAGAACTCGCCGACCGAGTTGTCTCCGCGCAAAATAACCGATGGGTACTTCCAGGTGATGGCCGAGCCGGTTTCAACCTGCGTCCAGGAAATGCGCGAGTTCACGCCTTTTGCCAGGCCGCGTTTGGTGACGAAGTTGTAGATGCCTCCCACGCCGTTTTCATCGCCTGCATACCAGTTCTGCACCGTCGAGTATTTGATGTCTGCGTTGTCCAGTGCCACCAGTTCAACCACGGCCGCATGCAGCTGGTTGCTGCTGAAGGCGGGTGCGGTGCAGCCTTCGAGGTAGGACACGGTGGCGCCTTCTTCGGCCACGATCAGCGTGCGTTCGAACTGGCCCGACTCCTCGGTGTTGATGCGAAAGTAGGTGGACAAATCCATCGGGCACTTGACGCCTTTGGGGATGAAGCAGAACGAGCCGTCGGTGAACACCGCTGAGTTGAGCGCGGCGAAGTAGTTGTCGCCTGTCGGCACCACCGTGCCCAGGTACTTTTTCACCAGCTCTGGGTGTTCCAGCACGGCTTCGGACATCGAGCAAAAAATGATGCCCGCTTCGGCCAGCTTGGCCTTGTAGGTGGTGGCCACCGACACGCTGTCAAAGATCACATCGACCGCCACGCCGGCCAGCGCCATGCGCTCGTGCAGCGGCACACCGAGCTTCTCGAAGGTGCGCAGCAACTCGGGATCGACCTCATCCATGCTGCTGAGCTTGGGCTTCTTCTTCGGTGCAGCGTAGTAGCTGATGGCCTGAAAGTCGATCTTTGGGTAGTGCACATTGGGCCAGGCCGGCTCGCTCATTCGCAGCCAGACTTGATAGGCCTTGAGCCGGAATTCGAGCAGCCAGGCGGGCTCGTTTTTCTTGGCCGAAATCATGCGAATGGTGTCTTCGCTGAGTCCCTTGGGGGCGACATCGGATTCAATGTCCGTGACGAACCCATGCTTGTAGGGCTGGTTGACGAGTTGTTGCAGTAGTTCACTCATGGTGTTCCTTCTGGCGGGTTGTCAGGCTTGAGGAAAACGTGGGCGGCACAGCGCCTAAGTTTTGGTGGGACTGGCCGTTTTCTTGACGTTGAAGCTTTCACCGCAGCCGCACTGGCTGTCGACATTGGGGTTGTCGAACTTGAAGCTTTGTTTGAGGCCTTCGGTGACGAAGTCGATGTTCGAACCGTCGAGAACCACCAGGCTCTCGGAATCGACCACCACGAGCGCACCGTGTGACATGAAGCTGTGTTCGCCGGGGCGAATCTCATCGGCGAGTTCGAAGGTGTGGGCCAGCCCCGTACAGCCCACCTTCTTGATGCCTATGCGCAGCGCGATGCCCGAGCCGCGTTTTTCGAGCTGGCGCCGGATCTGCGCTGCGGCACGGTCAGTCAATGTCATCGTCATGGTCGATCCTTGTTTGAAAACCTGCGCACCAACAACCCCGGCGGGGTCCTTGCAGTGCATCGCTGGTCCAGTCAGCCGCGATCGCGACCTGCAATGCGACTTTCTTTGTGGCATCCGACCCGTCGGACAAGACCGCTTTGCCAGCGTTGATACTTGAGTAATTCAGTCAACTATAGGCGTGTGCGGCGCTGCTGCGTGGGGGGCCGGGAATGGGGCGGATCAGCGCAGGGACATTCGCGTCACATCGAGCTGCCACGCAGGGCAGTCGGCGCATGTCGATTGAAGCGAGAGATGCGGCTGACATGAGCGAGGACAAAACCCGGACGATCAAAGCCCCGACGGCGACAGGCGCGGCGGCGACACGATCGCCAAGCTCTGGGGCAGCCTTGCCGCCACATCACGCGGCCAGCGAGGACCAACGAATCGAACCAACGCAGCCTTGGGTATGCGGAGATGGAGATGAAAACGTCCAGGTACTACGGCATCACGCGCCCGGTGGCGTCGCCGTTGGAGTTCACGAGTGGCCATCGAACATCCGCTTTGCGGCAGCGAGATCCAGCGAATCTACGTCGGCATTGCAAAGGAAGCTGTCGACCACCCAAGCTATGTGAAGGTCTCAGTCCCGTCTTGACCGTTCGGAGGACAGCACGAGGCGAAGGACTGCACGTGACCGATCAGAGACATGCTGGCGGGGCGCGGCTGCTTGAGGAAGAACATTGAGGGTGGGCGCATCAAAACGCCGTGTCCGCGCCACACAAAAGCTGGAAATGTCTGCAGCTCCTCCGGCAGCTGACTTTCGATCCCTGTGGTTCAAAGGAACTGAATGGCCGCATTGTGGCAAGCGCTGCACGCTCGGCTCTTCATCTCCCACTGTCGGCAACCGCTGCACTACCGGTATTGGTCGTTCGGTGCCGACTGGCTCTTCTGGGCCCCTTCCGGTCTCCGCTCGCCACTACCGCTCGCGGATGCGGTGCGCTCTGCGCAGCGGCATCAAGGAGGAGGGGCCGCGGGCCGCGGGGGACAGCCTCGGAGCAGAGCGCACCGCGTCCGCGAGCCGAGCGCCAAGGGATTACGTCCCGAACTCCCGCCCCAGCTCCTCGGCCCGCTTCTGCGCAGCAAACAGCGCCTCCTCAAACTTCGCCTTCACACCCGCCGCTTCCATTGAGGTGAGCGCGGCGTAAGTCGTGCCGCCCTTGGAGGTGACACGCTCCCGCAACACCTGCGGTGGATCGTCCGAGCGCTGCGCCAGAGTAGATGCACCGATGAAGGTGCCGACCGCGAGCTGGTAGGCCACTTCGGGCGGCAGGCCCATGCGGGTGCCGGCGTCGCGCATGGCTTCGAGGAAATAGAACACGTAGGCCGGGCCCGAGCCGGAGAGCGCGGTGACCGCGTCCAGCTGTGGTTCGGCGCTCACCCACACCAGTTCGCCGGTGGTCTTCACCACGGCCTCCACCAGTGCGCGGTCGGCGGTGTTCGCACCTTCGCGGGCGAACAGGCCTGTCATGCCCAGGCCGATGAGCGCCGGCGTGTTGGGCATGGCGCGCACGATGCGCTGCGTCTGCAGCCAGCCGGCCATGCTGTCGCTGGTGATGCCGGCGGCCACGCTCAGGTGCAGCGCGTTGGCCAGATAGGGCTGGCTGTCGAGTGCGGCGTCTTTGAAGGTCTGCGGTTTCACGGCCCAGATCACGAGGTCCGAGGCACGCAGGTCTGCGCTGGCGTTGGCGAAGAGTGAGATGCCGGGGAACTGCTGCGCGAGCTTGGTGCGCTGTTCGTCCCAGGGTTCGACGATCTGCAAGGCGTTCGCAGCATGGCCCTGGCGGAGCAGACCGCCGACGATGGCGCTGGCCATGTTGCCGCCGCCGATGAAGGTGATGGTGGGGTGGGTGGGGGTGTTCATCGCGCCATTGTCGCGCGCCGCCACACGCCGCTTCAGGGCGCGATGGTCTGGCGCACTGCGTGTTCCCAATGCGCCATTTTTTCCGCCGCGTGTTCCCGCGAGAGCGTGGGGTGGAAGGTGCGTTCGGCACGCCACTGTTGGGAGAGTTCGTCCAGTCCGGCGAACAGCCCGGTGTGCAGGCCGGCGAGGTAAGCCGCACCCAGCGCGGTGGTTTCGATCACGGCCGGCCGCACCACAGGGATGCCCAGCAGGTCGGCCTGAATCTGCATGAGCAGGTCGTTCACGCAGGCACCACCGTCCACCCGCAGTTCACTCACGGGCACGCCGCCGGCGGCCACCGCGTCGCGGCTCATGGCGTCGAGCAGGGCCGCGCTCTGGAACGCAATGCTTTCGAGTGCGGCGCGCGCGATGTGGGCCATGGTGGTGCCGCGCGTGAGGCCGGTGATGCTGCCGCGTGTGTCGGGCTGCCAGTAGGGCGCGCCCAGACCGGTGAAGGCCGGCACCAGCACCACGCCACCGGCGTCGGGCACGCTCTCGGCGAGCGACTGCACTTCGCTGCTGGACTCTATGGCGCGAAGGCCGTCGCGCAGCCACTGCACCACGGCGCCCCCGATGAACACGCTGCCTTCCAGTGCGTATTGCGGTGTACCTGCCGGTTGCGCCGTGGCGGTGGTGATCAGCCCGTTCTGGCTGATCTGGAAGCGCTCGCCGGTGTGCATGAGCATGAAGCAGCCGGTGCCGTAAGTGTTCTTGGCCATGCCGGCGGTGAAGCAGGCCTGGCCGAAGAGGGCGCTTTGCTGGTCGCCCGCCACGCCGCCGATCTCCAGCGGCGTGCCCAGCCACTGCGCCTGCATTTCGCCGAAGTGTGCGCTCGACGGCAGGGCTTCGGGCATCAGGCTTT
>JBBQSX010000163.1:0-8502 GCA_038213545.1 Burkholderiales bacterium
GTAGACAAGGAAGCGGTCAGTAGCGCGGCGCAAGAATGGTCACGTAAGACCTGTGACTGCAGTACCCCCTACACCCGCCGCTCAGGCCAACGACGATCGCTTTTCCCAATAGCCGCTTCAGTGCATTGAGCATGTTTAAGCCTGGCAGCACCCACTGGCAGCAATCGCTGCAAATCAGCCCACAGATTTGCCAAGTCAACGACAGCTAGGAAACGAGTACTTCACTCGAACATGGAACGGCACAAGGGCAAGGGTCGCTTTCGACTACCTGAGTTGCACCGAGGGGGTGGGCGCGGCACAAGCAAGGCACACATCGGGCACAGGCTTTTCTCAACAGACCTGTCCCGACTAATGGTCCATCAGTGCGGTGTGCCTCAATCCGTGGAATTGAGTTGCAGCGAAAGATGATGTGTTTCGCGCAATGTGTGCAGGCACTTGCTCGGTACGCAAGGCTTGGTGCGGCTGGCGGGGATCGAACCCACGACCCTCGGCTTCGGAGGCCGATACTCTATCCACTGAGCTACAGCCGCATGCTGTTCGGAGACCAAGAGTCTATCTGGTGTGCTTTTGTCCGATGACGACAGCCTTCGGAGGCCGATACTCTATCCACTGAGCTACAGCCGCAACCGACCGGATTCTACCAGCGAGGGGCTTTGTCAAGCCCTGCGCGGAGGGCGTTGGCTATAATCGAGGGCTGCCCCCGAACCCTTCCATATGGGCTGAGCAGTCAATGTATTGACCTTCTCCGCCATCCCTTGAGGACACCATGAGCGATCACGAGCACGAACACCACACCGGCCCGATCAAGACACCTTCGCAGTTGCTGTGGACGTCATTCTTCGCATTCGTTGCTCCCATCTTCATCATCATCGGACTGGTCTATGCCGTGACCTCGGGCAACAAGCCTGCGATGGGCGCGGCCGATCCGGAGCTGGCGATCGCACAGCGCATCCAGCGCGTGGGCACGGTGGAATTGCGCGATGCCAACCGCCCGCTGGCGCTGGGTGAAGCGGTCTATGCAGCGCAGTGCGTGGCCTGTCACGCTGCGGGCGTGGCTGGTGCGCCCAAGTTCGGCGACGTGGCCGCCTGGGCCCCTCGCATCGCAACCGGGTACGAAGCACTGCTGACGTCGGCCCTCAAGGGCAAGGGCGCCATGGGCGCACAAGGCGGTGGCGCGTACCGCGACGTGGAGATCGGTCGCGCGGTGGTGCACCTGGCCAATGCCGCCGGTGGCAAGTTCCCCGTGCCCGACGCTGCACCCGCCGCTGAACCGGCAGCAGCAGCCCCCGCCGCTGCGGCCGCACCCGCTGCCGCCCCGGCACCCGCTGCCGTGGTTGCCGCAGCGCCAGCAGCGGCACCGGCACCGGCTGCAGCCACCACCGTCGCTGCCGGCGCAGGCGAAGCGCTCTACAAGCAGGCCTGCGCAGCGTGCCACGTGGCCGGTGTGGCCGGTGCGCCCAAATTCGCCGACAAGGCCGCCTGGGCTCCACGCGTGGCTTTGGGCGTCGATGCCCTGACAGCCAGCGTGATCAAGGGCAAAGGCGCGATGCCTCCCAAAGGTGGCTCGGCCGCATCGGATGCGGACATCAAGGCGGCGGTGCAATACATGGTTGCCGCAGCGAAATAAGTTCGCCGCCTCGCAGCAGAAAAAAGCCGGCCTCAAGCCGGCTTTTTTGTGTGTGGTCGCTGAGGGCTGCGCACGAAGCCGCCGCGGCCAGGCAACTCGACGGCCAACACATCGCCCGGGGTCCACGCGCCGGCCTCCACCTGCTCGGCGGCCAGCACCATGTCGGCGCTGTGCACCAGTCCCATGCCGAGATCGGTCACCAGGTAAAGCTTGCCGGATTCGTCGAGCAGGGTCTCCCGCACCTGAGCTGGCGTGCCAGTGTGAGAGAACACGCGACCATCCGGCTGCAGACGCCAGATCCACGGGGTGGACTCCAGATCCACATACACGCGCTGAGGTCCGTTCTGGAAGAACCACTGACCGGCATCGTCGGCCGCGTAATTGCGCTGGATGAAATCAATGAGCTTTTCGTGCTGGAGCAAGGAGCCCTTGCTCGCGGGAAAGCTGCCTGCAGCCTGCACGCGATCGTCGCGCATGTACCAGTTGCCGCGCGCGTCGAGGCCGAGCCAGCCGTAACAGTCTGGCACGTTGGGCCACTTGGCCATGGCGGCCTTGACGATGTCGTCCATGGGCGTTCGATCAGAGGTGTTTGAGCAGCCAGTGTCCCACGGCGTCGGGCATGGCGCGCACATGGCCTGGCAAGCCGAGCGCCCCGTGCGAGACCGGGAAACCCACGTGGCCACCTTGCGCAGGCTGCCACAGAGTGACATGCCGGCCGACCTGCTGCGGTGTGGGCAGAGATGCCGCAGGAATGAAGGGATCGTTGCGTGAATTGAGCGCCAGCGCGGGCACGCGAATCTGGTGCAACAAGGGTTTCGCCGACGCGCGCGACCAGTAGTCGGGCGTGTCGCGAAAGCCGTGCAACGGCGCGGTGAACAAGTTGTCAAACTCGAACAGGTCGCGCGCCGCCAGCAAGGCGGCTCGATCAAACAGGCCGGGGTGTTGCTCCAGCTTCTTCAAGGCCTTGGGCACCATGCTGGCCATGAACATGCGGGTGTAGATCAGCCGGTTGAAACCGCGGCCAATGGCGTGGCCGCCGGCGGCGAGGTCCAGCGGTGAACAGATGGACGCCACCGCGCGCACCTGCTGGCTGGCAGATTCGCCCATCTCGGCCGCCCAGCGCATGAGTGCATTGCCGCCGAGGGACACACCTGCTGCCAGCAAGGGCCGTCCAGGGTGTTCGGTGGCGAAGCGTTTGAGGATCCAGTCGATCTCTTCGAAGTCACCCGAGTGGTAGGCGCGTGGCGCGCGGTTGAGTTCACCCGAGCACCCGCGGAAATGCGGTACGGCAAACGCCAGGCCGTTGGCCGCCGCGAAGTCGGCGAAGGCCACCGCGTACTGGCTGGCCGACGAGCCTTCGAGCCCGTGGAACAGCACCAGCAAGGGTGCGCCAGCCGGCGCTGCGGGCTGCGCCATGTCAACGTCGATGAAGTCGCCATCGGGCGTGCTCCAACGGCTGCGCGTCCAGCTTGGCGGTGGCCCGAAGTGCTGGCGGCTGGCGAGCGCAGCCCACAAGGTCTGCGCGTTGCCGCCAGGCAACCACCACGGCGCGGCGTAGCGAAAGCCGTCGGTGTTCAATGCAGGACCGGCTTGGCGGTGAGGATTTCTGGCGGCTCGGTGCGCATGCCCGGGCTGGCGTGGTGCGCCACCATGCGCCATCCTTGCGCGGTTTTGGCATACACGTTGGTGGCGACCACCCAGGCGTGTTGCGGGCCGTCGTCGGTCATCACGGCCACGCGTTCAACCACGCTGTGGACGCTGCAAGCGCCTGCGTCCAGGCGCCGCACTTTCTCGGGAAAGGCCTGTACGCTGCCGTTGGAAAACATGGCCTCGAACGCCGAACGCACCGCCGCATGACCGACCAGCCGGGGACCGCCGGGATGCACGCAGACGATGTCGTCCTCGTCGGCCCAGCAGGCCATGAGCCGTTCGATGTCGGCGTGTTGCAGAGCGTCATAGAACGCGGCTTCCGTGTCGTCGGCCGAGCCAGGCGGGAGTTTGGGTTTTCGCATGGACGTATTTTGACGGCAGCGCTCCGTCTGTGTGGCCGGGCGCACCGCCCGGTGCCATGCCCCGGGGGTATAGTCCCGCAGATTCGGGGCTCGGCCAGAGCCTCGGCATGAACGGCCCGCCGGCCATCGGAGGTTTTATGCACACACCCTTGCGTTCCACGTTCGCCCGGCTGGTTACCTGGCTGTCCGCCCTGCTGCTGTCCATCGCCCTCACCGGATGCGGCTACAACGACTTCCAGCGACTCGATGAACAGACGCAGTCGGCCTGGTCCGAGGTGCTCAACCAATACCAGCGGCGCGCCGATTTGATTCCCAACATCGTGGCTACGGTGAAGGGCGAGGCCAACTTCGAGCAGGAAACGCTCACGCGCGTGATCGAAGCGCGCGCCAAGGCCACCAGCATCCAGGTGACGCCCGAGACGCTGAACGACCCCGCAGCCCTGCAGCAGTTTCAGGCCGCACAAGGTGAGCTGGGGAGCGCGCTAAGCCGCCTCATGGTGGTGGTGGAGCAGTACCCCAACCTCAAGGCCAACCAAGGCTTCAGCGACCTGCGCGTGCAACTTGAAGGCACCGAGAATCGCATCACGGTGGCGCGCAACCGCTACATCCAGACCGTGCAGGAGTACAACGTGCTCTCGCGCAGCTTCCCGAGCAACCTCACCGCCATGGTGTTTGGCTACAAGCCCAAGGCCAACTTCCAGGTGGCCAACGAAGCGGCCATTTCCGCACCACCCCCAGTGGACTTCAAGAAGCCATGACGCGTTTCTGGGCCCGGTGCCTGTTGGCGCTGGGGCTGCTTTCGGTTGGGGCCTTTGCATCGGCCCAGGGTCTGGTACCGGTGCCCGCGCTGAGCGCCCGCGTGATCGACCAGACCGCCACGCTCGATGCTGCAAGCCTCGCCGCCATCGAGGCCAAACTGGCGGCGTTCGAGCAGTCCAACGGCTCGCAAGTGGTGGTGCTGATGGTGCCGACCACCGCCCCCGAGGACATCGCCGATTTCACCCAACGGGTGGGCGACGCATGGAAGATCGGACGGGCCGATGCAGGCGATGGCGCCTTGTTCGTCATCGCCAAAGACGACAGGCGCCTGCGCATTGCCACGGCCAAGGCGCTTGAAGGCGCGATCCCCGACCTCATGGCGCGCCGCATCATCGACAGCTCGGTCACGCCCGCCTTTCGGCAAGGTGACTATGCCGGCGGCATCAACGCCGGGCTCGACCAGATCCTGGCGCGCATCCGCGGTGAAAAACTGCCATTGCCCGAAGCCTCCGCAGCGCAGCGTGCAGCAGGCTCCAGCGACTTTGAGTGGATGGACGCGCTGATCTTTCTGGTGTTCGCAGTGCCCATGCTCTCCGGGCTGCTGCGAGGCATGTTCGGCAACAAGCTCGGTACCCTGTTCACCGGGGTGGGCGCGGGCGCACTCGCCTGGGTGCTGACCGCTGTGGTCTGGGTGGCCATCGGCGCCGGACTGCTCGGCATGCTGGCGGCGTTGTTCATGCAGTTCCTGCCCGCCGCTTCGTTGGGCGGAGGCTCCGGCCGGGGCGGTCGCGGCGGCTGGGGCGGCGGAGGCCTGGGTGGAGGGGGTTTTGGTGGTGGACGGGGAGGCGGTGGGTTCAGCTCGGGTGGCGGCGGCAATTTTGGAGGCGGTGGCGCCTCGGGTGGCTGGTGAACATGAACAAGCTCCTGCGCATCTTCAAACACCGCTGGATGGATCGCTCGGACACCTTGCGCGCCGTGCCCGACGACATGGCCGAACGCATCGCACGCCGCGTTGCCGCCAGCGAAGATCGGCACACCGGTGAAGTGCGTCTGTGTGTCGAAGCCTCGCTGCCGCTGAGCTACCTCTGGCGCGTCGGCCCAGAGACTCCCTTGGCTCAGGTGGTACGCGAGCGCGCCATCACCTGGTTCGGCCGCTTGCGCATCTGGGACACCGAACACAACAACGGGGTGTTGATCTATGTGCTGTTGGCCGAACACGCCATCGAGTTCGTGGCCGACCGGGCGCTCTCGCGCCGGGTGAGCGAGGCGCAGTGGCAGGGCATCGTTGACAGTCTCGCGCTGCGCCTGCGCGCTGGGGAATTTGAAGACGGACTTACCCAGGCACTCGAAGAAGTGTCTGCGCTGTTGGTGCTGAATTTCCCGGCCGAGCCCGGCGCGGTGCGCTCCAACGAACTCTCCGACGCGGTGGTGCGCCGTTGACTGGCCCGCCGATCAGCCCCGGCGTTTGTCCAGTGGACTGCGGCTGTTCATGACCACCTGCAGTTCTTGCTGAAGTGCCTTGTTCATCTGGGCGAAGGTCTTGAGCTTTCGGGTGGTCTCGCGAAGGCGGTCGGCCATGCGCTTGGAGATGGCGAGCAACAAGCGCGAACCCAGTCGGGGGTCTTCCTTGAGGATGCGCATGAGCGCGGTGCGTGAGAGCACGGCGGCCGCAATGTTGGTGTTGGCCGTGCAGGTGGCCGAGCGCGGTGCACCGTCGAGCACGCCCATTTCGCCGATCAGATGACCCGGACCCATGATGTTGACCACCATGCTCTCGTGCAGGCCGGGCAATTCGTTCTCCACCGCGATGTCGCCCTCGAGCACCAGCAGCATGTAGTCGGTCTGCCGAACCTCCCCCTCCTGGATGATGACGGTGCCAGCCTTGATCAGCTTGGGTCGCATGTAGCCCACCACCTTCAGGGCGTCGCCCAGCGTCAGGTCTGCCAGGGCCGAAGGGGTGACCAACAAGCGCGCAGCGACCTCTTCGGGTGCCAGTTCCGGGCTCTCAAAAATCGATGACATTGTCTGCGCCTTTGTTCACAACGCCATGGTATTCGGTCAGTTACATGTTGCAGCGGACGAAGGACAAAAAAAGACCGGCGTGAGGCCGGTCTTTTCATGCGCAGCAGACCGGGGTCCGCTGTTTCATTTCTTCTGCCGGTATTTGCGCAGTGCAGCAATCTGCGCCGCCATGACCGCCAGTTCGGACGTGGCCTTGGCCAGGTCGATATCACTCTTGGCGTTCTTCAGGGCCTCTTCGGCCTCCTTGCGGGCGTCCAGCGCCTTGGCTTCGTCGAGGTCCTTGCCACGGATGGCGGTGTCGGACAACACCGTGATGTGGTGTGGTTGCACTTCCAGAATGCCGCCCGCCACGAACACAAACTCTTCGCCGCCATCGGCTTTTTCGATGCGCACGGCACCGGGCTTGATGCGGGTGATGAGCGGCATGTGGCCAGGCAAAATGCCCAGCTCGCCCGCTTCACCCGGCAACGCCACGAATTTTGCTTCGCCGGAAAAGATGGAAGCTTCGGCGCTCACCACGTCGACGCGGATGGTGCTCATAGGGTCTCCTGTTGAAGATGGTTGAGAAGCAAACGGGCGGGAAACCGGCACAAACCGGTACCCACCGCAGCCGCTTTACGCCATCTTCTTCGCCTTTTCAAAGGCTTCGTCGATGGTGCCGACCATGTAGAACGCCTGCTCGGGCAGGTGATCGCACTCGCCGGCCGTGATCATCTTGAAACCACGGATGGTCTCAGCCAGGGTCACGTATTTGCCGGGGGAGCCGGTGAACACCTCAGCCACGTGGAAAGGCTGCGACAGGAAACGCTGGATCTTGCGCGCACGGGCCACGGCCAGCTTGTCTTCCGGTGCCAGTTCGTCCATGCCCAGGATGGCGATGATGTCGCGCAGTTCCTTGTAGCGCTGCAGGGTGTTCTGCACGGCGCGGGCGGTTTCATAGTGCTCCTGGCCCACGACCAGCGGGTCCAGCTGGCGGCTGGTGGAGTCCAGTGGATCGACCGCGGGATAGATACCCAGCGAAGCGATGTCACGGCTGAGCACCACGGTGGAGTCCAGGTGGGCGAAGGTGGTGGCGGGCGACGGGTCGGTCAAGTCATCGGCGGGCACGTACACGGCCTGGATGGAGGTGATCGAGCCGACCTTGGTGGAGGTGATCCGCTCTTGCAGGCGGCCCATCTCTTCGGCCAGGGTGGGCTGGTAACCCACGGCAGATGGCATGCGACCCAGCAAGGCGGACACTTCGGTACCGGCCAGCGTATAGCGGTAAATGTTGTCCACGAAGAACAGCACGTCACGGCCTTCGTCGCGGAACGACTCGGCGATGGTCAGGCCGGTCAGGGCCACGCGCAGACGGTTGCCTGGAGGCTCGTTCATCTGGCCGTACACCATGGCGACTTTGGACTCGCCCAGGTTCTCCAGATTCACGACGCCGGAGTCGGCCATCTCGTGATAGAAGTCGTTGCCTTCGCGGGTGCGCTCACCCACGCCAGCGAACACCGACAGACCGCTGTGTGCCTTGGCGATGTTGTTGATGAGTTCCATCATGTTCACGGTCTTGCCCACACCGGCGCCACCGAACAGGCCCACCTTGCCGCCTTTGGCAAACGGGCAAATCAGGTCGATCACCTTGATACCGGTTTCCAGCAGCTCTTGCGAGGGCGACAGCTCGTCATAAGCCGGGGCCTTGCGATGGATGGAGGCGGTCAGCGCCTGGTCAACCGGGCCGCGCTCGTCGATGGGCGCGCCGAGCACGTCCATGATGCGGCCCAGTGTGGCCTTGCCCACGGGCACCATGATGGGTTCGGCGGTGTTGGTCACCACCATGCCGCGGCGCAGGCCGTCGGACGAACCCAGCGCGATGGTGCGGACCACGCCGTCACCCAGCTGCTGCTGGACTTCCAACGTCAAGGCAGAGCCTTCCATTTTCAGGGCGTCGTACACGCGGGGCATCTGGTTGCGTGGGAATTCCACGTCCTCGACGGCGGCGTTGCACTGTACGATCTTGCCCTGAACTCCGGTGTTCATTTGTGCGGTAGCTTGATAGATGTTGGGTACCTTTTCGTTTCTCGGATTCTGTTGAGC
>JBBQSX010000164.1:0-8365 GCA_038213545.1 Burkholderiales bacterium
CATGGACTTTGATTTCACCTGGCTGCTCTGGGGCCTGCCCCTGGCGTTTGCAGCGGGTTGGGGCGCCTCCCGCCTGGACCTTCGCCAGTGGCGCATGGAGAGCCGCCAGGCGCCCAAGGCCTACTTCCGCGGCCTGAACCACCTGCTCAACGAACAGCAGGATCAGGCTATCGACGCATTCATCGAAGCGGTGCAAGGCGACCCGGACACTGCCGAACTGCATTTCGCCTTGGGCAACCTGTTCCGCCGCCGCGGTGACTACGATCGCGCGGTCCGCGTTCACGAGCACCTGCTCTCGCGTGCCGACCTCAGCAACAAGGATCGCGATCGGGCTCAGCACGCGCTGGCGCTGGATTTCCTCAAGGCCGGTCTGTTGGACCGCGCCGAATCCGCACTCAACAAACTCAAGGGATCGGCGTTCGAAGGCGAAGCCTTGCTTGCCTTGCTGGGTATCTACGAACGCTCGCGCGACTGGCCACAAGCCAAGGAAATTGCCCAACAATTGGAGGCTGCCGAGCAGGGCAGTTTCTCCAATCGACTGGCTCACTATCTGTGCGAAGAAGCCGAAATGGCCCAACGAAGCGGCGACGCTGCGCAAGCACTGCGCCTTCTCGAAAAGGCCGCGCAGCACGCACCACAGCTTTCTCGCAGCTGGATGGCGATGTCGGCTCACAAGGCACAGAGCGGTGACGCGGTCGGCGCGTTCGAGGCCTTGCTGCGCCTGAACCAACATGCCCCACAGGGCTTGCCCTTGGCGGCGAGCGCGCTGGCCGACCTGGCTCGGCAGA
The DNA here is from genome assembly GCA_038213545.1 of Burkholderiales bacterium. Lineage (GTDB taxonomy): Bacteria > Pseudomonadota > Gammaproteobacteria > Burkholderiales > Burkholderiaceae_C > Hydrogenophaga. The sequence goes on from JBBQSX010000164.1 coordinate 789, forward strand.
CGGGAAGACAAACAGAGGCGGTTGCGTTGCTGCAAGCAAGCCACGAACGCGCTCCATCAATCGACATCACGGAAGCGCTCGCGAGCCTGGGCAGCGAACCCGAGGACATGCGCAACCGCTACCTCAGTCATCTCGAACGTGAACCATCACTGGTCATCGCGGCAAAGTGGCTGGCTGGCGAAAAACTGTCCAGCGAGGTCGCTCAGGTTCAGGTGCAGCGTTCATTGGAGCAAGCCAGTGGACCGCTCAAACGCTACCGCTGCGCGGCCTGCGGCTTCGAGGCGCGCCAGCACTTCTGGCAGTGCCCCGGCTGCCAGGCGTGGGACAGTTACCCGGCTCGACGTGTGGAAGAGCTGTAGGGCGCCTCAGACCGCTCCATAACCCCCGCCACCTGGCGTGTGGACCTCGAAGATGTCGCCAGGTTTCATATCGACCTGACCGATGTGGTCCAGCGCTTCGACCGAGCCGTCTGAACGCACCACGAGGTTGAGCCCCACCCGCCCGGCCTGACCACCGGCCATGCCAAAGGCACCATGCACGCGCCCGTTGGACAGGATGCTGGCGGTCATGTCTTCAAGAAAGCGCACGCGGCGCACGCCGCCATGGCCGCCGTGCCAGCGGCCGGCGCCGCCGGAGCCTTCGCGGATTTCGTAGCTCTCCAGACGCACCGGGAAACGGAACTCCAGCACCTCGGGGTCGGTCAGGCGCGAGTTGGTCATGTGGGTCTGCACCACGCTCGTGCCGTCAAAGCCATCGCCCGCTCCGCTGCCACCCGAAATCGTTTCGTAGTACTGGTGCTTCGCATTGCCGAAGGTGAAGTTGTTCATGGTGCACTGGCTGGCGGCCATCACGCCGAGTGCGCCGTACAAAGCATTGGTGATGCAACTGGAGGTCTCCACGTTGCCCGCCACCACCGAAGCCGGCGGGTTGGGGTTGAGCATCGAGCCCGGCGGGATGATGACCTTGAGCGGTTTGAGGCAACCCGCGTTGAGCGGAATGTCGTCGTCCACCAGCGTGCGAAACACGTAGAGCACAGCCGCCATGCACACCGCCGTGGGTGCATTGAAGTTGTTGAGCTGCTGGGCCGATGTGCCGGTGAAATCGATCTCTGCGCTGCGCTGTGCGGCATTCACACGCACCGCCACCTGGATCTGCGCGCCGTTGTCCAGCGGCATGGTGAAGGCCCCGTCCTTCAGTCGGGTGATCACACGACGCACCGATTCTTCAGCGTTGTCCTGCACATGGCGCATGTAGGCCTGCACCACGTCCAGACCAAACTGGTCGACCATTTTGCGCAGTTCCTGCACACCCTTCTCGTTGGCCGCAATCTGGGCCTTGAGATCGGCCATGTTCTGCTGCGGGTTCCTCGACGGGTATTCGCCGCTCTGCAGCAACGCCACCATTTCGGCCTCGCGCAAAACGCCGCGGTCCACCAGCTTCGCGTTGTTGATCTGCACGCCCTCTTCTTCGATGCGCGTGGAAAACGGCGGCATGGAGCCCGGCGTCGTGCCGCCGATGTCGGCGTGGTGACCGCGCGACCCAACATAGAACATGGCCCCCACGCTCGGCGCTTCGCGACCTTCGCTGCTCCCCGGGGGGGCGCTCGCGCCTTGGGGCGGCCCGGCGGCGCGAAGGTGCTGGCTGCCCAGGTAGACCGGCGTGATCACGGTGACATCAGGAAGGTGCGTGCCGCCGTGGTACGGATCGTTGAGCGCGTACACGTCACCCGGCTGCATCTTTCCGGCGTTCTCGCGGATCACGGTCTTGATGCTCTCACCCATGGAGCCCAGGTGCACCGGCATGTGCGGCGCGTTGGCGATCAGGTTGCCCTGCGCGTCGAACAGCGCGCACGAGAAGTCGAGACGCTCCTTGATGTTGACCGAGTACGCCGTGTTCTGAAGCTGCAGACCCATCTGCTCCGCAATGTTCATGAAGAGGTTGTTGAACACCTCCAGCAGCACCGGGTCCACGGTGGTGCCCACCGCGTACGTCACGGTGCGCGGAATGCGGCGGTCGAGCACGAGGTGGTCCAGCGCGGTGAGCACGGCTTCCCAGCCGGGCTCAACCACGGTGGTGGCGTTCTTCTCCGCAATGATGGCCGGGCCGGGGATCACATCGCCCGGGCGCAGGTCTTCGCGCACCACCAGCGCTGCGTCCAGCCACTGGCCACCCGAGTACATGCGGACGGTTTCCCTCCGGGGCACTTCGCGCGGCTCATGGGTAGGCAAACGGGGTTCGTCGGGTGCCTCGCCAGGGACCACGGCCTCCACCGACACCGCCTCCACCACCAGGCGCTTGCCCTGCATCAGGAACGCAAAACGCTGGCGGTACGCGCTCTCGAACGCGGCCTGCACAGCGTCCAGACTGCCGTAGGGAACCACGAGGGCGGAGTCGCTGCCTTCGTAGCGCACGTGCACCCGCTGGTGCACGGTGACGGCGCCCACGTTGACCTGCTGGCGGCCCAGCTCGGCTTGTGCAACCTCATCCAGCGCCCGCAGTTTCTCTGCAATCGAGGGCATGGCTTCTTGCGACAGCGGCAGTTCCACCGCCTGCTCTCGAATCACGTTTTGATCGGCCAGACCCATGCCGTAGGCACTGAGCACCCCCGCGAGCGGGTGCACGAACACGCGCGTCATGCCCAGGGCGTCGGCCACCATGCAGGCGTGCTGCCCGCCCGCACCGCCAAAACACTGCAAGGTGTAGCGGGTCACGTCGTAGCCCCGGGCCACCGATATCTTCTTGATGGCATTGGCCATCTGTTGCACCGCGATGTTGATGAAGCCCTCTGCGACTTCCTCGGGCTGTCGGCCTGTTTGCACGGCAAGCTGGGCAAACTTGCCCTGCACCGCTTCGGCACTCAAAGCCTCGTTGGCCTGGGGACCGAACACCTTGGGAAAGTGGCGCGGCTGGATCTTGCCGAGCATCACGTTCGCATCGGTCACGGCCAGTGGCCCACCCCGGCGGTAACTGGCCGGCCCAGGGTTCGCGCCGGCACTCTCGGGGCCCACGCGAAAGCGCGCACCGTCAAACGACAGCAAAGACCCGCCGCCTGCGGCCACGGTGTGGATGCTCATCATGGGCGCGCGCATGCGCACGCCCGCCACCTGGGTCTCGAATTCGCGCTCGAACTGCCCGGCGTAGTGCGACACGTCGGTGGAGGTGCCACCCATGTCGAATCCGATCACCTTGTCATGCCCGGCCAGGCCGGCCGTGCGCGCCATACCGACAATGCCACCAGCGGGACCGGACAGGATGGCGTCCTTGCCCTGGAAGGCATGAGCGTCGGTGAGACCACCCGAGGACTGCATGAAGAACAGCTTGACGCCCGGCATGTCGCCGGCCACCTGCTCCACGTAGCGCCGCAAGATCGGCGAGAGGTAGGCGTCCACCACCGTGGTGTCCCCGCGGCTCACGAACTTCATCATGGGGCTGGTTTGGTGCGAGGTGCTCACCTGCGTGAAGCCCAGCTCGCGCGCGATGCGGGCCGCTGCCCCCTCGTGCGAGGTGAAGCGGTAGCCGTGCATGAACACAATCGCCACGCTGCGCAGGCCGCGCGCGTGCGCCGCCTGCAGATCGGCACGCAGGGCCACCTCATCCAGCGGCTGCAACACATCGCCTTGTGCGCTGAGCCGCTCTTGCGCCTCGATCACCTCGCTGTGGAGCAACTCGGGCAACACGATGCGCCGGTCAAACAGACGCGGGCGGTTCTGGTACGCGATGCGCAGTGCGTCCCGAAAACCGCGCGTGGTCACGAGCAGCGTGGGCTCGCCCTTGCGTTCCAGCAGCGCGTTGGTGGCCACGGTGGTGCCCATCTTCACGCACTCCACCTGCTGCGACGTGACTGGCTCGCCCGGCTTCAGACCCAGCAGATGACGGATGCCGGCCACCGCCGCGTCGCGGTATTGCTCGGGGTTTTCAGACAGCAGCTTGTGTGTGATCAGTGTGCCGTCTGGCTTCTTCCCCACGATGTCGGTGAAAGTACCGCCGCGGTCGATCCAGAACTGCCAACGGGGGCCGATGTCTGAGGTCATGGTGTTCACAAAGAAGCGGCAGACCGGGCTGCCTGGTCGTAGATGCCGGAGAGCACGCGCAGCAGGCGCGCGAGCTCTCCGATGTCGTGGTTGAGTGCGTCGTCGGCCTTGAGCGCGTTGATCAGGCAGCTGTCGCGAATCTCGCGGTAGCGCAACACATAGGCCTTTCCCGCTTCGGTGGGCCCGTAGGTCACTTCCTTGCCGTTCTTGCTGGAGAGCACCACACCCAGGCCTTGCAGCTTCTTGAGGGCGTAGTTGATGAGGTGGGTGTCTTCCACGTTCATGATGAAGGCGATGTCGGCCAGGCGCTTGTCGCGCGCGCGGTGCGTCACGTGGTGCAGCACCAGCACGTCCAGGGCCGTGAGGTCCTTCAGACCCGCTGCACTCATGCAGTGAACCACCCAGCGGTGAAACGCGTTGCCCGAGACGATGAGACCGAATTCAAACTCGCTCATCTCCGCGCTGTGGGGCGACACCAGGTGCGCCGACGACACGATGGGCTGCGATGGTGCAGCGGCTGGCTTGGGGCTTGCTTTGGTGCGGGCCATGGTGTGCGATACCTTGAAGAGTTGCGACGCAGTTTATGTTTTTTGCCGACGATTTGCCAATGATTTGTTGACATACAGGGAAAACACCGATCACACTTCGTCCGCTCGCCGATAGAGTCCATCCGCCGCCCTGCCCTTTGGTCCCCACTCAACTCAACGGAGCCTTCAACATGAAACGTCGTCTGTTCAGCGTCACCCTGGCCGCCTCTGCGCTGGTCCTGAGCCTGCCCGCCACCGCGCAGACCAAGTGGGATTTGCCAGCCGCCTACCCGGCCACCAACTTCCATTCGGTCAATCTCGCAACCTTTGCCAGCGACGTGGAGAAGGCCACTGGCGGCAAACTCCAGATCACCGTGCACCCCGGCGCATCGCTCTTCAAAGCGCCTGAAATCAAGCGGGCGGTGCAAGGCGGGCAGGCGCAGATCGGCGAGATCCTGCTGGCCGCTTACCAGAACGAGTGGCAGATGTTCGGCGCCGATGGCCTGCCGTTTCTGGCCACGAGCTACGCCGACTCCATGAAGCTCTACCAGGCGCAAAAGCCCATCCTGGAAAAGAAGCTCGCCGAACAAGGCATGACGCTGCTCTACACCGTGGCCTGGCCACCGCAGGGCATCTACAGCAAGAAGCCCGTGGCCAGCGCGGCCGACCTCAAGGGCAGCAAGTGGCGCGCGTACAGCCCGGCCACCTCACGCATCGCCGAACTGGTGGGTGCCCAGCCCGTCACCGTGCAGGCCGCCGAACTCTCGCAAGCGCTGGCCACCGGTGCGGTCGAGACCAACATGACCTCGGGTGCCACGGGTGTGGACAGCAAGCTCTACGAGCACCTCAAGTTCTATTACGACGTGCAAGCCTGGCTGCCGAAGAACGCGATCATCGTGAACAAGCGTGCCTTCGACGCGCTGGACAAGCCGACGCAGGACGCACTGCGCAAGGCCGGTGCAGACGCCGAAGCACGCGGCTGGGCTGCTTCGCAAAAGGTCAACACCGACACGCTGGCCACCCTCAAGGCCAACGGCATGGCGGTGGAGCCGCCGTCGGCTGCGCTGAAGGCCGACATGCAGAAGGTGGGCGAGACCATGCTCAAGGAATGGCTGGAAAAGGCCGGTCCCGAGGGCCAGGGCATGCTCGACGCGTACAGGAAGTAACACCCCCGCCGCGAAGGACGGGGCCACCCCCGCCGCGCTCCGCGCGACCCCCTCCAGGGGGCGGCACCTGCGGCCTGGCAGAGCCAGTTCCGCGGTGTCCGCTGGTTGGGTTGGCTGGTACGCCACGAAAGATCTGGATGCGCAAACTCCTCGATTCCCTCTACCTCGGCGCGGCCTGGCTGGCTGCGCTGTCCATGATCGGTGTGCTGGTCATGGTGCTGCTGTCCATGCTGGGGCGCATGCTCCAGTTTTATGTGCCCGGCACCGACGCTTACGCGGGCTACGCCATGGCGGGCGCCGGCTTTCTGGCGCTGGCACACACGCTCAAGAGCGGTGAACACATCCGCGTGACGCTGATCATCGGCAAGCTCAAGGGCGGCGCCCGGCGCGGGCTGGAGCTGTGGTCGCTGACGGTGGCTGTGCTGCTGGCCGGCTTGCTGGCGGTGTACGCATGGCGGCTCTCGTGGCAATCGCACCAGTTCCACGACATCTCCACCTCGGCCGATGCCACACCGCTGTGGATTCCGCAAATCCTCATGGCCGTGGGTACCACGGTGATGCTGATTGCTTTCGTTGACGAGTGGGTGCTGGAGCTCCAGCGCAAACGTTCACACGACAGCGTGGAGACCCGCCATGAATGAACTGCTCGTCACCTCGCTGCTGATCGTGGCGCTGTTTGCTCTGCTGGGCAGCGGCGTCTGGATCGGCCTCACGCTGGCGGGCGTGGCCTGGATCGGCATGGAGATGTTTTCCTCGCGGCCCGCAGGCGACGCCATGGCCATCACCATCTGGGGGTCTGCCAGCAGCTGGACGCTCACCGCGCTGCCGCTGTTCGTCTGGATGGGCGAGATCCTGTTTCGCACCAAGTTGTCGGAGAGCATGTTCCGCGGCCTGGCGCCCTGGGTCAACGCCCTGCCTGGCCGCCTGCTGCACACCAACATTTTGGGCAGCACCATCTTCGCTGCGGTCTCGGGCTCATCGGCCGCCACTTGCGCCACCATCGGCAAGATGAGCATTCCGGAGCTCACCAAACGCGGCTACCCCCCCGAAAAGATCGTGGGTTCACTCGGTGGCGCCAGCACCCTGGGCCTGCTGATCCCGCCGTCGATCATCATGATCGTGTACGGCGTGTCGGCCGACGTGTCCATCGCGCGGCTGTTCGTCGCAGGCGTGTTCCCGGGCATGTTGCTCGCGGGACTGTTCTCCGGCTACATCGCCGTCTGGGCCCTGCTCAATCCGGGCCGCATTCCGGTGCCCGACCATGTCCTGAGCTTCGGCGCCAAGGTGTATGAGTCGCGCCACCTGATCCCGGTGATGCTGCTGATCGGCGGCGTGCTGGGTTCCATCTACGCGGGCGTGGCCACCGCCACCGAGGCCGCGGCCATCGGCGTGGTGGGCTCGCTCCTGCTGTCCGCCCTGCAGGGCTCGCTCAACTGGGCCACCTTCCGCGACTCGCTGATGGGCGCCACGCGCCTGTACTGCATGATCGCGCTGATCCTGGCCGGGGCGGCCTTCCTCACCCTGTCGATGGGCTACATCGGCCTGCCGCGGCACCTGGCGGAGTTCGTCACCTCGCTGGGCCTGTCGCCCTTCATGCTGATCGTCGCGCTCGCCGGTTTCTACATCCTGCTGGGATGCTTCCTGGACGGCATCTCCATGGTGGTTCTGACGATGGGCGTGATCCTGCCCACGGTGCAGGCCGCCGGCTTCGACCTGATCTGGTTCGGCATCTTCCTGGTGCTGGTGGTGGAGATGGCGCAGATCACACCCCCGGTGGGCTTCAACCTGTTCGTGCTGCAGGGCATGACGGGCAAGGAGATCACCTGGAGTGCGCGGGTCACGCTGCCCTTCTT
>JBBQSX010000165.1:0-8365 GCA_038213545.1 Burkholderiales bacterium
GTTGCCGTCGGTCATCTTGAGCAGGCCCACCAGGTACTCGCGCTCGAAGCGCTGCTTGGCGTCGGCAAAGCTCAGCACCTCCACCGACGGTGTTCGCAGCGCGCGCTGCACCAGCGCCAGCGACACCAGCGGCGTGGTGGAGAGCGCGCAGACCTGCTCGACCACGTTGTAGAGCTGGCGCACATTGCCGGGCCAGGCGGACATGGTCAGCGCCTTGAGTGCCTCGGGCGCAAATCCCGAGCTGCGCTTGCCGTACTTGGCGGCCAGTTTGGCCAGGAAGTGGTTGGCCAGCAGCGGAATGTCTTCGCGCCGCTCGGCCAGCGTGGGCAGGGTCAGCGTGACCACGTTGAGGCGGTAGTACAGATCCTCGCGGAACTGCGCCGTGGCCATGGCTTCTTCGAGGTCTCGGTGGGTGGCTGAGATGATGCGCACGTCCACCGGCATCGACTGGCTCGACCCCAACGGGCGCACCGCGCGCTCCTGCAGCACGCGCAGCAGCTTCACCTGCAGGGCGGGCGGCATGTCACCGATCTCGTCGAGCAACAGCGTGCCACCGTCGGCCGCCTGGAACAGGCCCTTGTGGTTGGCCACCGCGTCGGTGAAGGCGCCCTTCATGTGGCCGAAGAGTTCGGATTCGAGCAGGGCTTCGGGGATGGCGCCGCAGTTCACCGCAATGAAGGGTTTGCTCGCGCGCGCGCTGGCTTTGTGGATCGCGCGTGCCAGCATTTCCTTGCCCGTACCCGAGTCGCCGCGCAGCAGCACGCTGGCGTCGCTCTGCGCCACCATGCGCGCCTCGGCCAGCAAGTCGGCCATGCGGTTGGAGCGGCTCACGATCTCGCTGCGCCAGGCTTCGTCGACCCGCGCGCTGTCGCTCGCCGGAGCGCCCAGGGCCAGGGCCTGCGCGATCTTCTCCAGCAGTTCCTTGGCGTCGTAGGGCTTGGTGAGGTAGGTGAAGACGCCTCGCGCCGTGGCTTCGACCGCGTCGGGAATGGTGCCGTGCGCGGTCAGCAGGATCACCGGCAGTGAAGGATGGCGCTTGCGGATTTCGTCGAACAGGGCCAGGCCGTCCTTGCCCGGCAGGCGCACGTCGGAAAGCACCAGCTGCGGCCGCTCGATGTCGAGCTGGCTGAGCGCGGCCTCGGCCGAGCCGACCGAGGTGACCTGATACCCCGCCGAACCCAGGCGCATCGCCAGCAGGCGCAGCATGTCGGCGTCGTCGTCGACGACCAGCAGGCGTGCGCGTTGCGAGGCGTGGCTGGGCGTCGCGCTCATGGGGGTGCGCTGCGGGTGCCGTTGGGGGCGGCTGGCGGGCGGGTGGTGAGGCTGCGTTCGATCGCGCGCATGGCCTCCAGCCGCTCGTTGAGCAGGTCGATGCGGCGCTGTTGCTCACGCAGCTGCTGGTTGTGGCGTTCCAGGCTGTCTTCGAGCCGGCGCTGTTCCATCAGCTGGTGAGCGAGCAAACGCGCCAGCGGTTTGAGGGGCGTGGCCTCGGCGGATGTGCTGCCCACCACCCGCTGCACCAGGCCCAGCGCGCGTGCCGTGTCCACCGCCTGCGGGCTGTGCATCAGGGCCAGGGCGAGCTGCATCTGCCGCAGCGGCACATTGCCCGGGTCGCCCTGCACAGCGACTTCGGCAGCGAGATCGCTCGTGTTGAGCTGGCGCAGTCGCTCGGAGTAGGTGAGCAAGGCCGTGACCACATCGGGCACGGGAGAAGCCTGCGCGTTGCCGAGGGCTTCAGGCGGTGTGGCGGTGGGGGCCTGCACCGGCGTGACCACCAGGATCTGCCGCGCGGGGGCTTGCGCGGGTGGCGTGAGCACGGTGGTCACGGACGGCTCGGCGGGTGACGGTGGCGTGGTGCCGCAGGCGCTGACCAACAGCGCCAAGGTGACGGCGGAAAGGCTAGTTCGCATGGGGGAGTTCGATACGGAAATGGGCGCCTTGGCGCTGGGGCAGCAATTCGATGCGGCCACCGTGGGCAACAATGTACTCGTGGACGATGGACAGGCCGATACCGGTGCCGCGCACAGCCCCCTGGGGCTGTCGTTCGCCGCGGTAGAAGGGCTCGAAGATGCGGTCGCGGTCGGCCTCGGCCACACCGGGCCCCTGGTCGATGATGTCCAGGCTGGCGCGCCCCGGCAAGTCCAGCAGCACCAGACGGATCACGCCGCCGTGCGGCGAAAAACGGATCGCGTTGGACAGCAGGTTGCCCACCGCCGAGGCGATCTTCTCGCGGTCGATCGGCAAGGTCACCGCCACGCCCTCGGCCCGCACGGTCAGGCCCTGGGCTTGCCAGTGCAGCCGCTGGACATCGATCTGGTCTTCCAGCACGCTCATGAGGTCGGTCTGCTCGCGCTTGAGTTGGCGCGCCTCGAAGGCGGCGGCGTTGAAGCGCAGCAAGGCCTCGATCTGGTGCTGCAGCATCAGGGTGTTGTGCTGCAGGATGTTGACCACCTCGGCCTGGTTGGGGTTGAGCGCGCCGGCCACACCATCGCCCAGCACCGCCACCCCTTCGTGCAGCGAAGCCAGCGGCGTCTTGAGTTCGTGCGAGATGTGGCGCAGAAAACGCGCCTTGTCGGCGTCGAGCTCGGTCAGGCGCAGCCGCAGCCAGTCCAGTTGCTGGCTCACGCGGCGCACGTCGGCCGGACCCGCGATGTCGATCGGCACGTCGAGCCGGTTTTCACCCAGACCCTGGATGGCGCGCTCGATGCGCTTGAACGGGCGCGCCAGCCACACGCCGAAGGCCAGCGCCATCACGGCGGCCACCACGATGGAGCCCAGCACCTGCTGCGTGAGTTCCTGGCGGCTGGTCTCAAACCGCGCCTGCAGCGCCTCGTTGCGCGTACCGATGATGGATTGCACCTTCTGTGCGATCGAGGCGCTGTGGCCGTCGATCTCCCGGAAGGCCCGCGCCACTTCGCGCTCCCGGTCCAGCGCCGTCTCGGGCGGGCCGTCGAGCAGCTCGGTGATGACGGTCAGTTGCTGCAGCCAGTTGAAGGAGAACTCGGGCGGCAGTTCGTTGTCTTCGAGGCGTTTGAGAATGTCGCGCGCGTTGCCGGCAGCTTCGGTGAAGCGCTGGCGCAGCTGGTTGTCCCGCAGCACCAGCGACTGGCGTGCCGCCCGCTCCATGGTCAGGCTGCGCTCGGACAAGGACTGGGCTGCGGTTGACAGCGCGATGGCTTGCGCCGCACTCTCACGACTCTGGGCCATCAAGGCTTCCAGCGAAAACAGCGCGCGCAGGGCCGCCGCGCCCAGCAGCAGCCCGATCAACAGGAACGCCACCAGCAGCAGCTGGGGGAACGAGAAACGGGGTGACTTCACGGGCTTGGGTGACCTCAGTCGCCCAGCGCGGACTCGTGCGTCAACACCTCGGCCCGCAGCGAATGCGGCCGGGCCTCGGTGATGCGCACGTCGACCATCTGGCCCACCAGGCGCTCGGCCAGCGGACCGCCGGGGAAGTTGACGATGCGGTTGCACTCGGTGCGGCCCATGAGCTCGGGCACCCCGGTGCTGGAGCGGCGGGACGCGCCTTCGACCAGGATGCGCTGAACCGTGCCTTCGCGGCTGGCACTGATGCGCCGCACGTTCTCTTCAATCGTGGCCTGCAGGTGTTGCAGGCGCTGGAGCTTCACGGCGTACGGGGTGTCGTCTGCCAGATTGGCTGCGGGTGTGCCCGGGCGCGGGCTGAAGATGAAGCTGAAGCTGGTGTCAAAGCCCACATCGGTGATGAGCCTCATCATCCTGTCGAAATCGTCATCGGTCTCGCCGGGGAAACCCACGATGAAGTCGCTGCTCATCACCAGTTCGGGGCGGATCGCGCGCAGCTTGCGCACGGTGCTCTTGAATTCCATGGCGGTGTAGCCGCGCTTCATGGCCATGAGGATGCGGTCGCTTCCGTGTTGCACCGGCAGGTGCAGGTGGTTCACGAGTTTGGGAATCTTGGCGTAGGCCTCGATCAGGCGCGGCGTGAACTCGTTGGGGTGGCTGGTAGTGAAGCGCAGGCGCTCGATGCCGGGGATGTCGGCCACGTACTCGAGCAGCAACGCGAAGTCGGCGATCTCGCCACTGTCACCCATGGCGCCGCGGTAGGCGTTCACGTTCTGGCCGAGCAGCGTCACCTCTTTCACACCTTGATCCGCCAGGCCCGCCACTTCCACCAGCACGTCATCAAACGGGCGGCTCACCTCTTCACCGCGCGTGTACGGCACCACGCAGTAGCTGCAATATTTGGAGCAGCCTTCCATGATGCTCACGTAGGCCGCACCACCGTCCACCTTGGCCGGGGGCAGGTGGTCGAACTTCTCGATCTCGGGAAAGCTGATGTCCACCTGCGGCACGGCCAGGCGCGCGCGCTGGTTCAGCAGCTCGGGCAGGCGGTGCAGCGTTTGCGGGCCGAACACCACGTCCACATAGGGCGCGCGCTTGATGATGTCCGCACCTTCCTGGCTGGCCACGCAGCCGCCCACGCCGATCAGCACGCCCTTGTCCTTCAGGTGCTTCACACGCCCGAGGTCGCTGAACACCTTCTCTTGTGCCTTCTCGCGCACCGAGCAGGTGTTGAACAGGATCAGGTCGGCCTCTTCCACATCCTGCGTGGGCTCGTAGCCTTGCGCAGCGTGCATCACGTCGGCCATCTTGTCCGAGTCGTACTCATTCATCTGGCAGCCGAAGGTCTTGATGAAAACTTTTTTGTTCATGGAAAGCTCCTGGGGCACCGGCATCGAAAAGCCGCCGCCTGCGCTGGGCGCATTGGGGGGATGGCGGGGTTTGAACGCAAGCCGGTGCGGCCTGCGGTGGTGCGGCGTCAGTTGGACTTGGCGGCCGGCTGGGGTTGCATCGACTCAAACACGAAGTTGCGTTGCACGCCGAAGCCGGCGCGCTTTTCCTTGGCCTCGGCCTCGGTGAGGATCCACACGTTCTGGATCTGGTCGCGCAGGTCCACCGTGTAGTTCACCACCACTTCCTTGTTGAGCAGAGAAGACGACATCACCAGTGAGTTGTTGGTGTTGTAGATGCGTGCGCCCGGCGACAGGCGGGTGGCACGGTCGTCCATGGTCACATTCGGGGGCTGTACCACGACCAGGGTGCCACGCAAGGCTTTGGCGGGGAAGTCGCGCGTACCCGACTGGGCTTGGGCGCAGAGGGGCAGGGCGATCAACAGTGCAGCGAGGAGGCTGGTGCTGATCTCGGTTGGGCAGCGGTTCATGGTGTGTGTCCAGAGGCTGTGGGGAGAGTGGGAGGCACAGTCATTTGACCAGCCAACAAGAGGCCGTGATTCTCTCACGCGCCTGTGTGCGCCAGGCTTTCAAGGCCTGCGTGGACCGTCCAGCGGCCGGTCCGACTCCACCAGCGGATACGCATCGGCCACATAGGCCGGACCCTTCATCACCATCACGATGAAAGCGCCGATGGCGACCGTGAGCAACAAGGTCCAGAGCAGCAGGACCACCCCAAGCGCCAGGAAGTCCACCATCTGGATGCTGGCTGCCACGGCGGCCTCGCTGCCGCTCCACGCAAACCAGCGAGCCGACAGCGCCGCCAGGGCTGGCAACAGGGCGCTCAGGAACAGGGCGCGTGGTACGCGGCGCAGGATCACGCGCTCCAGCCCTGCGGGCGTGCGCACAAATCCTGGGAGCTGGTTGAACATCGACATGGCGGTCTGGGCCCTTGGGATGGATCGGCGATTGGCCCCTTGGGCGGGGGAGTCCCAATGTACGGCGCACAATGAAAGCTGTCCACGAGCCTGCGAGAAGTCCCCCATGTCCCCAACGTGTTTCCAATCCGCACACCGCTGGTGGCACCGCGCTTGCCTGTTGCTGTGTCTGGCGTTGGTGCCCCTGGTCAACGCATGCACCTCGCCGCCCGACGGTGTGACCGTGGTGAGTCCCTTCGATGTGAAACGCTATGCCGGCCAATGGTTCGAGATCGCACGGCTGGACCACAGCTTCGAGCGCGGCCTGAGCGAGGTGAGCGCGACCTACCGTCTGGAAGCCGATGGCAGCGTGGCCGTGATCAACCGCGGCTTCAACGCCGAGAAGGGTGAGTGGAAGGAAGCGGTGGGACGCGCGCTCTTCACCGGCGACACCAACACCGCCTCGCTCAAGGTCTCGTTCTTCGGGCCGTTCTATGGCGGCTACCACGTGATCGCGCTCGACCCGGCTTACCGCTGGGCCATGGTGATCGGCCCCAACACAGATTACCTGTGGATACTGGCTCGCGACAAACAGCTACCGCCGGGTGTGCGCGAACAGCTGATGGCCCAGGCCGCGCGGCTCGGTGTGAAGACGAACGAACTCATCTGGGTCGAGCACCGACGCAATGGCAGCTGATCGATCCACCCTCCAGCCGGGCGGGCGCACCTTGTACTGGTTTCGCAACGACCTGCGTCTGGGCGACAACCCGGCGCTGGCCGAGGCCTGCGCCGCGTCAAGCGCTTTGCTGCCAGTCTTTTGCCACGACCCCGCGCAGGACGCCGGCACGCGGTGGGGCTTTGTGCGCCGGGGCTTGCACCGCCAGCGCTTCGTGCACGACAGCCTGAGCGATCTTTCCACCCAACTCCAGGCCCGGGGCAGCCGTTTGCTGCAGTTGCACGGCCGGGCGCGCGACGTGTTGCCTGCGCTGGCACTCGAACTGCAAATCGACGCTGTGGTGACCGAAGACATCGCTGCGCCCGAGGAGCAGGATGAGGTGCTGGCGCTGCGCGATGCCGGGGTGGCGGTCCACACACGAGACCAGTCGGGCCTGTTTGCCCTGGCCGACCTGCCGTTTGCGCCCCAGAAGGTGCCCGATGTGTTCACTGCGTTCCGCCAGGCGGTCGAGCACGCCATGGTGCGGGTGCCGGCATCTGTGCCGGTGCCTGGGCACTTGCCGCCCGCGCCCGGTGCACCCGCTTTCCCCCCACCGCCGACACCGCCAGCGAGCGACGATGCGCGCTCCTCGTTTCCCTACGCAACACCCGCCTTCGCTGGCGGCGAAACGGCTGGCCTGGCGCATCTGCAGCGCTACTTCAGAGGACCGCTCGCGCGTCACTACAAAGCCACGCGCAACCAGCTCAGCGGCACCGACTACTCGACCAAGTTCTCGCCATGGCTGGCCTGCGGCGCGCTGTCGGCCCGCCAGATCCACGCTGTGCTGGGCGAGCACGAGGCCCGCGTGGGCGCCAGCGACGGCAGCCGCTGGATCGTGTTCGAGTTGCTCTGGCGCGAACACTTCCGCCTGCTTCACCGGCGCCACGGCCGCGCGCTCTATCGCGCACGCGGCCTGAGCGATCTGCCCACACCGCTGCACGACGCGGCCGCGTTTGCGCGCTGGTGCCAAGGGACCACCGGCGAACCGCTGGTGGACGCCGGCATGCGCGAGCTCAGCACCACGGGCTACCTGTCGAACCGGTTGCGGCAGGTGGTGGCGAGCTTCTTGATTCACGATCTGCGCTGCGACTGGCGAGCGGGCGCAGCCTGGTTTGAATCCACGCTGGTGGACTTCGACGTGCACAGCAACCAGGGCAACTGGCTCTACATCGCCGGGCGCGGCACCGATCCGCGTGGCGGACGTAGCTTCAACGTGGAGAAGCAGACCCGCGACCACGACGCCGACGGCGTGTACCGCGAGCGTTGGCTCACCTGACCCAGGGCGGGGTCACTTCCAGCGGATCGGCTCGATGGCCACGCTGCCGCGGTCGCTGGAGAGCGTGAGTACACCCTCCTGCACCGTGGCTTGCAGCTGCATGCTGCGTTCGGCCATCTGCGCCAGGGCGGGAGCCACCTCGGTCGGCAGGCGCCAGACCTGCAAGCGGTCCAACCGCGTGAGCTTGGTGTTGATGCCGCGCCACCAGACGTCGGCCGCGCTGCCGAAGGCGTACAGCACCACCGCGTCGGCCTTGCTGCAGGCTTTGGCCAGGGGTTTGTCTTCGGGCTGACCGACTTCGATCCACAGGCGCTTGCGGCCGGTGAAATCGGTGAGCGATACGTCCGGGTCGTCCGGGTCTGACAAGCCGGTGCCGAAGGCGAGCGTGCCGTCGCCGCGGCAGGTGTCCTGCAGCTCGTGTGCGTGGATGGCCAGGGCCACCAGGCGCACCATCATGCGTTCATCGGTCTCGCTGGGGTGGCGGGCCAGGGTGAGCGCGTGGTCGGCGTAGTAGCTGTGATCGATGTCGGCGATCTGCAGGTTTGCCTTGAAGATGGTGGACTTGATGGCCATGGTGATCCGTCTGTGAGGGCCGCAACGGCGCGCGCCATGAAAAAAGCGGGCCCTGTTGCCAGAGCCCGCTTCTTGAATGTTGGTGGTGATAGGTGGACTTGAACCACCGACATCAGCATTATGAATGCTGCGCTCTAACCAACTGAGCTATATCACCAACGAGGCGGGATTG
>JBBQSX010000166.1:0-8300 GCA_038213545.1 Burkholderiales bacterium
ACCCCGCTGCCCGACAGCCTGCCGGCCCGGTTGCCCCTCGCCGATGTGTGGATCGAAGCCTTTGGCTGTGAGCCGCCGCCCGAATGCATGGACGACCTGGCCAAGCGCCTGGGTTGCAGCGAACGCCCGCCGGTGTGGATCAACCTCGAATACCTGAGCGCCGAGCCCTATGTGGAGCGCTCGCACCGCCTGCCCTCGCCGGTCATGAGCGGGCCGCTTCGTGGGCTCACCAAATGGTTCTTCTACCCTGGCTTCACCGAGCGCACTGGCGGCCTGCTGCGCGAGGCGGATCTGCCTCAGCGGCAGGCTGCTTTCGACCCCGGCGCCTGGCTGCGCGACCTGGGCCTTCCTGCATCCCCACCGCAAGCCAGCCTGTTCTGCTACGAGCCACCCGCCCTGCCCGAGGCGCTGCACCGGGCGGCGCAGGGATCCTGGCAATGGCTGGTCACCCCCGGGCGCGCGTGGCGCGCCGCCCAAGCCGCACCAGTGGGCCGGCTGCACGCCCTGCCCTTGCTGACCCAGCACGAGTTCGACCACCTCCTCTGGGCCTGCGACCTCAATTTCGTGCGCGGTGAAGACTCGCTGGTGCGCGCGCTCTGGGCTGGCCAGCCCTTCATTTGGCAGATCTACCCGCAGCACGACGACGCTCACCACGCCAAGCTGGAGGCCTTCCTGCAATGGCTGCAGGCACCCCCCTCGATGCGCGCCCTGCACCTCGCCTGGAACGGCATCGGCAGCGCCGCCCCGGTGTGGCCCGACACGACGGCGCTCGGCGAATGGCGAAACTGCGTTCAAGCCGCACGCCAGCGCCTGCTGGCCCAGCCCGACTTGGTCAGCGAGTTGATCGGCTTCGTGCGAGGGAAGCGGTGAGGGAAAAGCGATAAAATTCGAGGCTTTGCGGAAATCCGACCCGGCCTCAACGCCGGCCACCGCTTCCGCCAGCCGTCTGCCTCGCCGCACAGATCGCAGCCATCAGCTCAGTTCCCGGGTGTCCAGCCCACGCCGGGAGCACGCGGCCCAACCGTTGGAACCCTTATGAAAATCGCTCAAGAACTCCGCGCCGGCAACGTCATCATGCACGGCAAGGACCCGATGATCGTCCTGAAAACCGAATACAGCCGCGGCGGCCGTGGTGCCGCCACCGTGCGCCTGAAGCTCAAGGCCCTGCTCAACAACATGGCCACCGAAGTCGTCTGCAAGGCCGACGACAAGATGGACCAGATCATCCTGGACAAGAAGGAGTGCACCTACTCCTACTTCGCCGACCCGATGTACGTGTGCATGGACGCCGACTTCAACCAGTACGAAGTGGAAGCCGAGAACATGGGCGACGCATTGAACTACCTCGAAGACGGCATGACCGTTGAAGTGGTGTTCTACGACGGCAAGGCCATCTCGGTCGAGTTGCCCACCAGCGTCGAGCGCGTGATCACGTGGACCGAACCCGCCGTCAAGGGCGACACGTCCGGCAAGGTGCTCAAGCCCGCCAAGATCGCCACCGGCTTTGAAGTGTCGGTGCCGCTCTTCGTGGCGCAGGACGACAAGATCGAGATCGACACCCGCACAGGCGAATACCGCAAACGGGTTTGACCAGTTCCTGATCTTTCGATTCAAGAGGCTCCTGCGGGAGCCTCTTGCGTTTTCACTCCAAACCCAGCGCCATGGACCTCATCGCCCGTATCGCCGACGTCATCATCCCGGTCTTCCTGATCGTGGCCATCGGCTATGGCTATGCGCGCCGCGGTGTGCCCGACATGTCGGTGTTCAACCGCATCGCGCTCGACGTGCTGGCGCCGCTGCTGGTGTATTCGGCGCTGGCCTCGCGCGACTTCCACATGGCCGACCACACGGCGTTGCTCATCGGCGGCACCGTGCTCATTCTGGGTTCCGGTCTGCTGGCCTGGCCGCTGGCACGCGCCTTCGGCGCCCAACCGCGAACGCTGGTGCCGGTGGTGATGTTCAACAACTGCGGCAACATGGGCCTGCCGCTGGCCCTGCTGGCCTTCGGCCCGGCCAACTTCGGCGCGGCGGTGGCGCTGTTTTCGGTGAGCAACCTGCTGCACTTTTCGCTCGGTGCGCGCATCACCAGCCGCCTGGCGCGCACACGCGACCTGCTCACCAGCCCGCTCATGATCGGCACCGCGCTGGGCTTCATCAGCGCGCTCACCGAGGTGCGTCCACCCGACGTGGTGCTCTCCGGCCTGAAGTTGCTGGGCGACGCGCTGCTGCCCATGATGCTGTTCGCGCTGGGTGTGCGGCTCACCGCCCTCACCCGCTCGGGCCTGGCGCTGGGTTTGCTCGGTGCTGTGGCGCGACCCATCATCGGTCTGGCTGTGGGCATTCCGCTGGCTTGGGCACTCGGCCTGGAAGGTGCGGCGCGCGGCCAGTTGCTGCTGTTTGCCGCTCTGCCCCCAGCCGTGATGCAGTTCATGCTCGCCGAGCGCTACCACCAGGAGCCCGACAAGGTCGGCGCCATGATCATGCTGGGCAATGCGCTGGCCATCCTGTTTGTGCCGCTGGCCCTGGCAATCGGGCTGTAGTCACACAAGCAGCACACACTGACGATTCAAGGAGCCTTTCATGGAAACCAGACAGAACCTCAACGAACGCCGCCTGGCCGATGCCTGGGCCGAACTTCAAACCCACGCCAACGAAGGCAACCCGCTGCAGGCAGACGCCTACCGCCTCGCCTTTGCCGATCCCGAGTTCCTGCTGCGCCGCGAGACGCGCGGCATCCGCTTTCAGCTGGAGATGCTCAAGCCCGACCTCGCGCAACGCGACGCCGGCATCGAGAACACGGTGGTGGTGTTCGGGAGCGCGCGTTTTCGCGAAGCCAGCGAAGCGCAGGAGATGCTGCTGCGCGCCGAACGCAGCGGCGAGGCGGCTGACATTGCACGCGCCAAAGCCATGGTGCGCAACGCACCCTACTACGACCACGCCCGCGAGTTTGCCCGCACGGTGGCGCGCTACAGCGCCAGCTGCCCCAAGGAAGACCAGCTCTACATCTGCACCGGTGGTGGCCCCGGCATCATGGAAGCCGCCAGCCGTGGCGCTCACGACGAAGGCGCGCTCAACGTCGGCCTGAACATCGCGCTGCCGCACGAGCAGGCGGCCAATCCGTACGTGTCACCCGAACTCAGTTTCAAGTTTCACTACTTCGCGTTGCGCAAGATGCATTTCATGATGCGCGCCAAGGCCCTGCTCGCGTTCCCAGGCGGCTTCGGCACGCTCGACGAGCTGTTCGAGGTGATCACGCTGGTGCAGTGCAAGAAGGCCAAGCCGGTGCCGATCCTGCTGTTCGGCTCCGACTACTGGAAGCGCCTGATCAACCTCGATGTGCTGGTGGAAGAAGGCGCGATTTCGCCCGAGGATCTGGCGTTGTTTCAGTACGTGGACGATCCACAGGTGGCGTGGCAACACATCGCGAAGTTTTACGACCTGAAAGCTTGACGGCGCAAACCCTTCGACGAGCTCAGGCCCTTCGACAGGCTCAGGACGATCGGAAAACCAACCCGTTCGGGCTGAGCCTGTCGAAGCCCCACCCGAACAAGCCCCTCACTCTGTCCAGCCACCTCCAAGCGCCTTGTACAAGGCCACCTGGTTTTGCTGTTGCGCCAGGCGCGTTTGCGCCAGCGCTTGCTGCGTCGTGAACAGCGAACGTTGTGCGTCCAGCACGTCCAGGAAGCTCGATACCCCGCTGCGGTAACGCAGCTCGGCCAGCCGGAAACGCTCGGCTTCCGCTGTGGCCTGCACCTGTTGGGCGGTGAGTTGGTCGCCCAGCGTGGCGCTGCCAGCCAGTGCGTCGGCCACCTCGCGGAACGCAGTCTGGATCGCTTTTTCGTACTGCGCCACCGCGATATCACGCGCGGCCTTGGCAGAGCCGAGGTTGGCGTTGTTGCGGCCCGCATCGAAGATCGGCAGGAGCGCTTGTGGCGCCAGCGTGAAGCCCCAGGAACCGCTTTCGAACAGACCCGAGAGGCTGCTGCTGACGGTGCCTGCGCTCGCAGTGAGCGAGATGCGCGGAAAGAACGCTGCGCGCGCCGCACCGATGTTGGCGTTGGCTGCGATCAGCTGCTGCTCGGCCTGGCGAATGTCCGGGCGGCGCGTGAGCAGATCGGACGGCAGACCGGCCGGCACGTCGCGCAGCATCGACGCGGCGGGCGCGGCTGCGGTCGGCACCGTCGCACGATTGGCCGTGGCGGCCTCGGCCATGGTGGGCGGAGCGGGCAAGAGCGCTGCTGGTGGCGTCTGCCCCACCAGCAGCGTGAGCGCGTTCAGATCCAGCGCTCGCAGGCGGCGCTGCTGGGCCAAGGCGGACTGCGCCGCCGCGGTGAGCGACTCGGCCTGGCGCAGATCCAGCGCGGAAGTGGCACCGTTGTCAAAGCGCAGCTTGCTCAGGCGCAGCGAGTCTTGCCGCGTGGCCACGGTGCGTTGGGTCAGGGCCAGCAGCTCGTCGTTGGTTTCCAGGCTCAACCAGGAGCTGACAACAGCCGCCACCAGACTGGTCTGCGCAGCGTGGCGCGCTTCTTCGCTGGCGAGGTATTGGGCCAGCGCCGCTTCCTTCAGGCTGCCGAGGCGCCCAAAAAAATCGATCTCCCAACTGCTCAGGGCCAGGCCGACGCTGTAGGTGCTGGCGATGCCACCGTTGGCATTGGGCTGGCGGCTGCCAGCCGCTGCCAAGCCCACCGAAGGGAACTGGTCGGCGCGGCGGATCTGGTACTGCGCGCGCACCTGCTCGATGTTGAGCGTGGCCACGCGCAGGTCGCGGTTGTTGGCCAGCGCCAGCGCGATCAGCTCGCGCAGGCGGGCATCGCCAACGAACTCGCGCCAGGCCAAGGTGTCGGCCTGCGCCGCCACGGAGCTGGCTTGATCGGGGAAGGTGTCGGCCTGCGCCGCCACGGAGCTGGCTTGATCGGGGAAGGTGGCGGCCACAGGGGCTGCCGGACGCTCGTATTTCGGCGTGAAGGAGCAGGCAGAAAGCGCGAGCACCGCAAGGCTCAGGGCTCCAAAGCGAAGGTGGGTCATTTCAATGCACTCCGTGTTGTTGTGCCTGCTCGGCGTCTCGCTGGTGCTGTCGTGCGCTGCCTTTGAACAGCGTGCGCACCACCACAAAGAAAATCGGCACGAACACGACCGCCAGCACCGTGCCGGTGAGCATGCCGCCGATCACGCCGGTGCCGATGGCGCGCTGGCTCGCGGAGCCTGCGCCCGAGGCCAGCGCCAGCGGCAACACACCCAGCGTGAACGCCAGCGAGGTCATGACAATGGGACGGAAACGTAGGTGGGCGGCGGCCAGCGCGGACTCGATCACACCCTTGCCCTGCGCCTGCAGGTCTTTCGCAAACTCGATGATGAGGATCGCGTTCTTCGCCGACAGTCCGATGATGGTGATCAGCCCCACCTGAAAGTACACGTCGTTGGAATACCCGCGCATCAGCGTGGCGAGCAGCACCCCGATCACGCCCAGCGGTACCACCAGAATCACCGACAGCGGAATCGTCCAGCTCTCGTACAGCGCGGCCAGGCACAGGAACACGGCGAGGATGGCGAAGGCGTACAAGATGATGGCTTGTGCACCTGCGAGCTTTTCCTCGCGCGTCTGGCCTGTCCATTCGTAGCCGATACCTTGCGGCAGCTGGGCAGCGAGCCGCTCCATCTCGGCGATGGCATCACCGGTGCTGGCACCGGGCGCCGCGCTGCCACTGATGCGCATGGAGGGGTAGCCGTTGTAGCGCACTGTCTGCATCGGGCCGGTGATCCACTGGGTGGTGGCAAACGCCGAGAGCGGGACCGCCTGCGCCTTGCTGTTGACCACGTTGATGCGCAGCAAGTCTTCTGGCTGCATGCGCGCGGGCGCATCTGCCTGCACCACCACGCGCTGCAGTCGACCGGCGTTGGGGAAATCGTTCACATAGGTCGAACCCAGCGCCGTGCCGATCGCCGCGCTGATCGAGTCAAACCCCACGCCCAGTGCGTTGGCCTTGTCGCGGTCGATGTTGATCTGCAACTGCGGCGCGTCCTCCAGGCCATCGGGGCGCACCTGGGTGAGCAGCTTGCTCTGCGACACAAGGCCAAGCAGCTGGCCGCGCGCACTCAGCAACGCCTCGCGACCCAGACCGCCACGGTCTTGCAAGCGGAAGCTGAAGCCCGACGACGAGCCGAGCTCGGGAATGGGCGGCGGGCTCAGCGGAAGAATGAACGCATCGCGCACACCCGACAGCGCGCCAAACGCCCTGCCGGCAACCTCCTGCGCCGAACTGCCGGGCGCCGTGCGCTCCTTCCAGTCTTTGAGCGTGATGAACGCCAGCGCTGCGTTCTGGCCCTGGCCGGAAAAACTGAAGCCCAGCACACCGACCATGCTCTGCACCTCGGGCTGCTTCAGAATGAAATCTTCAACCTGCTTGATCACCTCCAGTGTACGCCCTTGCGTGGCGCCGGGAGGCAGCTGCACGTTGACCAGCATCGTTCCCTGATCTTCACCGGGCAGGAACGAGGTGGGCAGTCGCATGTAAACCACCACCGCTGCAGCAACGATCGCCAGGTAGATGACCAGGGTGCGACCGGCGCGCGGCAGCAGCGCGGCCACACCCCCTTCATAGCCCTTGGCTGTGCGGGCAAAGCCACGGTTGAACCAGCCAAAGAAGCCCTTTTTCTCGTGGTGGTGACCTGCCTCCACCGGCTTGAGCAAAGTGGCGCACAGCGCCGGCGTGAGCGAGAGTGCGAGGAACGCAGAGAACGCAATCGACACACCCATGACAGCGGAAAACTGGCGGTAGATGTTGCCCACCGAACCGGCAAAGAACGCCAGCGGTACGAACACCGAAATCAGCACCACAGTGATGCCGATGATGGCGCCCGAGATCTGCGTCATGGCTTTGCGGGTGGCCTCCAGTGGCGGAAGGCCCTCCTCGCTCATGATGCGTTCGACGTTCTCCACCACGACGATGGCATCGTCCACCACGATACCGATCACCAGCACCATGCCGAACATGGTCAGCACGTTGATGGAGAAACCCATGGCCAGCAGCACGGCAAACGTGCCCAGCAACGCCACCGGCACCACGATGGTCGGGATGATGGTGTAGCGGATGTTCTGCAGAAACAGAAACATAACCAGGAACACCAGCAGCATGGCCTCACCCAGCGTGATGGCCACTTGCTGGATGGAGATCTTCACGAAGCGCGAGCTGTCGTAGGGAATCGACCAGGTCATGCCAGCTGGAAAGAAGCGCTCCAGCTCGGTCATCTTCGCGCGCACCGCGGTTGCCGTGGCCAGCGCGTTGCCGCTGGGCGAAAGCTGCACACCGATGCCGGTGGAAGGCTTGCCGTTCAAGCGCGCCGAGGTGGCGTAAGCCTGGGCTCCAAGTTCAATGCGGGCCACGTCCTTGAGGCGCACCGTTGCACCGTCCGGGCTGGCCCGCAGCACGATGTTGCCAAACTGCTCGACGCTGGCAAGCTGACCATTGACCACCACCGTGGCCGCGATGCTCTGCCCGCCCACGTTGGGCAGGGCGCCGATTTCACCGGCCGACACCTGCGCGTTCTGCGCGCGGATGGCGTTGGTGACATCGGCCGCGCTCAGGTTGTAGCCCAGCAGCTTGGCCGGGTCGATCCAGATGCGCATGGCGCGTTCGGTGCCGAAGAGCTGCGCCTGGCCCACACCGGGCAGGCGTTGCAACTCGGGCACCACGCTGCGCGAGGCGTAGTCACCCAACGCCACCGGGTCCCAGGCGGGGTCGTCGCTGGACAGGATGGCGAACAGCAGGAAGTTACTGCGCGAGCGGTCCACGCGAACGCCCTGCTGCGTCACCACAGCGGGCAGGCGAGGCGATGCGCGCGAGAGCCGGTTCTGCACATCCACCTGAGCCAGCGCAGCGTCGGTGCCGGTCTCGAAACTCAGCGTGATGCTGCCGGTGCCGTTGGCCTGTGCCACCGACTCCATGTAGATCAGGCCGGGCGAGCCGTTCATCTCTTGTTCGATCACCGACAGCACGCTGTTCTCCAGCGTGGCGGCCGATGCACCGGGATACGTGGCGTTGATGACGATGGACGGAGGCGCCACCGGTGGGTACTGCGCAATCGGCAGCTGCGTGATGGACACACCGCCCATCACCATGATGAAGAGCGCGATCACCCACGCGAAGATGGGCCGCTCGATGAAGAATTTCGCCATGACGAGCGCTCCTTACTTCGCGGCGGCGGGCGCGGCGGCTGGAGCCGGAGCGGCTGTCGCAGTGGCCGTGCCGGGCGCCTTCCAGGGCACAGGCTTGACCGGCGCGTTGGGGCGAAGTTTCTGAAAC
>JBBQSX010000167.1:0-8290 GCA_038213545.1 Burkholderiales bacterium
CAAAAAGTACATTTCATCTTTTTTGTTTTGGGCTGTCTGCGGTGCGTAACATGGGTGGGGGCGCCCCCCGCCGCGGGGGCCCCGCCGGGTCCCACCGCCCAAACCGCACACGAGCCCGCGACGCGCAGGCAAGAAATCCCCATCCCAGCACCTAAACTCAAAACATGCCCTGGCACGCCCAACTCGACCTCCACTACCGCCGCGACCAACAACGCACCGTGCTGCAGCACCGCCACACGGGCCCGCTGCGCATTCTGAAGAGCCTCTACCCCGAGGGCGACGGCATCTGCCACAACGTCATCATCCACCCGCCCGGCGGGCTGGTGGGCGGTGACGTGCTGGAGGTCAACGTACACGCAGCAGCCCACTCACACGGCCTGCTCGCCACGCCCGGCGCCACGCGCTTCTACCGATCCGACGGCCCCACCACCGAGCAGCGTGTCACCCTCACGCTCGACGAAGGCGCGCGGCTCGAATGGTTGCCCCTGGAGGCCATCGCTTACCCCGGCTGTCTGGCCGTCAACAGCCTCACGGCAACGCTGGCCGAAGGCGCCGAAATGATCGGCTGGGACGTGTGCGCGCTCGGCCTGCCCAACGCCAACCAGGCCTTTGACCGTGGCAGCCTCACGCAGCACCTGGAGATTCCGGGCCTGTGGCTGGAGCGCTCGCGCATCGACGCCACCGACACCCGGCTGATTGAATCGCCGCTGGGCCTGGGTGGCCACAAATGCATGGGCACGCTCTGGCTGGCATGCGGCACACCCCTCACGCGCGAGCGCCGCGAGCACCTGCTGGAGGTGGTGCGCGCGGCGCTGGGTGGTGAACATGGCCTGCAGGTGGGCGCCACCTGCCCCAACCCGCGCATGCTCGTGGTGCGCGCCGTGGCGCCCATGGTGGAGCCTCTCATGGCGCTGTTCCAGCGGGTGTGGGCCACGCTGCGCACCGAAGCCTGGGGCCTGAGCAACACGCCGCCGCGCATCTGGAAAGTCTGACGGGCACCGAATTGGGGTGAAAAGCCCCAGCTGATCGGCGCACCACCGAGGCAATGCCGTGCGCAGAATGGGAAAGCCATTGATGGGCGAGCCAGTCGCACGCCCTGAACCACCCCATGCCCGTTGCCGCCAACCACCTGCAAGACGCCCACGCCCTCGTGATCGAAGGCAACCTGCAGTCACGTTCGATCATCGTGTCGCAACTGCGCGAACTGGGCGTGGGCACGGTGTCGCAGTGTTCGCGTCTGGTGGACGCCCGGCGCAAGCTGGAGGTGAACCGCTACGACGTGGTTATCTGCGAACAGCACTTCGAGCGCGACTCCATGTCGGGGCAGGACCTGCTGGACGACCTGCGGCGCAACCAGCTGCTGCCCTTCTACACGGTGTTCATCATGATCACCGCCGAGGCCTCATATGCCAAGGTGGCGGAAGCTGCCGAGTCCGCACTCGACGCCTACCTGCTCAAGCCCCACACCGGCGCGCGCCTGTTCGACCGCATCATGCAGGCGCGCGAGCGCAAGCAGGCACTGCAAGCGATCTTCACCGCCATTGACGCCGAGCAGTTCGACCAGGCGGCTGC
Organism: Burkholderiales bacterium; assembly: GCA_038213545.1. Classification (GTDB taxonomy): domain Bacteria; phylum Pseudomonadota; class Gammaproteobacteria; order Burkholderiales; family Burkholderiaceae_C; genus Hydrogenophaga. Next base: position 1,573 of record JBBQSX010000167.1, read on the forward strand.
CCTGTGCCTGGAACGGTTCGAAGCCCGCGGTTCCTACTGGCTGTATGCCGCTCGCATCGGCGCCGAGCTGCTGCTGCGCAACGACGAGATTGGCGACGCGCAGAAACTCTTTGAGGCCGTGATTGCCGCCAAGACCCTGCCCTGGGCACGCCTGGGCGTGGCACGTGCACAGCTGGAAGGCGGACAACCCGCCAAGGCCGTGACCACACTGGAGAGCCTGATCCAGGACGACAACAGCTACGCCGATGCCTACGATGTGATGGGCCGCGCGCAGTTCGAGCTGGGCAATTTCCAGAGTGCGCTGACCACCTACCAGATGGCCACGAAACTCACGCCGTCCTCCATCACCCGCCTGCTCAAGCACGGCATGCTGGCCTACTACACCGGCGAGAAGAGCGAGGGCGTGGAACTGCTCGACCGCGCCACGCGCCTGGGACTCGATTCAAAAATGTTCGACGCCCAGGCCCTGCTGCTGCTGGCCTTCGCCCGGCTGGACAACAACGATCAGCGTGGCCTCGCCCGCACCGTGGATCAGCTCACCCGCCTGCGCGACCGCAGCCACGCGCCCGCCCGGCCCCACCGGCTGCTGGGCATGGCCGAGAGCCTGTTAGCGCTGCAACAGAACAACACGGCGCGCGCACTCGACGATGTGCGACGCCTGGCCAACGATGCGCTCAGCCCCGACTTCGACTTCGAGACCGCCTGCAATCTGCTCGCGCTCATGAGCCGTTTGCAGATGCGCTTGATCGCGCTCAACGAAGCCGACGAGGCTGTGGGCACGCTGGCCCTGCGCTTCTGCACCAGCAAGGCCATGAGCGAGCTGATGGCCTGCGCCGCGTCGGGTGGGCAAGGCTTTCCTGACCGTGTTCGCAGCGCGCACAGCCAGATTTTGAAGATGACCGAGCAGGCCATGACGCTGAGCATCAAGGGCGATCCGCGGGGCACGGTGCTCAAGCTGCTGGAGGACGGTGAACGCACGCTCAACGCCAAGCTGATCGAGTCGGCCCACCAGGTGCTGCAGCGCTACACCGTGCGCATCCCCGAATTCACCGCGCTGAACGAACGCACCGAGGCGTTGCGCGAGCGCTACCGCACCACCGCGCAGCACTCGCGCCTGGGTGAACACACAGGCGCAACAGCGTCACCGGGCAGCGTGTCGTTGCCTGCGGGCTACAAACCCCGGAGCAGCAACGGCCTGCTTGATCAAGTGAATGAGCAGACTCTTCATCCGTGAACGAGGTAGGCAAGCGCATGGGCGACGACATGCGCCGTGATGGCCGCCTCCAGGCCGAAGCGCCAGTACAAGTAACCAGCCACCACACCAAACAATGCATTGCCCAGGGTGACGTACACAATGATCGGAGCTGAAACCGAACCCATGGCCGCAGCAACCGCTGGAACATGGGATACGCCAAACAGGAGGGCACTCAGCACCACTGCCAGCCAGACAATCCGTGCCGACGGCTGGCCTGCACCTCGCTGAAAAACGCGCCAACCCGTCCACACAAGAAACGTCATCAATCCCCACCGGATCAGCACCTCTTCGGTGATTCCTCCATAGAGGAGGCGGGCAACCAATGGGATTGAAACGCGGGTCTGGATGGCGGCGAGCTCACTTGGCGAAAATGCAATGAACCCGACGATGACCGCAGCGCCCAACAGTCCGCCAGCAACACCAGCGGAAATCTGTGGGCGCAGCGCAGAGAGGAAACCACCGCCGCAGGCGATGGCCGAAACGGCTGGGGCTCGCAGACCCACACGGGCTCCAAGCTGCGCGCCCACAAAAGAGGCGACAACAACCAGCACGAGACTTTGAGCGGCCGCAGCCAACTGCAAGGTTTCAATCGGAATCTGAAGGCTGCTCGGATCGACCAGCAAAGGCAGCGCAAGCCAGGCGATGGCCACCGAACCTGGCGCGGCTGCCAGTGCGACCAGTATGGCGATTCTCCAGTTCATAAAGCGTGCTCGTACCGACAGGAAGGGCGTGAACAAGAGCCCGAGTGTTGCTGCGGGATTTCACCTGGGCATTCTCCCATTTTCGGGTCGTTGGACAGGCCCGGCAACACCATGGCAACTCAGGGTCCACGCCCGTAAACTCCCCCCATGCAACTCAAAATCACCCTCTACTCCAAGTCCGCCTGCCCGCAATGCGAGTCGGCCAAGATGCTGCTCAAGTCCCGTTCGCTCGGGTTTGAGGAGATCAAGATCGACGACGAGACCGAGCGCCTCGCCTTCTATGAAAAGTGTGGACCATCGGTGCGTCAGATGCCGCAGATCTTCATCAACGACCAGCGCGTGGGTGGCCTGTCGGGTTTGCAGGCAGCGCTGGTTCAGTTGGGCCAGTAAGCACGCGCAGGCCGTGCGCAGAAGCTGACAACACAGCCACGGCTCTCAAGGACTTCATGGGCTGGTGAGCCGATTCACTCAGCAAGCACGGCGGGGCACGATGGAATTTCCATCCCACTGCTCCTCCCGCCATGCAAGCCCCTTCCACCCGCACATCGCAGCTGTTCAACGCCGCACAGCGCAAGCCCAGACACCCCTCGCTGCTGCGCACCGACATCCGCACCGCCGTGCTGCAGGAGCTCACGCTGCTGCAGGTCAAAGGCCTGCTGGTCCAGGCACTTGAGGAATTGCAGCGCATCGATGTCGATGACGCAGACCTTCAGCAGGCCGAACACTTCCACCACGCGTTCGTGCAGATCCTGCAAACCGCCCAAGCACTGCACGCCACGTTCGCGGACACGGTGCAGGAGCACACGGTGCACGCGCTGCGGCTGCACCACACACAACACGACCGCGTGGCCCATGCCCTGGTGTCGGCATGGGCCTGCGTACCGCCCAAAGACCCCACCCGGTTGGTGCTGGGTCTGCTCGACAGCCTGTTGGCCGACACGGCACCTTTGCCTTGTTGGGTGTCGCACCTGCTCCAGCTGATGCCACCAGCCACAGGCCTGACCGGGGCCACAGACGGGCCGCACCAGGCGCGCAAGCTGTTGCAGTCCAGGCTGGATGAGCTGGCGCCCGCGCGCCTGGCGAAAGCGCTGCGGCACCTGGAGGCCGAACCAGACCTCGCGGGTGTGCAGCAGATCGTGAGCGACCTTGGCTTGCTAGCGCTGCCCTGGTCGCCCACGGCAGAAGTGGCACAACCCATGGAGCCGCCACCAGACGACGATGAGACCCTGGTCTGGTTTTCGCACCGGTATCCCACGCTGGTGGGCGTGGGCAACCAGCTGTGCGACGACCACTGGCTGGTCTCGCCGCTGGGTCACGGCACGCTGGAGCGCCTGCTGGATCTGTGCACCCGCCTGGGGCTCGCGCCCGCGCGCCGGCTGCGGCGCCAGTTGCTCTACCAGTTCACCCATGCCGCGCGGCTCTCCCTGGTGCAGCCCGCCCGGCGCCACGCCTGCCTGGGCCTGCCACCGCTGCAGCGCATCGTGCTGGCCATCGAAGCCGCGCGGGAGGCCGCGGACGCCGTCGACCCCTGGGTCGACGTGCTGCACTAGCTGGCACCCCACCGCATTGGGCACCGCGCCCATCCGTCGTGCACCTCGGCCCGCGCCGCCGTGGTGGACATCCTGCTGCTGGCCAGCCACGAACACCACCCGCTGCTGGCCTTGCACACGGTGCGCGACGCCTGCATCGATACCGAGCTGTGGCTGCCCTGCCTGGTGCGCCACAGCATGGCACAGCCGACGGGCTTGGCCCACCTGGTCAACCACCTGAGCCGTGCACACGCCACGCGAGCCATCCACCACCAACTGGCGAATGAAGTGATGCGGCAGAGCCCGCCCGAAGACCAGCCGCAATTCGGACTGGAGCTGGCACTGACCGTCTTCCACGAACCGCTGGCGCCGCGCGGGCTGAGCCGCGACCGGCTGCACGCGCTGGCACGCGCACAAGCCCGCTTCAGTTCGGGCTGTGTGAGCTTCTGCCTGCTGCAGCGCCTCATGGAGTTCACCGACCGCTTTGGCTGCGTGGGCCTGGATCGCCACGATGGGGACTGGCTGCACGCATTCGCGCTCGAACATTGCCAGCGCCAGGCAGCCCACTTCGCGCCCAGGCCCATGATCGAGGCGCTGGAAGGTCTGTACGACGTCCTGGTGGGCTTGGGGCTCGATGCCGATCAGGTGTCGGACACCTGCACGCTGCTGCTGGGGCACGCACCCCCCGGCTGAAACCCACACCCGGGCTCGACACCAGGCGACTGGCTCAGATCGCCACGAGCTGGCGCACGCCCTTGGCCTGCATCTCGCTGCCGGGGCCGCTGGCTATGACTTCGCCACGCTCCATGACCACGTATCGGTCGGCCAGGGCCTCGGCGAAGTCGTAGTACTGCTCCACCAGCACGATGGCCATGTTGCCGCGGTCGGCGAGCATGCGGATGACACGGCCGATGTCCTTGATGATGTTGGGCTGTATGCCTTCGGTGGGCTCGTCCAGGATCAACAGCTTCGGGCCGGCGGCCAACGCGCGCGCAATGGCGAGCTGCTGTTGCTGTCCGCCCGAGAGATCACCACCGCGCCGTCCCAGCATCTGCTTGAGCACGGGAAACAGCTCGAACAGCTCGGGCGGAATGGGCATGTTGCCTTTTTTGTAGGCCAGGCCCATGAGCAGGTTTTCCTGCACGGTGAGACGGCCGAAGATCTCGCGGCCTTGCGGCACAAAGCCCATCCCCATGCGGGCGCGCTCGTAGGGTGTGGCGCCAGCAATGGGCACGCCGTCGAGCGTGATGCTGCCGCTCTTGATGGGCACCAGACCCATGAGCGACTTGAGCAGCGTGGTCTTGCCAACGCCGTTGCGGCCCAGCACCACGGTCACCTGCCCCAGCTCTGCTGTGAGGTTAACGTTGCGCAGGATGTGGCTGCCACCGTAGTACTGGTTGATGTCCTTGACTTCGAGCATTACAAAACTCCGTTCGGGCTGAGCTTGTCGAAGCCCTTGCACCATGGTTGCGCAAAGCCCTTCGACAGGCTCTGGCCCTTCGACGAGCTCAGGGCGAACGGACATCTCATGTCAGCGGCCAAGGTAGACCTCAATCACACGTTCATCCGCCTGCACCTCGTCCAGCGTGCCTTCGGCCAGCACCGCGCCGTCGCACAACACCGTAACCTTCTCCGAAATCGTGCGGATGAAGCTCATGTCGTGTTCCACCACCATCAACGAGTGTTTGCCCTTGAGCGTGAGGAACAACTGCGCGGTGCGCTCGGTTTCTTCGTCGGTCATGCCGGCCACGGGTTCGTCGAGCAACAGGAGTTTCGGGTCCTGCATGAGCAGCATGCCGATCTCCAGCCACTGTTTCTGACCGTGGCTCAGGTTGCCGGCCAGACGCGCTGCACTGTCCGCGAGGTGGATGGTCTGCAGCACCTCGCCCAGGCGGTCTTTCTCCTGCCCGGTGAGGCGGAACACCATGGAGCGGCGAACGCCCTTGTCGGTGGCCAGCGCCAGCTCCAGGTTTTCAAACACGGTCAGGTGTTCGAACACCGTGGGCTTCTGGAACTTGCGGCCAATGCCCATGGCCGCGATCTCGGCTTCGCGGTAGCGCAGCAGATCGATGGTGCTGCCAAAGAACACGTGGCCCGAATCGGGCCTGGTCTTGCCGGTGATGATGTCCATCATCGTGGTCTTGCCGGCGCCGTTGGGGCCGATGATGCAGCGCAGCTCACCGGGCGCGATGTCCAGGCTCAGGTTGTTGATGGCCTTGAAGCCGTCGAAGCTGACGTTCACGCCCTCCAGGTACAAGATGCGGCCGTGCGTGGTGTCCACTTCGCCGGGCGTGACGAGCCGGGAGAAGCCAGCTGCGCGGCCACCCGATTCGGTATTCCCCATCAGCCCGGCAGAAGCGATCTTTTGCAGGCGCTGCGCGCCCTCTTCCATCAGGTCGGGCGTCATGCCTTGCCTCCCATCTGGCTGCGCAGTTTGCGCGCGAGGCCCACCACGCCTTGCGGCATGAACAGCGTGACCACGATGAACAGCACGCCCAGGAAATACAGCCAGTACTCGGGAAAGCTCACGGTGAGCCAGCTCTTGGCGCCGTTGACGATGAAGGCACCGACGATGGGGCCGATCAGCGTGGCGCGGCCTCCCACGGCAGCCCATATCGCGATCTCGATGCTGTTGGCGGTGCTCATCTCGCCGGGGTTGATGATGCCGACCTGCGGCACATACAGCGCACCGGCAATGCCGCACATCACCGCGGAGATGGTCCAGATGGTGAGCTTGTAGGGCAGCGGGTTGTAGCCGCAGAACATCACGCGGCTCTCGGCGTCCCGCACCGCTTGCAGCACCCGGCCGAACTTGCTGTTGACCAGCCAGCGCGCCCACAGAAAGAAGCCCAGCAGCGTGAGACCGGTGATGATGAACAGCGTCATGCGCATGCTGGGCGTGGCCAGTGGAATGCCCAGGATGCGTTTGAAATCGGTGAAGCCGTTGTTGCCACCAAAGCCCGTCTCGTTGCGAAAGAACAGCAACAGTGCGGCAAAGGTGAGGGCCTGCGTGATGATGGAAAAATACACGCCCTTGATGCGCGAGCGGAAAGCGAAGTAGCCGAACACGAAGGCCACCACACCCGGCACCAGCACCACCAGCAGCAGTGTGGCGATGAAGCTGTCGGAGAGGGCCCAGTGCCACGGCAGTTCCTTCCAGTCCAGAAACACCATGAAGTCGGGCAACTCGCTTTTGTAGTTGCCGTCCAGCCCGATCTGGCGCATGAGGTACA
>JBBQSX010000168.1:0-8230 GCA_038213545.1 Burkholderiales bacterium
TCTGGTTGCTGACCTTGATGCCGCCGGTGGCCATCGATTCGAATTCGGGAATGGGTTTATTGACAACGACTGCCATACTGCGTGGACCCCTGACGTAAGTTGGTGGTGATGCGTTGGCTTCCCGGCTGTTTCACGGCGAGCTCTGCATTGCAGCAATGGGACCCGTGGCAGGAAACAATCCTCTATTTTACCCTGATTGGGTCCGTTCGTCATGCGGGCGGCGCCCGGCGTCGGCCAGCGCTTCAGGTCTCCAGCAGCAAAGCCGCCACCACGCGCCGGCCTTCTCCTGCAAGGATGTTGTACGTGCGGCAGGCGGCGGCGGTGTCCATGGTTTCAACGCCGATGCGCCGGGCCATCAAACCTCGCAACAGGGCCGGTGGCGCGAAGCGCAACCTGTTACCGCTGCCGAAAATGACGAGTTCAGGTGGTTCTGCGGGTTGCTCGATGAGCATGTCGAAATGCGAGGCTTCCAGCAACTCGAAACGCGTGCAGGACCAGGTCAGCAGCTGACCCTTGGGCGTGAGTAAGAGGCTGTGGAAATGGCGCTGTCCATTCACCGCGATCCAGTCGTCGCCATAGCCGGTGACGGACTGGATATCCAGCTTGTCAGAGTGCAGTTTCATGGGGAGGTGGCCGATCGAATGGGGTACGGAACTGTGGTCAAATTACAGGTTTTCCCTGCAACCGAGACCGAATATAACGCCCGGTGCAAGACGCGGGAGCACTGCGACGCACGAACCCAGAACCCCAGGGAGCGACTTTGAAGACCATCCAGAAATCCGCCAAGCTGGCCAACGTGTGTTACGACATTCGCGGGCCCATCATGGACGCCGCGCGCAAGATGGAAGACGAGGGTCACAAGATCATTCGACTGAACATCGGCAACCTGGCGGTGTTCGGGTTTGACGCACCCGAAGAGATCCAGCAGGACATGATCCGCAACCTCCCGAACTCGGCGGGTTACTCGGACAGCAAGGGCATTTTCGGAGCGCGCAAGGCGGTGATGCACGAGACGCAGACGCAGGGCATCAAGGGCGTCACGCTGGACGATATTTATCTGGGCAATGGTGCGAGCGAACTGATCGTGATGGCCACCAATGCGCTGCTGGATGACGGCGACGAGTTGCTGCTGCCCGCGCCCGATTACCCGTTGTGGACTGCGGCCGTGAGCCTCTCGGGCGGCACGCCGGTGCACTACATGTGCGACGAGTCCAACGGGTGGATGCCCGATCTGGACGACATTCGCCGAAAGATCACGCCAGCCACCAAGGGCATCGTGGTGATCAACCCCAACAACCCGACCGGTGCGCTGTACTCCAACGATCTGCTCAAGGCCATCGTTGACATCGCACGCGAGCATGGCTTGGTGATTTTTGCCGACGAGGTCTACGACAAGGTGCTGTATGACGGGGTCAAACACACCGCCATTGCCAGTTTGTCGGACGACGTGCTCACGCTCACTTTCAACTCGCTGTCCAAGAGTTACCGCTCGTGCGGCTACCGCGCGGGCTGGCTCATCGTCTCGGGTGACAAGAAGCCAGCCAGGGACTACATCGAGGGTCTGAACATGCTCTCGAACATGAGGCTGTGCGCCAATGTGCCGGGCCAATGGGCCATCCAGACGGCGCTCGGCGGCTACCAGAGCATCAACGATTTGGTGGGTGAGGGCGGTCGGCTGCGCCGCCAGCGCGACCTGGCGCACGAACTGATCACCGCCATCCCGGGTGTGAGTTGCGTCAAGCCCACGGCTGCGCTTTACATGTTCCCCAAGCTGGACCGGGCGATGTACCCGGTCGAGGACGACCAGCAGATGTTTCTGGAATTGCTGCAGGAAACACGCGTGATGCTGGTGCAGGGCTCGGGCTTCAATTACCCCGACAACCAACATTTCCGCATTGTGTTCTTGCCGCACGAAGACGATCTGCGCGAGGCCATCAACCGCGTTGCGCGGTTCTTCGAAGGCTGGCGAAAACGCCACGGTACCTGATTTATTGCTTCCAACCATGACCGACATGAAACCGATCCAAGTAGGCCTTCTGGGCATAGGCACCGTGGGCAGCGGCACGTTCAACGTGCTGCAGCGCAACCAGGAAGAGATCCGCCGGCGCGCCGGTCGCGGAATCGAAATCACCATGGTGGCCGACCTGGACACTGCGCGTGCGCAGTCCATCGTGGGTCCGAACGTGACGGTTGTGAACGACGCGCGCGCCGTGATTGCCAACCCCGACATCGACATTGTGATCGAGCTCATCGGCGGCTACGGTATTGCCAAGGCGCTGGTGCTCGAAGCCATCGCTGCGGGCAAGCACGTGGTCACGGCCAACAAGGCCTTGCTCGCGGTCCACGGCACCGAAATCTTTGCTGCGGCCTCTTCCAAGGGCGTGATGGTGGCGTTTGAAGCGGCGGTGGCCGGTGGCATTCCCATCATCAAGGCGTTGCGCGAAGGCTTGACGGCCAACAGCATCCAGTGGATCGCCGGCATCATCAACGGCACGACCAACTTCATCCTCTCCGAGATGCGCGACAAGGGGCTGGACTTTGCCGTCGTGCTCAAGGAGGCTCAGCGCCTGGGCTACGCCGAAACCGACCCGACCTTCGATATCGAAGGCGTGGACGCAGCGCACAAGGTCACGCTGATGAGTGCAATAGCATTCGGTATTCCAGTGCAGTTCGACAAGGCCTATGTGGAAGGCATCACCCAGCTGGGCGCCACCGACATCAAGTACGCCGAACAACTCGGCTATCGCATCAAGCTGTTGGGTATCGCCAAGCGCCGGGTGCCCGACGCGACCCACCGCACTGAAGGCATCGAACTGCGCGTGCACCCCAGCCTGGTGCCGGCCAAGCGGCTCATCGCCAACGTGGAAGGCGCGATGAACGCGGTGGTGGTCCAGGGCGATGCTGTGGGCACCACGCTTTACTACGGCAAGGGCGCCGGCAGCGAGCCCACCGCCAGCGCCGTGATCGCCGACCTGGTGGACATCACCCGCCTGCACACTGCCGATCCGCACCACCGCGTACCACACCTGGCTTTCCAGCCCGATGCCATGAGCGACCTGAGCGTGTTGCCCATGAGCGAGGTGGTGACCAGCTACTACCTGCGCCTGCGCGTGGCCGACGAGGCCGGTGTGCTCGCTCAGGTCACCGGACTTCTGGCTGGCGCCGGCATCAGCATCGACGCTGTGCTGCAGCGCGAGGCCGACGAGGTGAGCGGCGAAGGCGGCACCTCCACCGACCTGATCATCCTCACGCACGACACCCGCGAAGGCACCATGAACGACGCACTGGTGCAGCTTCAAAAGCTGCCCACCGTGCTCGCGCCCATCGTGCGCATTCGCAAGGAAGAGCTGAACTGATGTTGTACCTCTCAACGCGCGGTGACCCGGCGCGCAAGCACTTCTGCGAGATTCTGCTGGAGGGCCTGGCGCCCGACGGCGGTTTGTACCTGCCCGAGCGTTACCCGCAGGTCGATACCGCCACGCTGGCGCGCTGGCGTCAGGTGTTCAACCAAGGGGCGCCGGGCGGTTACGCCGCACTCGCCTTCGAAGTTCTGTCGCTCTACATCGACGACATTCCTGCCGCTGACTTGCGCGCGCTGTGCGTGAAGACCTACACCGAGGCGGTGTACGGCACGCCGCAAATTGTTCCGCTGAAGAAGCTTGAAGAAGGCTTCTTCCTGGAGGCCCTGTCCAACGGTCCCACGCTGGCCTTCAAGGACATGGCCATGCAGTTGCTGGGCAACCTGTTCGAATACGAACTGGCGCGCCGGGGCGAAGAGCTCAACATCCTGGGCGCCACCTCGGGCGACACCGGCAGTGCAGCCGAGTACGCGATGCGCGGCAAAAAGGGCGTGCGGGTGTTCATGCTCAGCCCGCACGGCCGCATGAGCCCGTTCCAGCAAGCGCAGATGTTCAGCCTGTTTGACGAGAACATCCACAACATCGCCATCGAAGGTGTGTTCGACGACTGTCAGGACATCGTCAAGAACGTGAGCAACGACCTGGGGTTCAAGCGCGCGCACAAGATCGGTACCGTCAATTCGATCAACTGGGCGCGCTTGCTCGCCCAGGTCGTCTACTACTTTGCGGGCTACTTTCAGGCGACCACCCAGAACACCGAGCGTGTTTCCTTCACCGTGCCCAGCGGCAATTTCGGCAACGTTTGCGCCGGCCATGTGGCGCGCCAGATGGGCCTGCCGATCGGGCGGCTGGTGGTGGCCACCAACGAGAACGACGTGCTCGACGAGTTCTTCCGCACCGGTGTGTACCGCGTGCGCGCCAGTGCCGACACGCGCGAGACCTCCAGCCCGTCGATGGACATCTCCAAGGCGAGCAACTTCGAGCGCTTCGTATTCGACTTGCTGGGCCGCGACGGCGCCCGCGTCAAGGCGCTGTTTGGCGATGTGCTGGCTCGCGAAGGCCGCTTCGATCTGGGCGCCGACCCGGCGTTTTCCGACGCAGCTACCCGTTATGGATTTCGCAGCGGCAAGAGCACGCACGACAACCGGCTCGAGACGATCCGCGATGTGTTCAAGCGCTTCGGCGTGATGATCGACACCCACACCGCCGATGGTGTGAAGGTGGCGCATGAATATTCTCAAGTCGGCGTGCCGATGATCGTTCTGGAAACAGCGCTGCCCATCAAGTTTGCCGAGACCATCGTTGAAGCGCTCGGGCGGCAGCCGCACCGCCCCCCGCAATTTGAAGGCATTGAAAACCTGCCCAAACGTGTGCGCGTGATGCCGGCGAGCACGTCCGCCGTTCAGGCCTTTGTCGCTGAACATTGCGCCCGCGCATGAAGGTCGTTGGATTCGCCGGCTTCTCGGGATCGGGCAAAACAACGCTGGTCGAACAGCTGATTCCCGCGCTCAAGCTGCGTGGCCGGCGCGTGTCGGTGGTCAAGCACGCGCACCACAGCTTCGACATCGACCATCCGGGCAAGGACACCTGGCGCCACCGCGAGGCGGGTGCCTTCGAGGTGCTGGCCGCATCGCCCAAACGGCTGGTGCTCATGCGCGAACTCGAAGCCGTCGCAGAGCATTCTGTGCACGAGCTCATTGCCCAGCTGCGCGCCGATGTCGACTGGGTGCTCGTCGAGGGCTTCAAGCAGAGCAATCTGCCCAAGGTCGAGGTCTGGCGTCAGAGCCATGGCAAGCCACTGCGCTTTCCGGACGATCAACACATCGTGGCCATCGCCACCGATGACGCCGATGCGGTACCGGTGACTGCCCATTGCCCAGTGCTGGATTTGAACGTGGCCGACGACGTGGCTGCTTGGTTGGTCGACAATGCAGAGCGGTTTGAATACCGCACCCCGTTGAGCCTGCCATGATCAAGTCCCAACCTCCCCAACACCGCGCGCCCCTGAAGTCGCTGGACGACGCCCTGGTCAAACTGCTCGCTCACGCGCACCCTTTGACCAGCGTCGAGACCGTGACCACCTTCGATGCCGATGGCCGAGTGCTGGCGCAAGACCTGGTTTCTGCCCTGGAAGTGCCGCCCCACGACAACTCGTCCATGGACGGCTATGCCCTGCGCGCAGCCGACGTGACCGAGCCCGGCAAGGTGCTGGCAGTGACCCAGCGCATCGCCGCTGGCCACGCAGGCGAACCGCTGGAGCCCGGCACCTGTGCGCGCATCTTCACCGGTGCGCCCATGCCCGCCGGTGCCGACGCGGTGGTGATGCAGGAAGACACGGTGGAGGTGGGCGGCAATATCCACGGCGTGCATATTCAGGCAGTGCCGCAATCCGGCCAGTGGGTGCGGCGAGCTGGCGAAGACGTGACGCTCGGTGCGGTGGTGTTGTCACAGGGCGAACGCCTGTCGCCCGCGAGCCTGGGCCTCGCCGCGAGCCTGGGCCTCGCGCACCTGAGCGTGGTGGCGCGTCCGCGCGTGGCGCTGTTTTCCACCGGCGACGAACTCGTGATGCCGGGCGATGTGCCGCCCCATGCCATGAAACCCGGCGCCATCTACAACTCCAACCGCTTTTTCCTGCGAGCGATCCTGCGCCGCTTGGGCTGCGAAGTCAGCGACCTGGGCATCGTGCCCGACGACCGCCAGGCCACATTGGCTGCGCTCAAGACCGCGGCCAATCACCACGACCTCATCCTCACCAGCGGCGGCGTGTCGGTGGGCGAAGAAGACCACATCAAGCCGGCCGTGCAACAGCTGGGCAGCCTGGACCTGTGGCAGATCGCCATGAAGCCGGGCAAGCCGTTTGCCTATGGCACGGTGACGCGCGACGCTGTCGGTGGCGCTGCTGCTGCTGCTGAGCCCTGCCACTTCATCGGTCTGCCAGGCAACCCGGTGTCGAGCTTCGTCACCTTCCTGCTGCTGGTGCGACCATTCCTGTTGCGCTTGCAAGGTGTGGAAGCCATGGCGTTGAAGGCCAGCACACTGCCCGCACATTTCACGCTGACCAAGGCCGACAAACGTCGAGAGTTTCTGCGCGTTCGCCGCAACGCCGCAGGTGGGCTCGATCTGTTCTCGAACCAAAGCTCGGGTGTGCTCACCTCGGTGGTCTGGGGCGATGGCCTGGTGGACAACCCGGCTGGCAACACCATTGCCCATGGCGACCCGGTGTCCTTCATCTCTTTTTCCGATCTTCTCGCATGAAAGTCCAACTGCGCTATTTCGCATCCATCCGCGAGGCCCTGGGCACGGGCAGCGAAGCTGTGGATACACAGGCAGCCACCCTGGCCGCGCTGCGTGCCGAGCTGGTCGCGCGGGGTGGTGCCTATGCCGATGCCCTGGCGCATGGCAAATCGGTGCGTGTGGCCTTGAACCAGACCATGAGCGACGAAGCGGCGGCACTCACCGAAGGCGCTGAGGTCGGCTTCTTTCCGCCAGTCACAGGAGGCTGAGATGGTCGCCCGCGTCAGCATCCAGATCGAAGATTTTGATCTCAGCACCGAGGTTGCGCGCCTGCGCGAAACCGAAAAGGGCGTTGGCGCGGTTTGCAGCTTCATCGGCACCGTGCGCGATCGCAACGACGGGCAGAGCGTGAGCACGATGGAGCTCGAGCACTACCCCGGCATGACGGAGAAGTCCATCGAAGTCATGATCGACGAAGCGCACAAACGCTTCGACATCTTCGGTGCCCGCGTGATCCACCGCGTGGGGCTTCTGCAGCCGCTGGACCAGATCGTGCTGGTGGCCGTGAGCTCTGCGCACCGCGGCCAGAGCTTCCAGGCCTGTGAATTCCTCATGGACTACCTCAAGACCCAGGCGCCTTTCTGGAAGAAGGAGCAGACGCCCGTGGGTGCGCGCTGGGTGGACGCCCGTGTGAGCGACGACGCTGCGCTGGCGCGTTGGGGCATCGCCGCCACCAACAGCTGAGCCGCCGCAGCAAGGCCATGCCCACCGCTGCCGACATCGAAGCGATCGAGCGCGCCACGCTGAAGGCGGTGGCGCCCGAGGTGGTGGAGTCGCTTCCTGGCTGGCTGATGCCCATGGACCAAGGCACCGTGGGCCGTGCCCGCTGTGCAGTACCACTGCACCACGACGGCCATGACACGGCCTTCCTGCCGGCCATCCTGGACCGCTACACCACAGCGGGTTTCGAGCCCCGCTTTCGCCTCCCCGATGTGCCGATGTTCGGACCATGGCACCAAGACCTTGAACAACGCGGTTGGTACCGCCACCAGCCGACGTTGACCATGACCGGCGCACTGCAGCCGCTCTTGAGGGTGCATCCTGGCCCGCTGGTTGAACTGTCCGCACAAACCGACGCCGCCTGGCTGGCCATGTTTCTTGGTGAGGGCCTCGACCCAGTCGACGGCGCCAGCCGGGCCCGCTTACTCAGCCGCGCATTGGGCACTTTGTATGCCTCGGTGAAACAAGACGGGCAGACCGTGGCGTGTGGAGCTGCGTCGTTCAGTCATGGCTGGCTGGGCGTACACGGCATGCGCACGGCGGCCAGCCATCGCGGTCGCGGTCTGGCGGGGAGCATCCTGCACAGCATGGCCATCGAGGCACTCGCTCGCGGGCTGTCAAACGTGTTCCTCCAGGTGGACGCCAGCAACCACGCCGCCCAGTCCCTGTACCGCCGTGCGGGCCTCACCACGGCCTGGCAGTACGCCTACTGGCGCCTGCCACCCAAAGTCTTGGCTGCGGCTTGATCTGGGTCAAGTCCACCCACATCGGGTGGGCGCAGGCTGAAGGCCTTGGCTTGAAAACCTCGGCAGAAACTCCACATGCCATCCCATTAGATCTTCCAGAGAGGCATTGAC
>JBBQSX010000169.1:0-8077 GCA_038213545.1 Burkholderiales bacterium
AGCGCCAAGGGGAGGACATTGCCGGAAGAATCGTTTGTTCCTTTCATCCAGACCGACGTGGCGGTGAATCCTGGGAATTCGGGCGGGCCGCTGCTCAACCTGAAGGGCGAAGTGGTCGGCATCAACTCGATGATCTACAGCCGCACGGGCGGCTACATGGGCGTTTCCTTCGCGATCCCGATCGAAGTGGCGATGGATGTGAGCAAGCAACTCCAGGCGACGGGCACGGTATCGCGCGGCCGGCTGGGCGTGAACATCCAGGAGCTGGACAAGGAGCTTGCGATGTCGTTCAAGCTCGACAGTGACGCTGGCGTGCTGATCGCCGGTGTCGAACCCGGAAGCCCGGCGGACAAGGCGGGCCTGATGCGCGGCGACGTGATTCTCAAATACGACGGCAAGGCGGTCGAAAACGCCATCGAACTGCCGCGTTTGGTGGCCTCCTCGAGGCCGGGCACGGATGCAACCCTGGACGTGTGGCGCCAGGGCGCGAGCCGAAGCATCAAGGTCACGCTGGGTGAATTTGCAGTTGCAACCGCAGCCAGAAAATCGGCTGACACTGCCCAAGCGCCAAACAGTGTGGGGCTGGCGGTGAGCGAGTTGCCCGCTGCGGGACGCAAAGCCTTGGGCATCCCGTTCGGTGTTGTGGTCGAAGCCGTCAAGGGGCCGGCCGAGAAGGCCCAGATTCGCACCGGCGACGTGATCATCGCAGTCGAAAACACCAACCTCACCAGCATGCGTCAATTCGGCGAAATCATCGCCGGGAAGAAGCCTGGAACACAGGTTCCGCTTCTTGTCCGCCGGGGCGACGCATTGCTCTATGTCGCCGTTCAGGTTGGCGCCGGCTGATCGGGTTCGATCGTGGTGATCGGGACTCAACGAGAGCTATTCCAGCGGTGCACCACGACCTTTCAGACTGCTACGAGCCTGAGTAGCTGTCATTGAAGTGAGGCATTTTTGAAATCGCTGCTGCTGAAATACTGGGATCGCCTTCGATCCAGCTTCTGGTTCGTGCCTGGAGCCATGGCGTGCTTGGCCGTGGCATTGGCGTTCAGCGCGGTCGCGCTCGACGAAGCCGTCACCGACGACTGGGTGCTCGCACTGGGCTGGAGCTATTCCGGCGGTGCCGAGGGTGCGAGCCTGCTGCTGGGCACCGTGGCGGGATCGATGATCGCCATTGCCGGCACCGTGTTCTCCATGACCCTGGTGGCGCTGTCGCTGGCCTCGTCGCAGTTGGGCCCGCGCCTTTTGCGCAATTTCATGCGCGACACCGCCAACCAGGTGGTGCTGGGCACCTTCGTGGCCACATTCGTCTATTGCCTGCTCGTCCTGCGCACCATCCGGCGCGCCGACGAGGTGGCCTTCGTGCCGCACCTCTCCGTCAGCATTGCCTTGCTGCTGGCCATGGTCAGCATCGGCGTGCTGATCTACTTCATCCACCACGTCTCCACATCGATCCAGGCCGATGAGGTTGTGGCACGGGTCTTCAGGGAACTGGAGGAAGGGATCGACAGGTTGTTTCCCAGCCACTTCGGCAGGCCAGAAGCCGCAGCTTCGAATGCGACGAGCGAAGCCGATCCACCAGCGGCCTTTGCGCGCGAGGCCCGTCCTGTGGGAGCCCTCTCAGACGGCTATCTCCAACAGATCGACGCCGACGCCCTGATGGATCTGGCTTGCGAGCAGGATTTGCTGCTGCGCCTGGAACGCCGCCCCGGGCACTACCTCGTCAGAGGTCGCGCAATGGTGACGGTATGGCCGGGGGACCGTGTCACAGAGGCGCTGGTGGACAAGATCAACGCCGCCTTTGTGCTGGGCGACCAGCGCACGGCCGCACAGGATGTCGAGTTCTCGTTCCGCCAGTTGGTCGAAATCGCCGTGCGGGCACTGTCACCGGGTATCAATGACCCGTTCACGGCCATTGCCTGCGTGGATCGGCTGGGGTCGGCACTGTGCCGACTGGCACAACGCGATATGCCATCAACCCGTCGGCACGACCGTCACGGGCGGTTGCGGCTGGTGGCGCCGGGTTCCACGTTCACCGGAATCGTGGACGCCGCCTTCAATCAAATTCGCCAGAGCGCCCGGTCAAATCCGGCCGTGGCGATTCGCATGCTCGAAGCAATCGCCCAGATTGCTGGCCATGTGCAGCGCGCGGAAGACAAGATCTGCCTGCAGCGCCACGCCGACATGATCGTGAGAGGGGCGCGTGAAGGTGTGCCAGAGGCCGAAGACCAGCTTGCCGTAGAGGCGCAATTCGCTTCGACGTCCCAGGCGCTGAGCGAGGTGCGCGGCTAGCGTGCCAGCGGGTCCGGCAGCTGCACAGCTCAGGTCGGGGCCGTCTCCTGCGTGGCCTTCGTCGTCAGCAGAATGGCGATGCCGATGGCCGCTGCAAGCAGGGAGCCGATCAGGATGGCGAGTTGGGCCTCGCGCTCGAAATGCGTGCCCGCGAACGCCAGGCCGCTGATGAACAGCGCCATCGTGAAGCCGATGCCGGCCAGGAAGGCGGTGCCGATCAGGTGCCGCCAGCTCGCCCCTTCAGGCAGCGAGGCCAGCCCGCCCTTCACGGCCAGCCAGCTGGCCAGGCCAATGCCCAGCGACTTGCCGAGCACGAGCCCGACGATGATGCCCAGCGGAACCGCGGTGGGCAGCGTGCGCAGCGCTTCCGCATCGATCACCACGCCAGCGTTGAACAGCCCGAACACCGGAAGAATGCCGTACGTGACCCACGGCTGCACGACGTGCTCGAAGCGCTGCAGCGGAGCGGTGGCGGCTTCAAGGCTGCCACCGATCGCGCCGATGACCGCAACGCGATCGGGGTCCATCGCGTCGGGCTGTCCGTCGAGAGCCTGCGCTTCGATGCCCTCTGCGCCGCGGCGGATCACCTGCGGCAGGGCCCCGGGCACAATTTTCACGCGCGCGGGCACGAACAGCGCCGTCAGCACCCCGGCCAGAGTCGCGTGCAGACCAGACATGAAAAACCCCGCCCACAGGCCCAACCCAAGCAGCAGGTAAATTGATCCGCGGCGTGCACCGGTGCGATTGGCCACCAGCAGTGCCAACAGCACCACAGCAATCAGTGCGACTCCCCGCCAATCGATCGACGCGGTGTAGAAGATCGCAATGACCAGCAGCGCGCCGAGGTCATCGACAATGGCCAGGGCCACCAGAAAAACCTTGAGAGGCTCGGGAATGCGTGAGCCCAGAACGGCCAACGCACCAAGCGCAAAGGCGATGTCGGTGGCCATGGGGATACCCCACCCCTTTGCGCCAGCGCCATCGAAGTTGAACCCGGCATAGATCAGCGCCGGCATCACCATGCCACCGACAGCGGCCAGGATGGGGAGCAGCGCCTTGCGCCTGTCGGCCAGCTCACCCACCAGGAACTCGCGTTTGATCTCGAGCCCGACGCCGAAGAAGAAGATCGCCATCAGGCCGTTGTTGATCCAGTGGCGAAGTTCCAGGCTCAACACCTGTTCACCCAACGAAATGCCCAGCGGGACCTCCAACATCAGCCGGTAGGCCCATGCCCACGGCGAGTTGGCCCAGGCGAGCGCGAGGATGGCGCAGCCCAACAGCACCAGACCACCGGAAGCCTGGCGTTTGGCGAACAGCTGGAATGGTCGCACCGCGAGGTCGCCTGCTCGCTCGGCGCTTGTCCGATCCATCAATTCATCCTCGCGCGCCAGGGCAAGGACAGGGTGCTTCACATCAGCCAAACGGTGCCTGCTTCACAAGGCTTCAACGTCAGTAATTCAGCTTGACCCTGTTGAGCTGCTCTTGCGTGATCGCAGGAACATCACCCCTCCTTCGGGCTCTGTTGAGGTTCCAGGCGTCTTTTCCCACCCAGGCTTTGAAGACCTTCAGATGGGCGGCCCGCTCCCCTTCTGTCGCTCCGAGATGAACATACATGTTGCCCGGCTTGCCGCCAGCGTATTTGCCGGTGCCGTCGTCCAGTCTGCGCATCAGCGCACCCGTGTCAGGCCAGCCGACGAACGCGATGAAGCGCTCATAGGTGTCCATGCGCGGCCCTTGTGACTTGGCCGCGTATCCTTTTTCATCCAAGAGGAAGTCGGCCCTTTCCGGTGCCTGCGCGCCATGACAAGCCATGCATTGGGCGCGCCAGATTGGCTCGATGGCTGTGCGGTATGTGACGTCTTGCGCAACGGCGTTCCCGGCGCACAAAAGCGATACCGCACAAGTCGCAATTCTGAGGTACATGGATTTCTCCCATTGCGTTGGTCACGGCTCCCCATGCAGAAGGCAAGTCTGGCCCGCAAAAAAGCCAACAACGAGAGTTTTCATCCGTACCGCCGCCGCGGTCTGTGCACTTGCGAACAGACCCTCTGTCAATAGCCGCGCACGATACGGTGTGCAGCCCCCGTTGCAAACATCGCCGATGTGCCATCGGCCGCTACAGGGCCCGTTCGCATGAGTCTGGAACCCGCATCACAACGGGCTGGCATCGTTGTGGAAGTGCGCGGAAGCGTCGTGGACATGTGGTTCGACGGCGATCTGCCACCCATTCGTTCGCTGCTTCGCGCTGGCGCAGACGACCGCGTGGCCATCGAGGTCCTCGCTCATCGCGACGCGAGTCATGTGCGGGGCATCGCGCTGAGCCCCACCCAGGGCCTGGCAAGAGGCATGCGCGTGAAAGACACCGGCGGCCCACTGCAGGCACCGGTTGGCAAGGCCATCCTCGCTCGCATGTTCGACGTCTTCGGCAACACCATCGATCGGGAGCCAGCGTTGACCGAGGTCACCTGGCGCTCGGTGCACAGCGAGCCGCCCAAGCTGGTGAACCGGTCCACCCAATCCGAGGTTTTCGAAACCGGCATCAAGGTGATCGATGTGCTCACGCCGCTGGAGCGTGGTGGCAAGGCGGGGCTTTTCGGGGGTGCCGGCGTCGGGAAAACGGTGCTGCTCACGGAAATGATCCACAACATGATCGGCCAGCAGGAAGGCGTGAGCATCTTCTGCGGCATTGGCGAGCGTTCGCGCGAAGGCGAGGAGCTGTATCGCGAGATGAAGGAAGCCGGGGTGTTGGAGAACATGGTGATGATCTTCGCGCAGATGAACGAGCCGCCCGGGGCCCGCTTCCGTGTCGGTCACGCAGCGCTGACCATGGCCGAGTACTTTCGCGACGACGAGCACCGCGACGTGCTGCTGCTGGTGGACAACATCTTCCGCTTCATTCAGGCGGGCTCGGAGGTGTCGGGCCTGATGGGGCAGATGCCGTCTCGCTTGGGTTACCAGCCGACCATGGGCACGGAGCTTGCGGCACTGGAAGAGCGGATCGCCAACACCGACAGCGGTGCCATCACCTCGATCCAGGCGGTGTATGTGCCGGCCGACGACTTCACCGACCCGGCGGCGGTACACACGTTCTCGCATCTGTCGGCTTCCATCGTGCTGTCGCGCAAGCGCGCCAGCGAGGGCCTGTTTCCGGCCATCGACCCGTTGCAGTCGAGCTCGAAAATGGTCACGCCGGGCATTGTGGGTGAACGCCACTACAGGCTGGCCCAAGCCATACGGCGAACGCTGGCGCAATACGCCGAGCTCAAAGACATCATCGCCATGCTGGGCCTGGAGCAGTTGTCGCCCGACGACCGCAAGGTGGTCGCCCGGGCACGGCGTCTGGAACGCTTTCTCACACAGCCCTTTTTCACCACCGAGCAGTTCACCAGCCTGGGCGGCAAGCTGGTCAGCTTGAAGGATGCGCTGGACGGGTGCGAACGCATCCTGGCCGACGAGTTCAAGGACCTGCCCGAGAGTGCGCTGTACATGATCGGCGCGGTGGACGAGGCCAAAACAAAAGCCAAGGGGAAGAACACAAAAGCCGCCGACGAACAGCCCGCCGAGGAGGAAGCCCATGCCGCCGATGACGCTTAAGGTGCTGCTGCCCTTCGAGGTGTTCACCGAGGAAACGGGTGTGCGCAGCATCGTGGTCGAGACAGCACAGGGGTCGTTTGGCCTGCTGCCGCAGCGGCTGGACTGTGTGGCGGCGCTGGTGCCAGGCATCCTGAGCTTCGAGTCGGAAGCGCACGGCGAGGTCTTTCTGGCGCTGGACGACGGTGTGCTCGTCAAGACGGGCCATGAGGTGCTGGTGTCTGTGCGCCGAGCGCTGCGCGGCAACGACTTGAGCCGGCTGCGCGAAGCGGTCGAGCAGGAGTTCCTCACGCTCGACGCACAAGAGCAAGCCATGCGGACATCGATGGCCCAGCTGGAGGCTGGTTTTCTGCGCCGCTTTGCGATGCTGAGCGATCGCCCGTCATGACGCAGGACTCCGGGCGCAAGTCGCATGACCCCACATCGGGCACTTCACCGCTGGCCAGGCAGGTGGGCGCGCAGGCGCAGCGCAAGCTCAAGGCCCGCCGACATGGCTCGCCGGGCGTCTGGTTTGGCCTGGGCATGATGGGCTTGATCGGATGGTCGGTGGTCATGCCCACGCTGTTGGGCGCGGCGCTGGGCCTGTGGCTGGACCAGCGCTATCCCGGCGGCCGCACGTGGACCCTGGCCTTGTTGGTGGCCGGGCTCGGACTGGGCTGTCTCAACGCCTGGCACTGGGTCGCCAGCGAAGAACGGGCCATGCACGACGAACCGGAGGACGGCCATGAATGACCCCGCCATGGGAACCTGGGTCTTGATCACTGCGCTGCTGGCTGGCACAGCACTGGGCACTGTTTTCTTCGGCGGGCTTTGGTGGACGGTGCGTCGCGGAGCCACGTCGGTGAGGCCCGCACGCTGGTTTCTGGTCAGCATGGTCTTGCGCACAGCCCTCGTGCTGGCAGGCTTCTACGCCGTGGGTGCCGGGCAACCCCTGCGGCTGGCACTGTGCCTGCTGGGTTTTGTGCTGGCGCGCAGCCTGGTCCTGCGACTCACCCGGCCCGCCACGAGCACGCTGGAGCTGCCATGAGGCTGACACCCGATGCCTGGGTCTTCTGGCAATACGGCTTCGCCAAGCTGAACGCCACCATCGTGTTCACCTGGGCTCTGATGGCGGTGTTGGTGGTGGGTGCTGCGCTGATCACGCGCAAGCTGGTGACGGGCCATGAACGCTCCCGGTGGCAGAACCTGCTGGAGATCGTTGTCACCACCATCGTGGCCCAGATTGAAGACGTGGGTCTGAAACAGCCCCGCCACTACATCGCTTTTCTGGGCACGCTCTTCCTGTTTGTTGCATCGGCGGCGCTGGCCACCGTGATCCCCGGGTACGAGCCGCCCACCGCCTCGCTGTCGACCACGGTGGCGCTGGCCCTGTGCGTGCTGGTGGCGGTGCCGTTGTTCGGCATCTCCGGGCGGGGCCTGGGTGGCTACCTGAAGTCGTACATGGAGCCGACGCCGGTCATGCTGCCTTTCAACATCATCAGCGAGGCTTCGCGCACGCTGGCGCTGGCGGTGCGCCTGTTCGGCAACATGATGAGCGGCTCCATGATCATCGCCATCCTGCTGTCGATCACGCCCTTCTTCTTTCCCATCGTGATGACGGTGCTGGGCCTGCTCACGGGCATGGTGCAGGCTTACATCTTCACCATCCTGGCAGCGGTGTACATCGCTGCTGCAACCCGCAGTACCGGGAACAAGAAGCCCCAGACCCAACCGACCCCAGGGCCGGCTGACTGACTCGCTTTGCGACCCTGCATGCAACCTTCAGAAAGCACTTCATGGACTCTCTCACCTGGATCGCCATCGCGTCCATCGTCATGGCAGGCCTCACCACCGGCTTCGGCACCATGGGGCCCGCGTTGGCCGAGGGCCGGGCGGTGGCTGTTGCGCTCACCTCCCTGGCCCAACAACCCGATGCGTCGGCCACCATCACCCGCACGCTGTTCGTGGGCCTGGCCATGATCGAATCCACCGCCATCTATTGCTTCGTGGTGTCGATGATCCTGATCTTCGCCAATCCGTTCTGGAATGCGGCATTGGCCGCCGTCGCCCAGGCAGCGGGGAAGTAAGCCGTGCTCATCGACTGGTTCACCGTTGGCGCCCAGGTGCTGAACTTCATCATCCTGGTGTGGTTGATGCGTCGCTTCCTGTACCAGCCGGTGCTGGACGCCATTGCGGCACGCGAGAAGAAGATTGC
>JBBQSX010000170.1:0-8013 GCA_038213545.1 Burkholderiales bacterium
GGCCGGCCAGGTCGATCCGCTGACCATAGAGCAACCAGGCCACCGCCGTGATCAGCACGATGCCCAGGCCCGACCAGACGGCATAGGCAATGCCCACCGGCACGCTCTTGAGCACCAGCGAGAGGCAGTAAAACGCCACGCCATACCCCGCAACGACGATGAGCGACGGTACCAGCCGCGTGAAGCTTTCACTTGCCTTCAAGGCAGTGGTTCCGATCACCTCAGCCACGATGGCCAGGCCGAGCACCATCCAGGCGTTCATGCAGCCGACTCCAGCGGCAAGCCGTCCACGAACACCTTGAGCTCGTCGGGCTGGAAGGCCATCCACTCTTCGTTGCTGGTCAGCGGCGTGGTCACCACCACCGCTGCACGATCGCCGGGGTGGTTGAGATCGGCGAAGTTCACCGTCCAGTCCTGGTCCATCAGCGTGGCCTGGGCAAACGGGTGCTGGCGCACCAGCCAGTGCAGCTTGGTGCTGCAGTGCGCCCACAAGGCTTCGCCGTTGGAGAGCAGGAAGTTGAAGGTGCCGAAACTGCGCACCTGGGGCACGAGCTCGCGCAGCGTGAGGGTGAGCTCTTCCACACTGGGCAAGCTGGCGTGCGACTTGGCCAGCTCCTGCATCAGCCAGCAGAAGGCGCGCTCGCTGTCGGTGGTGCCCACCGGGCGGAAGTGGCTGTGCAGGTGGGGAAAGTAGTCCTTCAGGTCACCGTTGTGCGCGAACACCCACTGCCGACCCCAGAGTTCACGCACGAATGGGTGAGCGTTCTCCAGCGACACCTCGCCAATGGTGGCCTTGCGCACGTGGGCAATGATGTTGCGGCTCTTGAGCGGGTAGCTTTGCAGAAAGGTCGCCATGGGCGATTGCGCGGCGCTCGCGTGGTCGATGAAGAGGCGCAGGCCCTTGCCTTCAAAGAACGCGATGCCCCAGCCATCGGCGTGGTGGTCGGTGTTGCCACCGCGCTGGCAGAAGCCGGTGAAGCTGAACGAGGCGTCGGTGGGGGTGGCGCAGTTGAGACCGAGAAGTTGGCACATCGGTGAATTGTGCCCTTCAGTCTGCGCGCCAGCGATGGGGTGGGCTCAAGTGAATCCCATGCTGCGGGCCTCGCGGACCTCGGGCTTGATGCGGTGTTCGGCTTCAAGCTGGGCGACGAACTCCTCGGGCTCCAATGCTTCGGCGAGGATTTCCACCTGCCGCTTCACCGCGGCAAAGTCGCCCGGGCACAGCTGGTCGAGCTTGGCGAGGCGCACAGCATGCGCGGGGTCCAGCCGCGACGCAACGCCCTCCAGAGCTTCCACAACGAACATGGTTTCGCGCTGCGCGGCGGTTAGCGGCTTGAAGCGGATCTTGAAGGTGAAGCGCCTCAGCGCCGCCTGGTCGATGCGGTCCATCAAGTTGGTGGTGCAGATGAAGATACCGGCAAAGCGCTCCATACCCTGCAGCATCTCGTTGACCTCGGTCACTTCGTAGGTGCGCTGCGCGCCTCGGCGGTCCTGCAGAAAGCTGTCGGCCTCGTCGAGCAGGAGCACCGCCTTCTCGGCCTCGGCCTCGCGGAACATGGCCGCCATCTGCTGCTCGGTTTCGCCCACGAACTTGCTCACCAGATCGCTGGCGCGGCGGATCATCAGCGGACGCTCCAGCTGTTGGGCCAGGTGCTCGGCCAGCGCGGTCTTGCCGGTGCCGGGCGCGCCGTGAAAACACAGGCAGCCATGGCCGCGTGCCTTGAGCGCGGCGATCACGCGGGACAGCTCATAGCGCGACTCCACGTTGAGCATGTCCAGGCTGTACTGCGTGACGCTGGGGCGCTGCACCAGGTCGGGCTTGCGGCCCAGGGCCAGGTCGGCGTTCTTCAGCTGCCGCTCGATCAGGTCGTCGAGCACCGGCGCCTGTGCGGCGCGGACCCTGGCGCTGCGACGGGCCGAGGGTTTGACCGGACTGGCGGCGAGTTCGGCAAAACGCACAGCGGTGCGGATCTGCGCGGGCGTGAGGCCCTTGCGCTCGGTGAGTCGAGCCACCAGCGCGTCGGACACCGGCGCACCTTCGAGCGTCTTGCGCACCAGCTGCTCGCGCGCGCCGGGCGGCGGGCTCTTGAGCTCGAGGTGGTAAGCGAAACGCCGCCGAAAAGCGGGGTCGATCTGCTCGATGCGGTTGGTCACCCAGATCGTGGGCACGGCGTTGGTTTCCAGGATCTGGTTGACCCAGGCCTTGCCGCTGACGCTGCCGGTGTGCGAGGCCGCCACGTGTTCGGCGCGCGCCATGATCTGCGCCGCCTCGCTGGAGATCGGTGGAAACACGTCTTCGACCTCGTCGAACAGCAGCGCCGAATGCGCGGTGCCTTTCAGGAACACCTGGGCAATCTGCAGCGAGCGGTAGCGGTCGCGGCCTGAGAGCGCGTTGCCGTCGCGGTCGGCGTATTCCACTTCAAAGAGTTCCAGGCCGGCGGCCTGCGCAACCACGCGGGCGAGTTCGGTCTTGCCGGTGCCGGGCGGGCCGTACATCAGCACGTTCACGCCCGGCTCCTTGCGCGCCACCGCTTCGCGCAGCAAGCCGCACAGCAGGCGCACGTCTTCACCCACGTAGTCGAAGTCTTTCGGGCTGAGCGCCGAGCGCGCGGCCGGGCGGGTGAACACCGCCATGAGCTCGCTCTGTGTGCGGTACTCGCGCATCAACACCGGCGGCAGTTTTTCGCTGACCTTCATGAGGTCGGCCAGGTCGGTGATGTTGTGCTCGGAGATCAGGTTTTCCACCATGCCGATGCGCTCCAGCCGCGAGCCAGCGCGCAGCGCTTCGCCCACTTCACTGGCCTTCACACCCGCCACGTCGGCAATGGCCGCGTACGCCTCCGGCGCGTTGTTCACCTTGAACTCCACCAGGATGGAGCGCAGGTCGCGCTGGTAGCGCGCCAACGTGCCGTAAAGCAGCAGCGCGCGCTCGGCGCGGTTGAGCTGCAGCAAGCCAGCGAGCGCGTCGATGTTTTTTTCCACCAGCGTGGACTGTTTTTTGAGCGAATGGCTCAGCCATTCGCCAGTGACCGCCAGCACCGAGAGCAGGTCTTTGGGCGACTCCTTGGCGTACTCGTCGAGGTAGAAGAACAGCGTGCCTTCCTCGTACGGTCCGCGCCATACACCGTAGCGCTCCATGAAGGCGTTGGTGGGCAGCTTGTCGTGGCCGCTCCAGAGTTCGTTGTCCTTGCAGCGGCGCTGCAGAAACTCGCGCAATCGCGACATCACCGTCAGCGGCCAGACCAGATGCCGGCCAGCCAGCGAGAGCAGGGTGTTGAGGTCGCGCCGCACGTTGAAGCGCGGGCCCTGGCGTGCGGCCAGGGTGAGCACGAAGTGAGAGCACATGAGGTCGAGCACCGGCGCCTGGCGCAGGCCGTGCGGCACGAACACGCGACCCTCGCCCACGAAGGGCGCACGGCCCTCTCGCGGGTCGGTCGGGGTGCGGCCCGCAGTGACAGCGGGCTGCACGGAACGCTTGCTCATCCAGACACCTCCAGAACGTGCTTCCAGTGACGCCGTGCCGGGACATCCGGCATTCAAATGGACCATAACCCAGCTTCATGATTCATGGAAGCGAGTGATGGGCGGTGTTTGTGGGATTTGTCCGGCTTTCACTCCGCTCGAGCCGCCGCCGCCGGTTCACAATCGCGCGATGCTGGAACTCCAAGACATTCAAGCCGCTGCCGCCCGCCTGGTCGGGCAGGTGCTGGACACCCCCTTCGTCGAATCGCGCACCATCTCGCAGCTCACCGGCTGCCAGGTGTTTCTGAAGTTCGAGAACCTGCAGTACACCGCCTCGTTCAAGGAACGCGGTGCCTGCAACAAGCTCGCGCAGCTCAGCACCGACGAGCGCGCACGCGGCGTGATCGCCATGAGCGCAGGCAACCACGCCCAAGGTGTGGCTTACCACGCCCAGCGCTTGGGCCTGCGGGCGGTGATCGTCATGCCGCGCTTCACGCCCGGTGTGAAGGTGGAACGCACGCGGGGCTTCGGTGCCGAGGTGGTGCTGCACGGCGACACGCTGGAAGAATCCCGCAGCCATGCGCGTGAACTGGCAGCGCGGCAGGGCCTGGTGTTCGTGCACCCCTACGATGACCAGGATATCGTGGCTGGTCAGGGCACGGTAGCACTGGAAATGCTGCGCGAGCAACCCGATCTCGACACATTGGTCGTGGCCATCGGCGGCGGCGGCCTGATCGCCGGCATGGCCACCGCGGCCAGGGCGATCAGACCCGACATCGAGATCATCGGCGTGCAGACAGAGCGCTTTCCCGCCATGGTCAACGCGATCAAGGGCACGCACCTGCCACAGGGCACGAGCACCATTGCCGAAGGCATTGCCGTGGGCACGCCGGGCGTGATCACCGAGGCCATCGTGCGCCAGAAGGTGGACGACCTGCTGCTGGTTGACGAGGGCGACATCGAGCAGGCCATTGTGATGCTGCTGGAGATCGAGAAGACGCTGGTGGAAGGTGCAGGGGCCGCCGGGCTGGCAGCGCTCATCAAGCACCCGCAGCGCTTCGCCGGCAAACGCGTGGGTCTGGTGCTGTGCGGCGGCAACATCGACCCGATGCTGCTGGCCTCCATCATCGAACGCGGCATGGTGCGCGCCGGGCGGCTGGCGCGCATCCAGGTGAACGCACGCGATGTACCGGGCAACCTGGCGCGCATCACCGCAACCGTGGCCGACGCGGGCGCCAACATCGACGAAGTGCATCACCAGCGCGCCTTTACATTGCTGGCGGCGCAGAACGTCGCCATCGAGCTGGTGTTGCAGACGCGCGGGCGCGAGCACATCGCGCTGGTGATCGAACGCCTGCAGCAAGCAGGCTTCGAGACCGCTCTTCTGTAGCCGAGCCGCTCGACTCCCTTCTTCAAAGGCATACGCATGAGCGAACCCAGAACTCTGTCCGTTGAATCGCTGCAAGCCCTGCTGTCGGCGTGGTTTGCGCCGTGGGTCCAGGCCCTGGGACTGCAGGTCGAGTCGTTTTCCGACGGCGAAGTGACGCTGCGCCTGCCGCAAAGCACCGAGCTCGCGCGCGTGGGCGGCATGCTGTGCGGGCAAGCCATGATGTCGGCCGCCGACACCGCCATGGTGCTGGCCATCGTCACGCAACTCGGCGAACGCCCCATGACCACAGTGCAACAGAGCACCAGCTTTCTCAAACCGATCTCGGGCCAGGACGCCCGCGTCACCGCGCGCGTGGTTCGCGCCGGCAAGAACCTGGTGTTTGGCGAAATCGACATCGTCGGCGCCAACGACGGGCGCAGCGTCTGCCGCACCAGCACGACCTGCGCCTTGCTCTGAATCGCCTGCTTTAAACTCCACCTACTTTTTTGAACCAGACCGCGGAGAGTCCCATGTCCCAGCACGATCACCACACCCCCAGCGACCAACCACACGACGTGGTCGAGTCCATCGTCCCCATGATGCCCATCGTGCTGCCCATCGCCGGCGGCGTGCTCATGCTCCTCCTGGCCTTCATCGCTGTATTCATGGCCTGAAGCACCCGTTTTCGGTACAACGGCCGGACGCCCTGTTGGGTCTCCGGCCGTTTTGTTGGGTGGTGCGCGCTCCAATCGAAGACCGTCGAATGCATCACGTTATGCGGGTTTTGCATGTAACCTGTTCGTAACCCGCCGCCCACTTTCATAAAATCAAGGCAAGGACGACACACGGACCGAGCAGCGGGCACACCAACCCGCCCCTTGTCCCATCTGCTGCAAGGCGCCAACCGCCCACAGCCACCAGCGCCGACCGCCCCTTTCAAGCACAAGGGACCCCTGACAGCCGCCCAGTTGCACCGTATGCAGCCCGCGGCTGTCGGCGTCTCTGGTGCACACCGGTTATCAACCTCTGGAGTCTTTCAATGAACTCACCCGTGATGCAGGGCCTGACCCTCAACACCCCGTCCTACGTGAAAAACGCCCAGCTCATCGCGTGGGTGGCCGACATGGCGGCCTTGTGCAAGCCAGACACCGTGGTCTGGTGCGATGGAAGCGACGAGGAGTACGCGAGCCTGTGCGAACAACTGGTGAGCGCCGGAACGATGAAGCGGCTCAACCCGGCCAAGCGTCCAAACAGCTTTCTCGCCTGCTCCGACCCGTCAGACGTGGCCCGCGTGGAAGACCGTACCTTCATCTGCTCCGACAAGCAAGAAGACGCCGGTCCGACCAACAACTGGAAAGCGCCGGCCGAGATGCGCGCCACCTTGCAGCCGCTGTTTGATGGCTGCATGCGTGGCCGCACCATGTATGTGGTGCCATTCAGCATGGGCCCGCTGGGCAGCCCCATCGCCCACATCGGCATCGAGCTCTCCGACAGTGCCTACGTGGCTGTCAACATGAAGCTCATGACCCGCATGGGCAAGGCTGTGTTCGATGTGCTCGGCACCGACGGCGAGTTCGTGCCTTGTGTGCACACCGTGGGCGCGCCGCTCGCTGCTGGCGAAACCGACCAGAGCGGCTGGCCCTGCAACCCCACCACCAAATACATCGTCCACTACCCCGAAACCCGCGAGATCTGGAGCTACGGCTCGGGCTACGGTGGCAACGCGCTGCTGGGGAAGAAGTGCTTTGCGCTGCGCATTGCGTCCACCATGGGCAAGCGCCAGGGCTGGCTGGCCGAGCACATGCTGATCCTGGGCGTGACCAACCCCGAGGGCAAGAAGTACCACGTGGCCGCGGCTTTCCCCAGCGCCTGTGGCAAGACCAACTTCGCCATGCTGATCCCGCCCAAGGGCTTCGAAGGCTGGAAGGTCACCACCATCGGTGACGACATCGCCTGGATCAAGCCACAAGCGGATGGTCGCCTCTACGCGATCAACCCTGAGGCAGGCTACTTCGGCGTGGCGCCGGGCACCAACACCCTGACCAACCCCAACTGCATGGCCAGCCTGGACCGCGACGTGATTTTCACCAACGTGGCCCTGACCGACGATGGCGACGTGTGGTGGGAGGGCATGAGCGACGCTCCCGCGCACGCCATCGACTGGCAAGGCAAGGACTGGACCCCGCAGATCGCCAAGGAAACCGGCGCCAAGGCCGCGCACCCCAACGCACGCTTCACCGTGGCCGCCACCAACAACCCTGCGCTCGACCCGGCCTGGGACGATCCGTCCGGTGTGCCGATCGACGCCTTCATCTTTGGCGGCCGCCGCTCCACCACCGTGCCGCTGGTGACCGAGGCCCGCAACTGGACCGAAGGCGTTTACATGGCCGCAACCATGGGCTCGGAGACCACCGCCGCCGCGTTTGGCGCACAAGGTGTGGTGCGCCGCGACCCGTTCGCCATGCTGCCCTTCGCCGGTTACAACATGAGCGACTACTTCCAGCACTGGCTGGACATGGGCGCAAAACTGCAAAGCCAGGGCGCCCAGCTGCCCGGCATCTTCTGCGTCAACTGGTTCCGCAAGGACGAGGCCGGCAAGTTCGTCTGGCCCGGCTTTGGTGAAAACATGCGCGTGCTCAAGTGGATGATCGACCGCCTGGAGGGCCGCGGCCAGGGCACCGAACACGCGTTTGGCGTGAGCCCGCGCTATGAAGACATTCACTGGGATGGCCTGAACTTCTCCAACGAGCAGTACAAGACCGTCACCCACATCGACAGCGCCGCCTGGACACAGGAACTCGTCCTGCACAGCGAGCTGTTCGCACAGCTGGCCCATCACTTGCCACGGGAGCTCGAGGAGACAAAAACGAAGATCGAGAAGCGCTTGGCCGCCTGAGACCGGCAACGCCCGACACGGCCAGAGGCACGATCTGCCGCTGGTCGAAACTGTCCCGGGTCAAGACGCCCGGGCGAAAAAAAGCCACCAGACCCGGCTAGCCGTTCTGCCTAACTGTTGATGAGTGACTCGAAGGCCGCATCCGCAAAGGATGCGGCCTTCTTCTTTCTGGCAGAGAAATCTCATCCAGCATCAACAGCAAGCCCGCCCGAGTGGCCAGTGTTCTCGGGCTGAGGACCATCTCTTCTATCCCGCAGGCGACAAAGCCGGCGCAGGCTGCTCTCTC
>JBBQSX010000171.1:0-7980 GCA_038213545.1 Burkholderiales bacterium
TCGGTCCAGGCCGTCACCTCCAGCTCGGGCGGGCAGTCGCTGCGCCGGATGGCCAGCGAGTGGTAGCGGTTCACGGTGAACTGCTCGGGCAGGCTCGCGAACACGCCCACCTGCTTGGTGGTGATGACGCTGGTCTTGCCGTGCATCAACTCTTGCGCGCGCACCACCGTGCCGCCCAGCGCGGCGCCGATGGCCTGGTGGCCCAGACACACGCCGAGGATGGGCAGCTTGCCGGCGAAATGCTGGATCGCCGCGACCGAGATGCCGGCCTCCGCAGGAGAGCATGGACCGGGAGAAATCACGAGGCGGTTCATGCGACCGTCATCGAGACGGCGTTGCAGCTCGTCCACGGTGACTTCGTCGTTGCGCACCACGGTCACCTCGGCCCCGAGTTCACCGAGGTACTGCACGATGTTGAAGGTGAACGAGTCGTAGTTGTCGACCATCAAAACCTGAAGTTTCGAGCTCATTCCAGACCCTCCTCGACCAGTTCGGCCGCGCGCAGCAGCGCGCGCGCCTTGTGCTCCGTTTCCCTCCACTCCATCTCGGGCACCGAGTCGGCCACCACGCCGGCTGCGGCCTGCACGTAGAGCGTCTGGTCCTTGATGATGCCGGTGCGGATCGCGATCGCCACGTCCATGTCGCCCGCGTAGCTGAGGTAGCCGCAGGCGCCGCCGTAAATGCCGCGTTTGGTCGGCTCCAGCTGGTCGATCAACTCCATGGCGTGCACCTTGGGCGCGCCGGTGAGGGTGCCAGCCGGGAAGGTGGCCTTGAGCACGTCCATGCTGGTCATGCCGTCCACCAGCATGCCTTCGACATTGCTCACGATGTGCATCACATGGCTGTAGCGCTCCACCGCAAACGCTTCGGTCACCTTCACGGTGCCGATCTTCGCGATGCGGCCGATGTCGTTGCGCGCCAGGTCGATCAGCATCACATGCTCGGCGCGCTCCTTGGGGTCGGTGATCAGCTCGATCTCGGTGGCCTTGTCCTGCTCGGGCGTGGCGCCGCGCGGGCGGGTGCCGGCCAGCGGGCGGATCGTCACCTTGGTGCCCTCGGCCGTGTTTTCCTGGCGCACCAGGATCTCGGGCGAAGCCCCCACCACGTGGAAATCGCCGAAGTGGTAGTAGTACATGTAGGGCGAGGGGTTGAGCGAGCGCAGCGCGCGGTACAGGCTCAGCGGGGACTCGGTGTAACGCTTCTTGATCCGCTGTCCCACCTGCACCTGCATGAAATCGCCCGCGGCGATCAGCTCCTTGGCGCGGTCCACGGCCTTGAGGTAGTCGGCTTTGGCAAAGTCGCGCTCTGCGGGATAGCCCTGGCTGGGCTTGACCACCGGTGCACTTACCGAGTACTTGAGCGCCTCGCGCAATTCGCGCAGGCGCTTCTTGCCGTTGGCGTAGGCCTCAGGCTGGGCCGGGTCGGCGTAAACGATGAGATACAGCTTACCCGAGAGGTTGTCGATCACCGCGAGCTCTTCGCACTGCAGCAACAGGATGTCGGGGCAACCCAGTGTGTCGGGCGGGCAGCTTTTCTCCAGCTTCTTTTCGATGTGGCGCACCGCGTCGTAGCCGAAGTAACCGGCCAGGCCGCCGCAGAACCGCGGCAGCCCCGGGCGCAGCGCCACCTTGAAGCGCTGCTGGTAGGCGGCAATGAAGTCCAGCGGATTGCCGTGATCGGTCTCGATCACCACGCCGTCGCGCACCACCTCGGTCTTGGCCTCGGCGCCGAAGCCGGTGGCGCGCAACAGTGTGCGCGCGGGCAGGCCGATGAAGCTGTAACGCCCGAAGCGCTCACCGCCCACCACCGATTCGAGCAGGAAGCTGTGCTTGCCGTCGCCGCGCCCGTGCGCGAGCTTGAGGTAGAGCGAAAGGGGGGTTTCGAGATCCGCGAAGGCTTCAGCCATGAGCGGGATGCGGTTGTAGCCCTGCTGGGCCAGGCTCTTGAATTCCAGTTCGGTGATCATGTTCGTTCTTTCCATCGGCCACGCGTCGGGTCATCGACACATCAAGCGGGGCGCTGGGGTCCATGCCATCCGGTCAGGGGGGGGCTGCCGGGCTTGGGTGGGGTGAGACAGCGGCGGGCTCCGGGCCCGGTGGTCGCTGCGCCAACCCCGGGGGGAGTGCACGTTTACGCTGGCTTGCGCCAGGGCCAGGCTCCCCGGCCGTTGCGGCTCGGCAGAACACCTGAGGGGGTTGTGCATGGGTTGAACATGGTGGCGCGAGTGTAGCAAAGGGCATGTGGTGTGTCGTGGCGGGCTCGATGGTGTGCTGGCCGACATGCTTTGGTTTTACGGCTAAACCCTCTGATGGTGGTTTTGGCCTGAGGGGACAATCAAAAAAATAGAACGGCCGTTCTTTTTCAACCGACATGGAATCCCATGAAACGCAAGCTTGTTCTCTCATCGATCCTGTGCACCGCCCTCCTCCTGCCTGCCCTGTCAGGCGCCGCCACTGTCGAGGTCAGCGGCGTCAAACTGGAAGACCGCATCACCGTGGCCGGGCAGCCCTTGCTGCTCAATGGCGCGGGCATCCGCTACAAGGCGGTGTTCAAGGTCTACACAGCCGGGCTGTACCTGGGCCAGAAGGCCGAAACGCCCGAAGCGGTGCTGGCCGCCACCGGCCCCCGGCGCATGACCATCACCATGCTTCGCGACATCGATTCGGCCGAGCTCGGCAAGTTGTTCTCGCGCGGCATGGAAGACAACATGGACCGCGCCGCCTTCTCCAAGCTCATTCCCGGCGTCTTGCGCATGAGTCAGGTGTTCAGCGACCACAAGAAGCTGACCGAGGGAGACACCTTCCTGATCGACTGGATTCCCGGCACCGGCACGGTGCTCACCATCAAGGGCAAGGTCGAAGGCGAGCCCTTCAAGGAGCCCGAGTTCTTCAATGCACTGATGCGGATATGGCTGGGTCCCAAGCCGGCCGACTGGATGCTGAAAGACGCCCTGCTGGGCAAAGCCAGGAAGTAAGTCTCCACGCTGCGCCGCTGCGCGGGTCGCTACACCAACTCGGCTAGCGAGCCGATCAAGCGGTCGTGCGGCGCCAACGCAATCGGGTCGCCGTGGTTGTAGCCATAGGTCACCAGCACCACAGGGCAGCCGGCCGCGCGCGCGGCAGCGCCGTCGTTCTGCGAGTCGCCCACCATCAACGTGTTCGCTGGCAGGGTACCCAGCGCCTCGCAGGTTTTCAGCAAGGGCAGTGGGTCGGGCTTGGTGCGCGCGAAGCTGTCGCCGCCGAACACGTGGGCAAAGAAGCCGAGCAATCCCTTGGCTTGCAACAATGGCACGGCAAAGGCGTGGGGCTTGTTGGTCAAGCAGGCCAGCGGCAGCCCGTGCTCGCGCAAAGCCGTGAGACCCTCGACCACGCCGGGGTACACCGCGCTGTGCGCGCCATTGATGGCGAGGTAGTGCGCCTGGTACCGCGTCCAGGCATCGGTCTGCAAAACCGCAGCCTCATCGGCACCGAGACCGCCGTGCAACAACGCTGAACGGATCAGGTGCGCCGAGCCTTTGCCCACCATGCGCTCGATGTCGGCGCGGTTGAGGCCAGGGCGTCCCAGCGCTTTCAAGGTCTCGTTCAGGGCAACATCGAAATCGCCCAGCGTATCCACCATGGTCCCGTCGAGATCCACGATGACGGCCCGAATGCCGGCCATCACGCCAGCGCAGCCCGCATCTGGTCGATGACCGCCTTGTAATCCGGCTTGCCGAAGATCGCGCTGCCAGCCACGAAGGTGTCTGCGCCGGCGTCGGCCACGCGGCGGATGTTGTCGGGCTTGATGCCGCCGTCCACTTCCAGGCGGATGTCCTTGCCACTGGCCTCGATGCGTTTGCGGGCGTCCTCGATCTTGCGCAGCGCGGAGTCGATGAAACTCTGTCCACCGAAACCGGGGTTGACGCTCATGATGAGGATGAGGTCGATGTCGTCGATCAGCCAGTCCAGCACATCCAGGGGCTGGCCGGGGTTGAAGGTGAGGCCGGCCTTGGCGCCCTTGGCCTTGATGGCCTGCACGCTGCGGTGCACGTGGGCACTCGCATCGGGGTGAAAGCTCACCAGATCGGCACCGGCGTCGATGAAGGCGCCAGCCAGCGCGTCCACCGGTTGAATCATCAGGTGCACGTCGATCGGCACGGGCGTGCCGTCGGGTTTTTTCGCGTGGGGCTTGAGCGCCTGGCAGACCATGGGGCCGAAGGTCAGGTTGGGCACATAGTGGTTGTCCATCACATCGAAGTGGATCCAGTCGGCACCGGCGGCGATGACGTTTTTCACCTCGTCGCCCAGGCGGGCAAAGTCGGCGGACAGGATGGACGGGGCGATGAACGCGGCGCTGGGGTTGTGGGACATGGGCAACCTGTGGTGAGGAATAAGTGGACAGTCGGGTGCATTTTGTCAGGCCCCACGGCGCTGTGCATGCCCGGGGTAACATGCCGGCCATGCCCAAATACCTGTTCACCTGCGAGGTCGAACCCCAGTACCTCAGCGAGCAGTCTTCGCCCGAAGAAGACCAATACGCCTTCGCCTACACCATCACCATCACCAACACCGGTGAAGCCACGGCGCAGCTGATCTCGCGGCACTGGATCATCGACGACGAGCAGGGCAACACCGAAGAGGTCAAGGGCCTGGGTGTGGTGGGTCACCAGCCTCTGCTGCGCCCGGGCGAGTCGTTCCAGTACACCAGCGGTACCCGCCTGAAAACGCCCACGGGCAGCATGCGGGGCAGCTTTTTCTGTGTGGCCGAAGACGGTGAACGATTCGAGGCTGTGGTGCCTGCGTTCGACTTGCGGGCCAATGGTGCGGGTGACGCTCCGTCGCGGGTGCTGCACTGAAGCACGGCTCCTCGTCCATGGCCGTCACCCCGCTCATCGACGCCATCGACCCCGACGCGCCGCTGGCGCAACGCCATCTGTGGCTGATCGACGCCATGCGCTGGGTGCGCGGCGACGAAAAGGACGTGCAGGCCAGCGTGGCGCGCGTGCGCGAGTTTCTCGACAGCGTGCAGGCCAGCCCCGAGCTCCAGCAGCGCTGGCGCCGATGGTGGCAGCGCTTTGTGGCCACGGTGGACCTCACACCGCTGCTGGCCGACCACGGTTTTGCCCCACGCACGGCCTTTTTGAGCGAGTTCGGCAACCGCCTGCGCAAGAAGGCCCTGCCACACACGCCCGAGACCCACGACCTGGGCGAGCTCTTCGACCTCTTGCTGCCCCGGCGCTTTGACGTTCGCTGGCTCAAGGCACTGGACAGCGCGACCTTGCTGCACCTGCGCGACCTGGCAATCAGCACAGACATGGAGCCCGGCGACGACATGGCCGACTTCTGGCAGGTAGCGTTGATGGACGCCATGATTTCCTGCGTGAGCCAGGTCAGCGCGACCGGCTTTGCCTCCGAGATCCGCGTGCGCATGTCGCCCGAGGCGCAGGAACAGAAGCCGTTCCACCAATTGCCCAGCGACCTGGAGTCGCTGCGCCGCGCGGTGCGCGTGCACGGCGCACAAAGCCCGGAGGCGCTGGAGGCGGCCACACGGCTGCGCAACCAGCTCGACACCTGCCGCCACGCCGCCTACTCGGTGTATTCACATCTGGAGGAACACGGCGTGTCGGTGGGCATCGTGTTCCGCCTGCGCCAGCTGCGTGAACGTGTGCTCCGGGTGAAGGAGCTGCTCGACTGCCTGCAATCCGACCAGCCCGAACGCGCCACGGTGGCGCTGCTGGCCGACCTGGCCCAGGTCGGCCTGGACAACCGCAGCATCCGCTCGCTGATCGCTGCCAGCTCGCACCTGACCGCCGCCAAGGTGGCCGAGCGCAGCGCCGAGAGCGGCGAGCACTACATCACCCGCAATGCCGCGGAGTACCAGGACATGCTGGGCAAGGCCGCGGGTGGGGGCGCCGTCATCGGCCTCACCACCTGGGTGAAGTTTGCGCTCTACGGCCTGGGCCTCTCGGCTTTCTGGAGCGGCTTTGCCGCCGGCTTGAATTACGCAGCCTCGTTTGTGCTGATCATGCTGCTGCACCTCACGGTGGCCACCAAACAGCCGGCCGTGACCGCACCGGCCATGGTGGCCAAGCTCAAGGACATCAAGGCGGTGGGTGCGGTCAGGCGTTTCGTCGACGAGGTGGCCAACCTGTTCCGCTCGCAGGTGGCGGCCATCGCGGGCAATATCGGCTTGGTGATTCCCGTGGTGCTGCTCATCAGCTCGGTGCTCGAATTCACCACCGGCAGCGCCATGGTCAACGACACCAAAGCACGTCAGACACTCGAGAGCAGCAGCCTGCTCGGCCCCACCTTGCTGTTCGCGGCCTTCACTGGCGTGCTGTTGTTCGCCTCCAGCATCGTGGCGGGCTGGGTGGAAAACTGGTTCGTGTTCCACAAGCTGCATTCGGCGATGGAACACAACCCGCGCTTCACCAGCCTGCTGGGCCGCGAACGCGCCGCGCGCTGGGCCAATTTCACCCGCACCAACATCTCGGGCCTGGCGGCCAACATCTCGCTGGGTTTCATGCTCGGCCTCACCCCGGCCTTTTTGCAGTTCTTCGGCATCGGGCTGGACGTGCGCCACGTCACCCTGTCGGCCGGCCAGGTGGCGGCTTCAGCCTTTGCGCTCGGCCTGGACGTGTTGCGCGAGCCTGCATTCTGGTGGGCAGTCGCTGGCGTCGCCGCCATCGGTCCGATCAACCTGGGCGTGAGTTTCTACCTGGCCTTCCGCCTGGCCCTGCAGGCACAGAACATCAGCGAGGTGAACCGCCAGCTGATCCGCGCCGCCATCAAGCGGCGCATCCGCGTGGCGCCGCTGAGTTTTTTGCTTCCCCCGCGAGACACGCGCCTGGGCGAACCTGGGGACGAACAACCCCATGGGTGAATTCGAGCTCATTCGGCGCCACTTCCAGCGCGAAGGCCACGTGACCCGGCCCGCGGTGGCGCTGGGCATCGGCGACGACTGCGCCCTGCTGCAGCCCCACCCGGGGTTCCAGCTCGCGGTGTCGACCGACATGCTGGTCGAAGGCCGGCATTTTTTCGCGGATGTCGACCCAGAAGCCCTGGGCCACAAGGCGCTGGCGGTCAACCTGAGCGACCTGGCCGCCATGGGCGCGCGCCCGCTGGGCTTCACGCTCGCCCTCGCCCTGCCCCACGCCGATGAAGCCTGGCTTGCAGGCTTTGCCCGCGGCCTGTTTGCGCTGGCCGATGCCCACACCTGCCCGCTGGTGGGTGGCGACACCACACGCGGCCCGCTCAACATCTGCATCACGGTGATGGGCGAGGTTCGCCCTGGTCTCGCGATGCAGCGCAGCCAGGCGCAGGTGGGCGACGACCTCTACCTCAGCGGGCGCACCGGCGAGGCGCGTCTGGCGCTGGAGCTGATGCA
The DNA here is from genome assembly GCA_038213545.1 of Burkholderiales bacterium. Lineage (GTDB taxonomy): Bacteria > Pseudomonadota > Gammaproteobacteria > Burkholderiales > Burkholderiaceae_C > Hydrogenophaga. Next base: position 7,366 of record JBBQSX010000171.1, read on the forward strand.
GGGCACCGACTGGGCCACACAGGCGTGCGGACCCCAGGCCCTGAGCCAACACCCCGAGCTGATTGCACGGCTGGAGCGCCCCACGCCGCGCCTGGAGCTGGGTTCACTGCTGGCCGTGCTGGGCAACGCGGTACACGCTGCCATCGATGTCAGCGACGGCCTGGCCGGCGACCTGGGCCACATCCTGGTCGCCAGCGGCGTGGGTGCCGAGATCGCCCTGGCACAGTTGCCCACCGCACCCGCACTGGCGCTGCTGCCCGAAGCCCAGCGCATCGACTGCCTGCTCAACGGCGGCGACGACTACGAATTGCTGTTCACCGCCGCGCCGATCGCGCGCGCCGCCGTGGAGGCCGCGGCCAAAGCCAGCCACACACCGCTGCAGCGCATTGGCCGCATCAGTGCTGCGCGGGGCCTGCGCGTGCTCGATGCGTCGGGCCACCCCGTGGCGGTGTCAACGCGCGGCTTCGACCACTTCGCCTGACACCGCACCTTCTTTGGCGCCCAGCAACGCGCCCACGATCTGCGCCACGCGCTTTTGCTCCAGCCGCCCGGCTTCCACCCACACCACACGCCCGGCCGGTGCGAGCGCAAGGTCGGCCAGCGCAGTGTGGCGGT
>JBBQSX010000172.1:0-7968 GCA_038213545.1 Burkholderiales bacterium
AACAACTTCTCGGGCTCCATCACCACCACCGTGCAAGAGGTGCTGCCCAACGGCCACCTGGTCGTGGTGGGGGAGAAGCAGATCGGCGTGAACCAGAACGTGGACGTGCTGCGTTTCTCCGGCACGGTCGACCCCAGGCAGATCCGCGCCGGCAACACCGTGGCCTCGACCCAGATGGCCAATGTGCGTGTGGAGTCGCGTGGGCGCGGTGCGCAGGGTGAAGCGATGGCAATTGGCTGGTTGGCACGGTTCTTTTTGAGCGTTATCCCCTTCTGACCCATGCCCACAATGGGTTTCGTTCTGCCCACTGAGGAATTTGCGGTGAAGTCATCTCTCCCCCCCCTGCGTCTGGTGGCCCTGGTCCTGGTTTCACTCACCATGGCATGGCCCGCCGCCGCCCAGTCGATCCGCATCAAGGAGATCGCGGCGGTGCAGGGTGTGCGCAGCAACCAGCTCACCGGCTACGGCCTGGTGGTGGGTCTGGACGGCACGGGTGACCAGACCACGCAGATGCCCTACACCTCGCAGAGCATGAACAACTACCTGCAGCAGCTCGGCCTGTCGCTGCCGCCCGGCGCCAACATCCAGCTCAAAAACGTGGCGGCCGTGCTGGTCACCGCGCAGCTGCCCGCATTTGCCCAGCCTGGTCAGGCCATCGACGTGACCGTGTCCTCCATCGGCAATTCCAAATCGCTGCGCGGCGGCACGCTGATCACGACGCCGCTCAAGGGCGCCGATGGTGAGATTTATGCACTCGCCCAGGGCAACCTGCTGGTGGGTGGCGCCGGGGCTTCGGCCGGCGGCAGCAAGGTGCAGATCAACCACCTGAGCGCGGGCCGTGTGCCTGGCGGCGCGCAGGTGGAGCGCGCCGTGGCCTCGCCGTTTGCGCTGGGCGAGACCATCGACCTCGGCTTGAATTCGAGCGACTTCCAGACCGCCAGCCGGGTGACCGATGCGATCAACCGCGTCATGGGTGCGGGCGTGGCCAGCGCGGTCGATGGCCGTGTGGTGCGCCTGCGCGCGCCGGCCGATCCGGGTGCCCGCGTGGGCTTCCTGGCCAAGGTGGAAGAGATCCGCCTGGACGCCGCCATTCCCATGGCCCGCGTCATCATCAATTCGCGCACCGGCTCCATCGTGATGAACCAGGCCGTGACCCTGGGCGCCTGTGCCGTGTCGCACGGCAACCTCTCGGTGAGCATCAGCTCCACGCCGGTGATCAGCCAGCCCAACGCCTTGTCCACCGGCGGCCAGACCGTGGTGGCCGAGCAGGCCAACATCCAGATCACGCAGGACAAGGGCTCGCTCATCAAGCTCGACACCGCGCCGCAACTGGCCGACGTGGTGCGCGCGCTCAATTCGCTGGGCGCCACGCCGCAAGACCTGCTGGCCATCCTGCAGGCCATCAAGGCCTCGGGCGCCATGAACGCTGAGCTTGAGGTGATCTGATGTTGTACGGAACACTTGTTTCCATGAACCTGCATTCGGGTGGAGGCTTCGACAGGCTCAGCCCGACCGGGGGGGAGCTCAGCCCGAACGGAGGTTTCTTCGCCCGTTGGATCTTGTCCCCATTCGGCCTGGGCAATTTTCCGTTCGGGCTGAGCCTGTCGAAGCCTTCGCACCATTTCCGCCAGCCATGAACCCGACCAGCGCCCTCTCCAGCAACGGCCTCGCGGCCGACCCCACAGCGCTCAATGCGTTGCGGTACGGCGCGGGCAAGGGCAACGACAAGGCCGCGCTGAAAGAGGCGGCCAAGCAGTTTGAATCGCTGTTCATGCGCGAGCTCATCAAGAGCATGCGCGAAGCCACGCAGAAGTCCGGCCTCATGGACGGCGAAGGCGCCGACCTCGGCACGGATTTGCTGGACCAGCAGTTCGCGGTGCAGCTCTCGGGCCTGCCCGGCGGCTTGTCCGAGGCCATCGAGCGCCAGCTCGGCAAACAGATGCAGAACAACGCCGCTGAAAAAGCGGGTGCGGCGGATGCACTGCCCGGCAGCAGCGACGCCAGCACCGTGGGCCGCGCCAGCGCAGGCCCGCGCCAGGCCAGTTTTGTGGACCAGCACAGCCAGGCCGCAGCGTTGGTGTCGCGCGAGTCCGGCATTCCCGCCAGCTACATGATCGGCCAGGCCGGCCACGAGACCGGTTGGGGCAAAAGCGAGATCCGCCATGCCGATGGCACGCCCTCGCACAACCTCTTCGGCATCAAGGCCACCGGCGGCTGGAAGGGCAAGGTCGCCGAGATCACCACCACCGAATACATCAACGGCGAGCCGCGCAAGGTCACCGCGAAGTTCCGCGCCTACGACTCGTACGCCGACTCGTTCCGCGACTACGCCAGCCTCATTGGCAACAGCCCGCGCTACGACAAGGTCATGGACCAGCTCGGCTCGGTGCAGGGCTTTGCCTCGGGCCTGCAGAAGGCCGGCTACGCCACCGACCCGCAATACGCCGCCAAACTCAGCCGCGCCATCAACACCACACTGAGCCTGCAACGCGCTCAGGGCTGAGGACCCCACCATGTCTGCACTCAACATCGGCGCCCGCGCCCTCACCGCCAACCTGACGGCCCTGCAGGTCATCGGCAACAACATTGCCAACGTCAACACGCCCGGCTATTCGCGCCAGAACGTGCTGCAACAGACGTCGGGTTACCAGCAGATGGGTAACGGCTTCTTTGGCAAGGGCATGGAGATCGCCACCGTTGAGCGCTCGCACAACGCCTACCTCACGCGCGAAGCCCAGATGGCCGGCTCTGTGGCCGCCGCAGACGCACTGCGTTACTCGCGGCTGCAGGCCCTGGAAGGCGCGTTTCCGCTCGGCACCGGTGGCCTCGGTGCGGCGCTCAACGACACCCTCAACGCCTGGGCCGATGTGTCTTCGTCGCCCAGCAACCTCACCGCCCGCGTTGTGGTGATCGCCAAGGGAGAAGAGTTCGCCGGCCGGCTTCGCAACACCGCCAGCCAGCTCGATGCGCTCTCGCTCAGCACGCAGCAGCAGGTCAAAGGCTCGGTGGACGTTCTCAATGGTCTCGCGCAAGACCTGGCCAAGGTGAACCAGAAGATCATTGAAGCGGCCGGCAGCACGCACACGCCCAACGATTTGTTCGACCAGCGCGACCAGTTGCTGGGCGAACTCAGCAAACACATCCAGACCAGCTCGGTGGCCAACAAAGACGGCTCGGTGAGCGTGTTCGTGGCCGGCAGCCAGCCGCTGGTGTTGGGCCAGAGCGCCAACCGGCTCGCGGTGAACCCGGACCCCGCCGACAACTCGCGCATCGCCTTGTCTTTCGTGCAGGGCGGCGTGGCAACGCCGTTGTCGGAGGCCACGCTGGGCGGCGGTGAGCTCTCGGGCCTGATGAACTTCCTGACCAAGGACCTCACCGCGGTGCAGAACCAGCTGGGCCGCCTGGCGCTGGCTTCGGCCACCACGGTGAACAACCAGCACGCCCTCGGTGTGGACCTGCAAGGCAATCCGGGCCAGGACTTTTTCATTCCGCCAGCTGCCGCCCTGGGCAAGACCAACCCCGCCAACGTAGGCACCGCCCAGGCGAGCGCCAGCGTGAACGACCCGACGGCCTTGATGGCGTCGGACTACGAGATGCGCTTTTCCGCCGGCAGCGTGAGCGTGGTGCGCCTGTCTGACGGCGACAGCACCTCGTTTGCCGTGCCGCCCACCGCCTTCAACAAGGATGGACTCACGTTCAACATCGACAGCGGCGCTGCGGCGGCGGGCGACCGCATCCTGATCCGGCCTTTTGAAGCCGCTGCGCGCAACCTGCAGGTGGCCATCGGCTCGCCCGACCGCCTGGCCGCGGCCAGCCCGGTCATGGTCACACCCGGTGTGAGCAACAGCGGTGGCCTGAGCGTGGAGAGCCTGTACGCCGTGTCCAACTCGGCCAGCCTCACCGCGCCGGTGAGCCTCACCTTCCAGGCCAACGGCACCTATGTGGCCACCGGCCTGGGCCCCGGCAACCCGCCGCCCGACAACGTGGGCCCGCCCGCCAGCTACAACTTCAAGCCCGGTGAGGCCATCGTGCTCAACGGCTGGAGCCTCACTTTGCGCGGCAGCCCCGGCGCGGGCGACACCTTCAACATCGACCCGGCGCCCCCGGGCTCCATGGCGCAAAACGCCGGCAATGCCAGCGCCGTGCTGGCCCTGCGCGACCGCCCCACCTTTGAAGGCGTGGCCCTGGCCGATGGGTATGTGAGCCTGTTCTCCGACGTCGGCACCCGGGTACAGGGCGCGAAGTTCGCCACCGAGTTTTCGGCCCAGATCGCCACCGCGGCCGAGACCGCACGCACCAACGTGTCGGGTGTGAACCTGGACGAAGAGGCCGCGCGCTTGCTGCAGTACCAGCAGGCCTACCAGGCCTCGGCCAAGTTTCTGCAGATTGCACAAAGCACCTTCGACAGCCTGCTGGCCACCGTGGGCCGCTGAACGCCGCGCGCACCGGCCTGACAGGAACACACCATGCGAATCTCCACCGCCAACAGCTACGACAACACCGTGAGCCTGCTCGCGCGCCGCCAGGCCGAGCTGGCGACCCAGCAGGAAAAGATCGCCACCGGCAAGCGGGTGCAAAAGCCCAGCGACGACCCGGTGGCCGCCACGCTGGCCGAAACCGCACAGAACCGCCTCTCACGCACGCAGGCCGATCTGCGTTCGCTGGACACCGCCCGCAGCAGCCTGCAGCAGGCCGAAAGCGGCCTGGCGGAGTCTGGCGAACTCATCCAGAAGGTGCGCGACCTGTTGGTGGGTGCGGGCAACGCCACCTACGGACCGAGCGAACGCGAGGACATTGCGCGCCAGCTCGAAGGCCTGCGAGAACAACTCATTGGCGTGGCCAACCTCAAGGACAACTCGGGGCGCACACTCTTCGGCGGCCTGGGCGGCTCGGCCACGCCGTTTGTGGACCTGTACGGCCCGAGCGGCAACGGCGTTCAGTTCAACGGCCAGCGCGGTCAGGCCGCAGCGGGCAACACCTCGCTGCCCCAGGCCCTCGATGGCAATGCCATCTGGATGCGCGTGCCGCAGGGCAACGGCAGCTTCACGCTCGGCCTGGACACCGGCAACACCGGCAGCGTGAGCACCAGCGTGGGCGAAGTCACCAACCCCACCGCGCTCACCGGGGACGAATACCGCATCGACTTTGCCGACGTGGCCGGGGTCATGCAGTACACCGTGACCAACGTCACCACACCGGCGGCCAACCCCATGCCGGGCCAGACCGGTGTGCCCTACACCAAGGGCATGACCATCGAATTCGACGGCCAGTCGCTGCAGATCAATGGCCAACCCGCCGCGGGCGACCAGATCGACCTGGTGCCCAGCACCAACACCGACATTTTCAGCGTGGTGCAGGACGCCATCGCGGCCCTGCGTTACACCGGCGCCAACAACGGCGCCCACCGCACCCAGGAACTCGCGCGCACCATCACCGAAATCGACGCCGGGCACGACCGGGTCTTGCTGGCCCGGGGGCGCGCTGGCGAATGGCTCAACCGGGGTGACTCGCTCGACACCTTGATGGAAGACCGCAGCGTCGACCTCAAGACAGAACAATCCCGCCTGGAAGACCTGGACATGGTCAAAGGCATCTCGGACTTCCAGACCCAGCAGCTGGGGCTGGAAGCCGCCCTCAAGTCGTACGCGCAGGTGCAGCGCCTGTCGCTGTTCCAGGTGATCAATTGACGTTCTTTCCATCATGCTGAGTCACACGGTCCTGGACAGCCTGGCCCTGGGCTACGAGCCCGTGTGGAACCGCGAACGCCAGCTGGCTGCGGTGCGCCTGTGTGTGCATCCCATCCATGCCGCCGCGGTCGACGCCGCCCACCTCATGCAGGCGCTGGGCGACGACTGGCCCGAAAGCGCGCCGGTGCTCCTGATATCGATAGCCTCACCCCGCTTGTTGCAACAAGCGCTGGCCTGCGCGCCGGTGCACAACACCTGGCTCGAAGTGCCCGCCGAAACCTTTGAAGCACCCGAGAGCCTGGCCGCCTTGTCGGTGGCCAACCGGCGCGGCCACCGCCTCGTTCGCCGCACCGATCTGGCCGCGCTGCGGCAAGGCAAGCCCCCCGGGTTTGACGTGCGCAACCTGCTGCAGCTCAGCCCCCAAGAGGCCGCCGACATCCTGCAAGCACAGTCGACCCCGGGCCTTCACCAACGCAGCCAGGGCCTGCCGCCGGCGCAGCTTTATCAGGGTGTGCAGACCCAGACCCTCGCGCGCCACCTGCTGGACGACGCGGGTGCCTGGGGCCTGCTCGGCTGGCCCGATGCCGATGTGTTGCTCGCTCACCGCCACCAGCCCGTGTCGTGCGACCCGCGCGTGATCCGCCAGATCTTGCAGGCCATCAACGACGACTGCTCGCTGGAACGCCTGGAGCGGCTCGTGCGCCAGGACCCGGTGCTGGTCTACCGCATCCTGCTGCTGGTGAATTCGGCTGCGTACGGCGGCCGCCACGAAATTGGCTCGCTGCGCCACGCGCTCATGATGCTGGGCTTTCGCGAGCTCGGTCGCTGGCTGTTCGAACAGGCACCCGGCAGCGAAACCGACAACGACCTGCAGCCCGTGCGCGCGGCCATGGTCATGCGCGCGCGCCTGGCGCAACACCTGCTGGCAACCGGCTCTGAAGACAACCTGCGGCTGGAGGTCTACACCACCGCGCTGTTTGCCCACCTCGACAAGCTGCTGCACGCGCCGCTGGCCGAGCTGCTGCACAAGCTGCCGCTCTCCGGCCGCTTGTACGACGCCGTGCTGCGCCACGACGGGCCTTACCACCCGCTGCTGGACGTGGCCCGCGCTCAAGGTGAACCCAGCCAGCTGCACCGCCTGAGCACCGTGTGCGAACGCAACGACGTGAGCCTGGAAGAGGCCAACCGCGCACTCATTCGCATGCTGGCCACCAGCCGCGACCATGCGGGCGTGCGTTCCGAACGAATGGCCTGAGGGTGGTTGACTCCCTCTCCTTCTGGGAGAGGGCAGAGGTGGGGGCCCGCGCGCTACGATCCCAGCCATGGCCACCTCCACCTCACACAACACCCCGCACCACACCAGCGCCCTCGTGCTGTTCTCCGGCGGGCAAGACTCCACCACCTGCCTCGCCCACGCGCTCGAACGCTTCCCCCGCGTGGAGACCCTGGGCTTAGACTACGGCCAGCGCCACAGCGTGGAACTGCAAGCCCGCCCCGTGGTGCTGCGCGAACTGCGCGAGCGCTTCCCCCAATGGGCCGATCGCCTGGGCGAAGACCACGTGCTCGACCTCGCGGTGCTCGGCAAGGTCAGCGAAACATCGTTGACGCGCGACATGGCCTTTCGCATGGAAGCCAGCGGCCTGCCCAACACCTTCGTGCCCGGGCGCAACTTGCTGTTTCTCACCCTCGCCGCCGCGCTGGCCTACCGCCGAGGCATCCAGGTCATCGTCACCGGCGTCTGCGAAACCGATTTTTCAGGCTACCCCGACTGCCGCGACGACACCATGAAAGCGCTGCAAGTGGCGCTCTCGCTGGGCATGGACCACCGCTTCCTCATCGACACCCCGCTGATGTGGATCGACAAAGCCGCCACCTGGCGCCTGGCCGAAACCCTGGGCGGTAAACCCCTGGTGGACCTGATCGTGGAACACACCCACACCTGCTACCTCGGCGACCGGGAGCACCGGGAGGCTTGGGGTTATGGATGCGGGAGCTGCCCGGCTTGCGAGTTGCGGGCGCGGGGGTGGGAGCGTTACGTGGGCGAAGCCACCAGCTTGTAACGCGCATCGCCCGTCGCATCGGGCGTGAACGCCCACTGCGTCTGATGGAACGCCGCCACCCCGGGCCGGTGGGCAATGGACACCAGCGCGCCGTTGCTCTCTTTCGCCAGCGCCTGCAGCCGTTCGCAGAGCGTGGCCTCGGCGGCTTCGTCCAGCGCGCTGGTGGCTTCGTCCACGAACAACCAGCGGGGTTTTTTGAGCAGGACGCGGGCAATGGCCAG